>JAESRA010000249.1 GCA_016764895.1 Phycisphaerales bacterium | reverse complement strand
GACGGTGGGGAGTTCGAGGCCGAGTTGTTGGGCCATTTCTCTTGGGAATGGGTAGGTTTGGGAGTTGGGCTCATCGGAGTAGTAGCCGAGCATTTCCAGTGAGAGCATGGCGATGATGTTCTCGCCTCGGTCTTTGGAGTTGCGTGCGCTGGTGAGTGAGCCCATGCCTGTGTTGATTGAGTTGGAACTTTCTTCGTTGGTGAAGGCGATGAAGCGGATGGTTCTTGGCTGCGGGTTGTTTGCAAATCTTCGAGCCAGTTCAAGCATCACAGCCACGCCTGAGGCGTTGTCGTCGGCGCCGGGGGTGTTGATTTCGGTGTCGTAGTGGGCGCCGATGACGATGATTTCTTCGGGATGGGTGGTGCCGAGGAGTGTGGCGATGGTGTTGGTCGTCCATCCTTCGCCTTTGGCGGGGATGGGGAGTGGCTCGATCTCGATTTGATAGCCAAGTCGAATGAAGCGATTGGTGATCCACGCGCCGGCTTTGGTAAGTTGTTCCCAATCAGTGATATTGCGGTCGGGAAACTCGGTACAAAGCGTGAAGACATCGGCGGCGAGTCGCTCGGCGGTGGTGGTGGTGGGGGAGTTTGATTGATGTTGAATGGTTGAAGTGGAGGCGCAGCCGAGGATGGTTGTGAATGCGAGGAGGGTGCTGGTGAGCAGGAATCTGGTGGTTTTCATGGGTGGATCGTAGTGCTGATTTTTGGGTGGGTGCCTATGATGGGGCTTGTTTGAGCATAAATTGGGCTCCCGCTGTGGGGCTTGACCAGGACTTCTACCAAAGGATTTTACGATGACCACCACCGCTTCCCCGATTACCATGACCGATGGCAAACTCAATGTTCCCGTTAATCCGATCATCCCGTTTATTGAGGGCGATGGGATTGGGCGTGATATTTGGGCCTCGGCGGTTCGGGTGTTTGATGCTTCGGTTGAGAAGGCGTACAACGGGGAACGCAAGATTCATTGGCACGAAACATTGGCCGGCGAAAAGGCGTTTGATGCGACTGGTGAGTGGTTGCCTGAGCAGACGCTTTCGGATTTTCGTGAGTATCTTATTGGGATCAAGGGGCCTTTGACGACGCCGATTGGTGGTGGGATTCGGTCGCTCAATGTTGCGTTGCGTCAGGTGTTGGATTTGTACACTTGTTTGCGGCCTGTGCGTTGGTTTGAAGGTGTGCCATCACCAGTCAAGCGTCCTGATTTGACCGACATGGTGATCTTCCGCGAGAACACCGAAGATATTTATGCGGGCATCGAGTTTGAAGCGGGCACCGATGACAATAAAAAATTCGCATCGCTGCTCAAGGAGAACTTTCCTGAGTTGTACAAGAAGGTTCGGTTTCCAGACACGACGGGCTTTGGGATCAAGCCGATCTCCAAAGAAGGCACGACCCGAATTGTCAAGGCCGCGATTCAGTACGCGATCGACAACGACCGCGACTCCGTCACGCTCGTCCACAAGGGCAACATCATGAAGTTCACCGAGGGCGCGTTTATGGAGTGGGGCTATGAAGTCGCCCGCGAGATGTTTGGTGCTGAGTTGCTCGATGGTGGGCCTTGGTGTTCGATGAAGAATCCAAAGACCGGCAAGACGATCATTATTAAAGATGTCATCGCTGATGCGTTTTTGCAGCAGATTCTGACCCGGCCTGCTGATTATGATGTCGTGGCGACGATGAATCTCAATGGTGATTATATTTCCGATGCGTTGGCCGCGTGTGTTGGTGGGATCGGGATTGCTCCTGGCGCCAACATCAACTACGACACCGGCACGGCGATCTTTGAAGCCACCCACGGCACGGCTCCCAAATACGCCGACCAGGACAAGGTGAATCCAGGTTCGGTGATTTTGTCAGGCGAGATGATGCTTCGGCATATGGGCTGGAATGAGGCCGCGGATTTGATTATTAAGGGGATCAATGGTGCGATCGGGAATAAGACTGTGACATATGACTTTGAACGGCAGATGGAGGGGGCGACGCTGCGGAAGTGTTCGGAGTTTGGGGATGACATAATTGAGCATATGGGGTGAGTTTTAGTTGTAGAATTATTAGCCCTCTATCCTTATTCGGATCCGGACGGATTACGGGGGTGTTGTTGTAAACAACATCTCTGATGCGACGGGTTTATGCCGAATCAGTCGCAAGGTGATCAATAATCGCTTTAGACCAATCATCAAAACACTCTTTGTTATTGATTAGCCAGTTGAGATCGTTGAATTCAGGATTTGGTTCATAGTCGCCAGCACCTGGTATTTGAATAGGCTGAATCGCTTCGCTGTAGGTTTCAACTTCATGCACAAAACTAAGGTGTCTCAGCCCCATTGGACTTGACCCAAGACGCAATGCAAATCGAGGGCGAATACTCGGCATGTCTACATATGCCAGTTCTTCCTGTATTTCTCTGCGTAAGCAGTTTTCCACTTCGTTGGCCCCCCCCCGAATATCTTTTTGATCTATTTCGTCGACATGCCCGCCAACAATTAGTGTTAGCTTGCCTTTAAGCTCATCTCGATTTTCTTTCTTAGATCGCCTCAGAGTTAAATACTTGCCGTCCTTGGTGAAATAGGCAGAAGAAATTATTTGGAGATATTCGGAACTAGCCTCTGCAGTATCTCGATTCACCCATTCTATTGTGGGGCCAATACTTTGCTTAGAAGTTCTTTTTCCGGAGGCATCGCGGCCAAACATATCCAAGATTAGCGATTGTGTCTCGCTAGATGTAAGCGTGATGTTTTTTTCACCATTGTAATGCGAAGAGCTAATCACAGCGATAGTTTCAATACTCTTCGAGACAATTGTGTCTACGGCATCTCGGATGATTTTTATGGCAATTTGGTGAGTTGCACCTGCTGGGGATTGACTTGCCTGATTACTACAGTCAAAAGAGGAATTGGGGAGTTGGGTATGTTTTTCTGTATTTGAAAGAGAATCATGATAAGCTTCTCGAAGCACTGAAAAATATTCAGGAGACAATTTAGGGTTGCCCTCAAAAGGCGTGTCGTCTTGATATCTTTTCGAGTATGTATCCCAATCACAGTCTAAAAAATACACATGGTCCGTTTGAAAATGCCAAGTAGGGAAGTCACAGATTTTGCAAAGTGTCTCTACTATGCTCGCAGATGCGAGGCCAGTTTTGGCCAAGAAGGATAACCATATTTTGCTATCATATAAACCTCGGTCAAAAATAACAACATCATATGTATTTGAGTAGCTTAGTGTTAGAAGCATTTCCTGTATATTGATCAATAAGCACTGTGTGTTAAACAGAAAAAGATCTGATTTAAGCGATGGAGCAACTCGGACTGTAGCAGCCTCGTCGATTACTAAAGTTTTGATGCCAAGCTGGCTTAGTCCACGTTTCACCCTGCTGATTGCCGTTGTCTTACCAGCTTTAGGCATTCCTGTCAGTTCAAGAATTACAGGGAGGTTCGTTCGCTGTTTCTTTGAAATTGCCAAAGCCTCAGACAAATTTTCAATATCTTGATGTTGGGCTGGGTGATTTGTGGTGGATAAGGCAGAGTAATTCATTTTGTGTCTATTCTCCGCAAATTGCGCAGTTCGCGAGTATTTGTCTTGTGAACAGAATGGCTGTAGTGAGTCTATCGTGTTGCGATCACGAGTTCTCTGTCGATTTGAGTGTATGCAAAATCCTGCCGTGTGCCCTGTTTCGCTGTCTTTCCCCTACACAATCTATTCGATCTCACCCAAAATCCGCTATCATCCCCTCATGAACACCCCCCTCCTCCGATCGACCATTCTTACCGCCGTCCTTCTTATCACCGGCTGCGCTTCGACTTCGATTGCTGTCCGCGAGAAACTTGGTACGCCCAAGCGGGAGCAACTTGTGGATCGGGTTGATGAGACGCGGGATGCTCAGGAGTCGGCTAAGGAACAGTTTGCTTCGACGCTTGATGAACTCAAAGCACTCTCTGGGTTTGATGGTGGGGAACTCGAATCGGCCTACACGCGGCTCAAAAAACAGTATGATCGGGCCGAGTCGCGGGCAGGCAAGGTTTCGGGGAAAATCAAATCGGTGGATCGAGTCGCGCGATCGTTGTTTGCTGAGTGGGAAAAGGAACTCGAAGAATATTCGACCGACTCACTTCGGCGAGCGTCGCAGAAACAACTCGATGACACACGCGATCGGTATGGAGATGTGATCGTGGCGATGCGACGGGCAGAATCCAAGATGGGGCCTGTGCTGGCGGCGTTCAATGACCAAGTGCTGTTTCTCAAGCATAATCTCAACGCTCGCGCGATCGCGTCGCTCGGCGGGACACTGGTGGAACTCGAAACCGAAATCGCGTCGTTGATTGCCGATATGGAAGCGTCGATCGACGAGGCCAATGCGTTTATTGATGACATGGGGAGCTAGACCGTCGCGGCGGCTGGGGATTGGGCCAGCCCGATCATGTCGTCGACCCGGTGTTCCCACAGGCAAGTATTCTCCACATGCTCTCGTCCTCGGCGGGCCATGGCCAGTGCCGCTTCTGGATCGGCGAGTTGCTGATCGACAGCGACTCTTGCCGCGGCCCGGTCGCCCCAGTCGAAGAGTTTGGCCGTGAGACCTGCGGCGTTGGTGGTTGTCACTTTATTAAAGTCACGCCGGATGAGCAGGCGATCATCACAGACCACCGATGACCCCCCGGCCATCGCTTGCATGATGCGTTCAGAATACGAATGGACAAACTGCGTCGGTCCCCATGCCAGACCGACCCGGCCGCGAGAGAATGCTTTGGCGCAGTTTTCGTATTCAACTTGACCAGCGTACTCGATGGTGCCTGTGCAGTGGGGGAGCCAGTCTTTGGAGCCGAAGACGCCGACTTTGAGGCCTTGGAGGGATTCGACGGTTTGGATTCTGCGGTGGCGATTGACGATGGCGATGATGAGTGTCCATAGGAACTTTTGTGTGATCCATTTGCCAGTGATGATCCCACGCGATCCCATAACCAAATCGCACGCAGCAACATACCCAAGGCCGGGTTCTTTAATCATGAGATTCACGATCTCGCTGATTAGTGACCGGGTCATGGGGTCGGTTATCTGCGAGAGCGATGACTCGATTTCTTCTTGCGAGCGGACCGATCCGGTGACGACGACATCGAACTCTTTGGTGTTGTATTGATCCATGGTCATCGCATCGAGATCGCAGAGCGAGTTGCGGGGGATGCCGTGGGGGATCCAGGAGTGGACGAGGTTTGGGAAGCGTGGGCGAAGGAGATGGACATCATCGAGGCAGGGAAGGCAGAGACGGAAGTTGTCGAGATTGTTGTGATCGTTCCATTGGTCGATGATGTTGTCTGGGAGCGCGAGGGGATGATCGACGAAGAGTTGGATGGCTTTCATGTTTGAGCCGGGGATGAAGAGTGCTGGCGGGAGATCGTTGAGGGTGGCGGGGACATTCATGAAGAAGAGAATGCCATCGGTGGGCATGTCGTGGTGGTCGAGGTTGAAGAGTTGTGCGTCGTAGCCTTTGGCGGCGAAGGCGTCTGCGAGTTCTTTGGACATGGCGCCAAGGAGGCCGTATTGGGATTGATAGCGGGCATGGATCCAGATTTTTTCTTGCATGGGGTGTGTATCGGGCGTTTTTGGGGGTTGGCTGTAGGTTTGGGGTGTGTGTGAAGCGTGCTTGGCCGAAGCGGTCGAAGCACGGCACCGGGCGGTCGGGATGATGAGATTTTGGCAATTCAAAGACCCGACGCGCATAAGAATGCGGGTCGGGGCACCCGGCACTTGTCGTTTTAAGACCCGCAGGTGGCAAAGCCCACCAGCGGGGCACCCGGTCAAGACACTACTGCGCCGAAGCGGCGAGTAGTGGCACCCAGTGATGTATTTTGGGGGCCGTCTGGCAGGGTCTAGACGGCGACTTCGCCCTTAATGTGCGGGTGCGGATCATAGTTGGTGAGTTCGAAGTCTTCGTATTTGAAGGCGAAGATGTCGTTGATGTCGTGGTTGATGTTCATTTTGGGAAGAGTCCGGTGGTCGCGGTCGAGTTGTTCTTCGACTTGGCTGAGGTGATTGATGTAGATGTGGGCATCGCCGAGGGTGTGGACGAACTTGGCTGGGCGGAGGCCTGTCACTTGGGCGACCATTTGGGTGAGGAGTGCGTAGGAGGCGATGTTGAAGGGGACGCCCAGGAAGAGGTCTGCTGAGCGTTGGTAGAGTTGGCAGGAGAGCCAGTCTGGGCCGGTGTCTTTGGAGCGGGCGACATGGAACTGGAAGAGGCAGTGGCATGCTGGGAGTGCCATGTCGTCGATTTGGGCGGGGTTCCAGGCGGTGACGATGTGGCGGCGGGAGTAGGGGTTGTTTTTGATGTTGTCGATGAGTTGGGTGATTTGGTCGAGGGTGGAGCCGTCGGGGCATGCCCATGATCGCCACTGGTGGCCATAGATGGGGCCCAGGTCGCCGTTGTCGTCTGCCCAGTCGTCCCAGATTTTGACATTGTGCTTGTTGAGGGCGGCGATGTTGGTGTCGCCTGTGAGGAACCAGAGGAGTTCGTGAATGATGGAGCGGAGGTGGAGTTTTTTGGTGGTGACGACGGGAAAGCCGGCGGCTTGTCCGGTGCGGACCTCGTGTTCGGTAGCGCCTGGGGCGTGGGGATCGAGGTAGTAATGGGATTGGTGGCCGAAGATTGAGAGGGTGCCTACGCCTGTGCGGTCATCGCAGGGGGTGCCTTCTTTGAGAACTTTTTTGAGGATTTCGCTGTATTGGATCATAATGATTCACAATACAACAGATCGCTTCAGATGTGAACCCAATGGAGCAAATTTCGGATCAGATATGTCCGTTTGGGTCGTAAACCCGGCCGAGGTGCTGGTAGTAAGTCGGGTAGGTCTTGGCAACACATGCCGGGTCGTCGATAACGATGTTGGGCAGGCGCAAAGCAAGCAGAGACAGAGACATAGCCATCCGGTGGTCGTCATAGGTGTCGAAAATAATCGGGGGGCCTGATTGCAAGGTTCCCCAACTTTGGGGGGTGAGGGTGGGGGGGGTGATGGAGAGGGCGTCTTCGTCGCCGTTGAGGTTGTCGGCGACGACCACGCCGATCTTCCCAAACTCGGCCTTGAGGGCCGCGATCCGGTCGCATTCTTTGACCCGGAGCGTCTTGACGCCTCGGATGATGGTCGTCCCCTTGGCAAAGCACGCCACGACGGCCAGCGACATCACCGCATCAGGCATGTCCCGCATGTCACACATAATCGGATTGATATTCACCGAACCCCGGCAGGCGAGTGTGTCGCCCTTGGTAATGAGCCTGCAGCCCATCTGTTCGAGAAGCTGCGGGAACCGAGCATCGCCCTGCTGGGACTCGTCAAGACTGATGCCTTGGACGCGGATCGTCGCATCAGGCAGCAACGCACCGGCGGCCCACCAGTAGGTCGCGCCAGAAGCATCAGGTTCGATATCAAGCACAAAGCCATCGAGCCCCGGATCAATGCGCACGACCGCCAGATCACCCGAATGCTTGGTATGCACCCCAAGGTGGTCGAGCAGTTCGATGGTCATGCGGACATAGCTTGCCGAGGTGATGCCTTGTTTTTGTGTGATGGTGAGCCCGTTGGGGAGGAATGGTGCGATGAGCATCAGCGCGGAGATGAACTGGCTGGACTGCGTGGGTTTGATTTGGATCTGTGACGGGATCGCAGTAAGGTCTGCCGGCGGTGTGATCTTGATCGGCGGGCAGCCGAGCGTGCCGAGGTATTCAACAGTCGCGCCGAGAGATTCCAGCAAATCGCCGAGTTCCTGGATCGGTCGCTGCTGCATCCGCTCATTTCCGGTGATCGTCAGAGGCGAATCCGCAAGCAGCGCCGCCGCCGCAAGGAACCGCGTCGCGGTGCCCGCATTGTTGAGATTGATGACCGGATTTGCAGGATCGACGACGAGTTTCCCGCCCGTACCCGTGATCTTGACGGCGTTGTCGAGACGCTCAACCTTGGCTCCGAGTTGCTCGATCGCCGCCAGCATCCGCTGCGCATCGTCGGCCTCAATCAGCGGGTGATTGATCGTCGATTCACCCGAAGCAAGCGCCGCCAGTAGCAACGCCCGGTTCGTCAAACTCTTGGATCCCGGCGGACGGATCGTGACATCAAGCAGAGCCCGCCGAGCAGGCCTCGACCACCGCGGCAGCGCAAGCTGATCAGGCAGCGTGTCGATTGTGAGTTGGGAGGGATCGGGGAAAGTCACAGGAGAGGATAGGACATGGTTTGGGTGCCCGTACTCGCCGTCTTGGGCGCAGTGCGGTCTTTCGGTGTCAATGATTCTGGTGCGTCAAGACCCGACTGCGCCCAAGATGGCGAGATCGGGGCACCCTTCCTTGGTTGCTCAACCGTCTTTACGGAACACCGCCACGATGTCCTCAACCGGCACCACAAACAGCCGGTTGTCACCCTCAAAATCGACCGGGATCGCGTTCTTGGGATTGAAGAGAATCCGGTCGTAGTTGACGATGGGGTAGTCTGGATCATTCTCAACTTGCGTAGAGATCGCCACGACCCGCCCGGTGATGGTGGGGATTTCTATCTTGTCAGGCAGATGGATGCCCTTGGAGGTCTGCTTCTTGTCCTCGTCCTTTCGGATCAGGACACGCGTGCCGATGGGTTCGATGATTTCAATATTCGAGCTTTTAGGTTTACTGGTAGCCATATCAAAGTATAGGGACTGATTACTCGATGCCCTTGAGGGTCATCTTGATTTCTAAGGTTTCATCTCCGCGGACAATAGTCAGTGCAACAACATCCCCAGGCTTGTGCTCAAGAAGCACCGGAGCCCAAGAATCGACCGAACTGATCGCGTCGCCGCCCCAGTGGGTGATGCGGTCACCGGATTGGAGCCCGGCGTTGCTCGCCGAGGTATTGTCAAAAACCCGCTGGACAAGCAGTCCACCATCGGAGGAATCAGCAGGGATGATCCCGATGCGGATGGTTGGTTGATCGTTCTCCTGATTTGCTTTGTGTCCCTTGGCATTGGGGGCGCGGCGGTGAATAAACGGCTCACGCATCGTCGCCGCATCGAGCGCGATCTCGCTCACCACAATCGCCACGCGAACAGCCCCGGCCATGTCGATCAGATCAACCGTATCCTCCGGCGTGTGATACTCATCGTGGAGCCCGGTAAAGAAAAAGAGGTTCGGAATCTTCTGGGCATCAAACGAAGCATGGTCAGAACGCCCCTCGCCAACCGAGGTCTTGGTGTCATAGACAATCCCCGATCTTTCGAGCGGGCCAGAGATCAGAGAATAGAGTTGGTCGCTGGATTTGAGCCCGCCGACTTCCAACGGGTCGAGTTCAAGCCGTCCGATCATGTCCATGTTGAGCATGATGTGGTGGTTGGCAATCTCGGTGATCGGGTTGTCCACATAGAATCGAGACCCATTGAGCCCGGATTCCTCAGCAGTAAAGAGCAGGAACAGGATCGACCGGGCGTGGTCGGTTTCACTCAAGAGTTCATACTGCCTGGTAAGCTGCTGGGCAGCCAAAATAACACCAGAGGTCCCCGACGCGTTGTCATCAGCCCCCGGATGCAGCGTCCCCTTAGCCCCGGTGCGCGAACCAAAGTGTCCATAGCCCAAGTGGTCATAGTGAGCACCGATGACGATAAACTCACCAGCAAGATCGCCCTTGCCACGGAGAATGCCCGCGACATTATCAGTATAGGTCTTGGTACGCTCAATCTCGATTTCAATCTCGGCCTCCACATCGCCGACGCTCTCGACGATGCCTTCTTTGTTGGCCTTTGCAATGAGCCCTTCGAGCGTCTGCCCATTGCCCCCATTGTCGAGGATCATCTGGGCGGCGTATGGAGTAATAGAGAGAACGGGGATACTAAACTTCGGGCCGCCTTGATTCAATCGACCCATAGATGCCGGAGGCGAGGTCGAATCAATCGTGTCCAAAATCCCAGCCGTCGGATCGTTGGCCGAGTCAGCCGAAACAATCAGCACCGCCGAAGCACCGCGGCGCTCAAGGGCACTGACCTTATAAGTAAGACGGGAATGATGCGACCATCGGCCCTCTCTCCAGATCGAGTTGCCCTCCTCGTCCATCGGCTCAAACTTCAAGCAAAGCACGATCTTGCCTTTCAAATCATCGTTGGGACCAAAGCCCATGTATGAATTCGGCCCCGAAACAATCGCATACCCAGCAAACACAACCGCCCCCGAAGCCGTAGTTGATCCTGAATACGCCAGCGGGGCAAAGTCCTCGCCACCAGAAAGCTCGACCCCGTTGATCACAAATTTCTGTATCACCGCGGCCTGCGAAGACCCCATCGGCATCGGCTGGCGGTAGGACGCATTGGGCGTAATGATCTCAACATCGTCGACCGACAACTCGCTGAGATCAAACGCCGGGACCAACCCAATCTTGCCAAGCTCATCCTCAATAAAAACCGCCGCCTCCTCGATCCCAATCGACCCCGGCACACGCCCCTCACGCGCAGGATCAGAAAGGTACTCAATCAAACGCGTGAACTCCTCGACGAGAGCTTCATCTACAGCCGGAAGATCAGCATCTCGCGCAAGCCGATCAAGATTGCGACGATTATTCTCAAGATTCTTCTGAGCCCGCTGCTTACGAAGCTCGCGAGCCGTCTCAGGCCCTTGAGTGAATCCTGCATCGCTCGACCAAGCGGGTGCCTGGAGTGTGGCGGCGATCAGTATGGAAAGAGCGGCGATGATTGGTCTATGCATAGATCGGTTTACCCATTGGTTTCTGAAAAAGTTTCGATATTCTGATCCAAATGATCGCTGATATTCGTATAGAGGATACCAGCAAGTTGCGCTCGTGTTGGAGATTTAGATTCACCCAGGAGTTGGGCCACCGATGTCACAGGCCGCCCCGCAAGTCCGCAGGGGACCAAAAGCTGGTAATGGGCCATATTCGGATTCAGGTTCAGCGACAGCCCATGAAGCGTGATCCATTTCCGGACGCGGACACCAATAGCGGCGATCTTGGCGGGTTGGTCATTCTCAAAGTGAAGCGTTGGATTGTCCTTGGGGTTAATCCACACACCCGTCGCGTTGGGGTCGGTCGAACTTTTGATGCCGTAGTCAGCGAGTGTATCGATGATGGCGTTTTCGAGGAGCCGGATGTAGTCGTGGATGCGGAGTTTGGCACGGTTCAGGTCGATGATCGGATAGCACACAAGTTGCCCAGGCCCGTGGTAGGTGACATCCCCGCCGCGGTCGGTCTGGTGGAGGGTGACGCCCTGTTCTTTGAGGCGTGCTTCAGAAGCAACCACATGCGAGGCGGCCTCTGGGCGTTTGGTGATCGTAATGATCGGCGGATGCTCGACCATCAAAATGCGGCCAAGCTCAGGAACCGGAGATGTTCGGGAACCCAAAACAAGAGCATGATGATCGCATTGAGTCTGATACGCCTGCTCGTAAGGCATGTTTCCCAGCTCGTGGAGCGATGGGCAGAGGGTTGGGCGGAGAGATGGTTTGGTGGGTTCAGGCACGGCAGATGGTATGCCAGCGACCTAGACTTTCAGCATGCCCAAAATCCACCCCACCGCAATAGTCGATGACCAGGTCAAGCTTGCCGAAGATGTCGAAATCGGACCATATTGCGTACTCAACGGCGACATCACCCTCGGAGCCGGTGTGCATCTGATCGCATCAGTCCACATGCAAGGCCCCCTGACCGTCGGCTCCGGTTCCGTGTTCTATCCCGGATCGTCAATGGGCTTCGGGCCTCAAGATGCAAAAATCAAATACGGCGACCCCACCGCCGGGACAATCATCGGCAGCGACTGCGTCTTCCGCGAAAGCAGCTCAGTACACGCAGCCTCAAACGACCACACCCCCACACGCGTCGGCGACCGCGCGTTCTTCATGGTCAACGCCCATGTCGGCCACGATGTGCAAATGGGATCCGATGTCGTTCTGGTGGTCGGCGCAGGAGTCGGCGGGCACGCCGAAATTCAGGATCGGGTCATCCTCTCGGGCGCGACTATGGTTCATCACTTTGGCCGTGTTGGTCGTCAGGCGATGACTTCTGGGTTAACGATATTATCAAACGACTTACCACCCTATTTTATGGCCGCAGAGCGGAACAAAGTAGTCGGATTGAATCTGGTGGGCATGAAGCGATCGGGAATGAGCCGAGACGAAATCGCGGCGGTACGATCTGCCTATTCAGAAGTATTCCGAAAGAAACCCCCGATGATGGAGATGCGACAAATGCTTGCCGAGCGGGCAAAGGAATCAAAGGCCGTCGATGACATCTATCAATTTATCCTGGAATCCAAACGCGCGATCTGCCCAGTGGGTGGCCGGAATATCTCCCGAACAACATCAACTCAGTCACGGGCAGATGCCAACGCATGAGCAGACTCCTCGACAATCTTAGATCAAATGAATCAGCACCCCGCCTTGAGCCCAGCAGCGCAACCGCCGCCTTGTGCGTGCTCGCCTCAGGATCACGCGGCAACTGCTCGGTACTGGTCATCCCCTCAACCAAAGACACTCCAAGACGCGTCTACCTCATCGACGCCGGACTCAGCCCAAGGCGCACAGCCAAACTGCTCGACGAACGAGGCATCCGCCCAGACGAAGTCGATGCCATCATCTACACACACCTCGACACCGACCATTGCTATGTAGGGAGCGGGGCCGGATGGGTCAAAGCTATCCGCCCAGGATATTTCCGCGCCAAGCTCCTCATCCATCGCGGGCACATGGGCCGCGCAGAGCGCATGGGATTGCTCAGTGTGCATACCGAACCCCTCGACGATGCGTGCGAACTGGCCAGCAATGTGAATCTCTACACCGAGGTCCTCTCCCACGATTCGCTCGGCGTCGCATGCTTCCGATTTGTAATCGACAATGAAAGCGGAACCAAGGCACACCTCGGATACGCAACCGACTGCGGACGCGTAACCCCAAGACTCATCGAACACATGCGAGGCGTCGACACCCTCGCCATCGAATCAAACTACTGCCCCCAGATGCAACAAAGCTCCGACCGCCCGATGTTTCTCAAAAAACGCATCATGGGTGGATCGGGGCACCTGAGCAATCAACTCAGCGCAAACGCCGTAGCCTCGATGCGGGTGCGGGAACATCTGATATTGCTCCATCTCTCCCAGCAATGCAACACGCCCGAACTGGCGGCGACACAACACGATCATTCAGGATTGACCCGCACAATCTCAACGCAGCACGAAGCTACCCCTTGGATACCCATCAACACCGCCTCCCAAAGTGTTGACATCGTGTTCCCAAGAATGAAAACCAAGCAGGGTTCACTCTTCGTTGGCGGAAAAAAATGACCGCTGCAAACCCAAGTTCGGGTCGTCGAAGCATCGGTTCTCGGCTGGTCTTTAAAATCAAAAGATTCGCTCGCTACATCGGACTCTACAAACGAACCATCACCATGCCCGACGGCGTCCGCTACCGCGAACGGTCTGGAATATCGCTCCGCAGGGCACTCAGCGAGCATGGGCCGGGGGTCAAAGAATACGATGTTCGCCTCCCCTGGGTCGATGCCGATGCCCGCCGCGGATTACGAATCCGCTACACCGCTACCAGACCCTTCGGAGATGTCGGGCACGATCCACGCACAGTCATGTACAGCCAAATCCTCGATGTCATCGGCCCAGGACTTCGCGTTATGGAAATCGGGTGCGGGACCGGGAGCGGATCGGCAATCCTCGCCCAAGCCGTCGGGCCATCGGGCGGACTGGTGTCAGTGGATCGAGACGGCCAAGCGATCCGGTTCGCACGACAAAGACACCGCTCAGATCACTGCGGATTCGAAAACGGATGGATCGAAACACTCCACGGCGAAACCGACGGCGGATTCGATGCCGTCGTCATCGTGGACTCGTCGTGGGGGACAGAAAACACGCCAGATAGAGCGGCAATGATCGCAGAAATCACTCGTGTAGTGCGTCCTGAGGGCTGGCTGGTGGTGCTTACCGCCCAAGAGGATCAACTCGGGGCGATCCGCGAGCGATTTACCGCCGCCGAGCGGTTTGCCGAAAGCCGGTCGCTTCTTCCGTGTCCGCGGAGCGGTTGGGCCGGGATGCTCTTTCGCCGGGCGGGCCAGGTCACTCCCCCGGCTCATCGAGACCACCAAACCCCAGGCCCATTCCAATATTAACGACAGTTCACCGAATGGATTTCAGTGATCTGGGCCAGTTTTGAGACGCAGAGGCCTATCCTTATGTCCTATGAATGAACAGACCAACAACGATCCAATCAACCAAAACTCCACAGGCCAAGGCACCACCATGTCCGACGCCGACGGCATCCTCGAAGTCGAGCAAGCCAAAGAGTTCGCCAAACGCATCGGCTCATCACTGCTCGGTGATAAATGCGATCATGTCACCATCCTGGATGTCACCAAAAAATCACCAGTCACCGGCTTCATCGTGATCGCCTCGGGCACCTCCGCCAGGCAAATGCGATCCGCGCTCGAGAATCTTGACGATGTCGCCGCCGAGTTTGACACAAGTGTCTACCAAATCTCAAACGACAACGACGCCCTCTGGCTCCTGGCAGACTTCATCGATGTCGTCGTCCATGTCTTTGAACCAAACGCCCGGTCGCACTACGATCTTGAATCCATGTGGATCGGCGCACCACGCATCGAAGTCCCACCATTTACACCACCCGCTCGGCCAATAGGCAGTGAAGGCAGCGGAGGCAGTGAGGGTGGGGGATCGGCATGAATGCCGCCAGCCGAGTGCATGTTGAACTCGGGGACCGGGGCTATGACATCCTCATCGGGTCGGGGGCGATCAGCGAGATTCAGTCACAACTCAAATCAATGCACCAGTCCGGTGCCCGCCGCGCTTTCATCGTCATCGACACAGGCGTGCCCGCCCGCTTCGTAGATCAACTCACCAAAATCGCCAACGATGCCGGTCTGCAAGTGAGCCCCGCATCAATCACGCCCACCGAACACATCAAATCAATCGAAACCTACCAAAGACTCCTCGAACAGATCGCCTCAACTGGCCACTCTCGCGTTGACCCGATCATCGCCCTGGGAGGCGGAATTGTGGGAGATTTAGCGGGATTTGTCGCCGCAAGCTACCGCCGAGGCGTCCCCGTGATCCAGTGCCCAACAACGCTTCTATCAATGGTCGATGCCTCAGTCGGGGGCAAGACCGGGTTCAATCTACAAATCCCCAACGACGACGGCTCAACAAGCCTACTCAAAAACCTCGTCGGCGGCTTCTGGCAACCCAGCCTGGTAATTGCGGATATTGATGCACTCCATTCACTCGATGCCCGCCAGCGCCGTTCAGGACTCGCCGAATGCATCAAGCACGGCTTCATCTCTACAGGTGTAGGCCACGGCCATCTACTCGACTGGATGATCGAACATCTCGATGCAATCGCCGCATTTGATCCACCCACAATCCAAGAACTGGTCCAGCGGAATGTCTCGCTCAAAGCCAGCGTCGTCGCGCTGGATGAACGCGAAGACACCTCCATCTCCGGCGGCCGAATGCTGCTCAACTTCGGACACACCTTCGGACACGCGATCGAGACAATCGCCCATCTAACGCCGGATTTGACCGATCCATCACTCGCCCCATTGCATCACGGAGAGGCCGTCGCCCTGGGTATGCTCGCCGCATGCAGAGCCGCCGAACATGCGTCCGGTTTGGAAACATCAACCGGTGACGAACTGTATTCATTACTCAACCGGGTAGGACTACCGACCCGCATCGCGGGCTTGCCAAGCAACGAAGAGTTGATCGAGCGGATGTCCCACGACAAAAAATCCACCGCCGATTCAATACGGGTAATCTACCCTATTGGGCGAGGTCGCTGCAGCGTGGTCGATGACGCCAAGGCTGAATCAATCAGTGCCGGGTTCGATGCGATCCGCAGCGAGTGAGTTGTCACCGATCACCTGATCGGTAAAAATGGCCATTGAGGCGTAAGAAGTCGCACGATGATTGGAGCCCAGACGGGTCTGCTTCCGATAAAGCCTTCCATCGGGCTTGTTCACCGATGAAAGGCCAGTGCTCCGGTGCGAACGATTGTCATTATAAATCAAAAGGGTGGATGTGGGAAGACCACCAGTTCTATCAACCTAGCCGCGGGTTTTGCTTCGCGCGGGTGCAGGACGCTGCTCGTTGACATGGACCCTCAGTCTCACTGCGCCGCCGGTCTTGGGGTTCCCGAAGAGAAGCTCGATCATACAATCTACGACGCGCTCCGCGCCGATCCAAAATCAACGCTCGACCGCGAACGGCTCATCTGGCATGTCAGCCGAAATCTGGACCTGATCCCCAGCCACATGATGCTCGCCGGACTCGAATCCTCCCGAGGCGGGCTCATGGGTCAACCCGACAAAGAACTCCGGCTCCGCTCCGTGATCGACCGTGTCTCGCGGACAAGCCAGGCAGCCGACGAATCCGGCCAAGTCCCCCGCCGGTACGATGTGTGCCTGATCGACTGCTCACCGTCCATCGGCTTGTTGTCATACAACGCGATCGCCGCAGGCCGAGAAGTCATCATCCCAGTAGAAACCAGTTTCTTCTCGCTCAAAGGCGCCGCCAAGCAGGTCCAAACCGTGCGTTCAATCGCCCGCCGTGTTGGGATGAGATTGAATCCAAGAGTGCTGGCAACAATGCACGATCCATCACAACCCCTTGCACGCGACATTCTCGATGATCTGCGTGAACGGTTCGGCGAAGCGTTGATCCCACTGGTAATCCGCTACGACCAAACCCTCAAAGAAGCCGCCAGTTATGGCCAGCCCGTAGAGAGCTTCAGCCCCGGCTCCAATGGAGCAGAAGATTACCGGTCACTATGCGAATGGCTCATCGAGAACGCGACCATCGACCGCCCCGAGCCTGGCCAAGAAATTGATGAAGAACTCGAATCCCAGAACTATGAAGAATCACAACCAGAACTGGTTGATGCCCAGCCAGCATCCACTAAATCAGCCCAGGTCATAGAAATCTCCGAATCATCCGAGTCCGCCGAACTGCTCGGACCATTGGTTGCCAGGCGGGTTGAAATAGACACAGCATTCGCCGCACAAACTCCCTCACTGTCAAGGGCTCAAGAGATGGCACTCCGGGCCCGAAACCGGAATCCTGATTCTGATGTACAAGTCGCACCCAATCCACTCCGTCGATCAATGATGCCCCATCGTCCGGTGGCAATCGAGGTCATTGATGACCGCGTGATACTCCCGGCTCAGACACCCCTCAAAAGAGTGGAGCACTTGCTCGGGGCCCGTGCCGTCACCGGCGGGGTACTCTTCGTCCAGCCGGCATCGGTTGGAAATGTAGTACAGATCGCCGGGAGCTTCAACGCCTGGAACCCGGCATTGTCAGAACTCCGCCACAACGAATCGTTGGGAATCTTCGAACTCTACTGCAAACTCCCTGCCGGTTCCTATGAATACAAAATCGTGGTTGACGGACAATGGATTCTTGATCCGCACAACCCAGAGAATCTCAAAAACGGGATTGGCTCACATAATAATATCGTCCGCGTGCGGGCATAATTTCAGGTATAATAAATACACATCGCTCGCAGGCCCAAATAAAATGGTCGGGCATCAGTGGAGATTTACATGGATCACGACAACGAGCCAAACCAAAATAAGCCAAGCCACAACGAGGCTGGACCAACCGGGCCCGGTGGCTACATGAAGCTCGCCGGGATCGAAGATGGTCAATACGACGCGCTCGCCGATTTGTTCCTCGGCCAAAGCGAACTCGCACCAGAACCCTTCTCCCAAACAGGAACAGACTCAATCGATCCAGTGACAAACTCGCCTATTCGTTTCAAAGGCCCGACCGATGATTCACTAATCCCAGACAGACCAATCGAAATCATGCCCCGGATCAACGAAGCCAAGCATGATCTTGACCCCAATCCAAAACGACATCTCTGCATCGAAGCAGTCTTGCTCGGCCATCTGCCCGTCCGCGCATCGCTCTGGGTCCGCCAGTACGCCTGCTCAACAGCCCGCCGCCGAGGCGAAGTCATCGCCCTCATCCGCGCCGCCGCCGGATCAACCTCCGTCGATCTCATCTCAGGATCACAAGACATCAAAGCCCTCGAATGCGGATCATTGCAAGAAGCCCTATCGCGGGTCAATACCATCGCAGACCGGGTGATCCTCCGCGTCGATGAAACAACCGAGCCCGAACTCCTCGATCGTCAAGAGATCAACGAAATCACGATCCTAACGGGCGCCGATGAGGCCGCCATCGTCGCCTCATATAGACTCATCAAAACGCTGACGAATGCGTGGGATACCGACGAGATGACCGATCCCCCTCATATCCGTCTTGCAGTGATGGGCGCAACGAGCCAGCAGGTTGCAGATGCCAGCGCAAAGCTCTCGCGTGCTGTTGACGCGTTCCTGGATCGTCCGATCGAAATCATCGACGCCGCAGGCCGCATCGACGCGACCGAAACCACCAACATCTTCCGTGACACCGTCGCTCACCAAGCAACAAGTATTCTCGATGAACTCGTCAAAATGAGCGGGCAGACCGTTTCGATTCATGCGCCTGAGATGACCCCGTTCATCGAACCGCAAATCGAAGCCGAGGACCTGGCCGCTGCATATAGAGAAAACACACCGGTTGAATCCCAGACCCCAATTTCAATCAAGCAACCATCGGCATCCGGGCTCGCCACCATGATCGCCGGGCTGACCCGGCTCGAAACACGATGTCCCTTTGCTCTTGATGTTGAATTATGCGTTGATATAACAGGATCGCTGCACATCATCGCCGGCGATGAACACGACGGCCCAATGGCCCGGCTCGAAACAGTCCGAGCATGGGTGCGAGATCACCTCCCGTTGATCCTGCGTGTCGAACCCAAACTCGCGTTCCCCGATGCCAATGACCGGTCATCAGAAATCGGGCTGCACCTAATCTCCGCAGACCCCCACACACTGCGAGGGCTGATCGATTCACCGGTCCGAATGTACGCCCTAGCCGAGGTCACCGTTGGCGGGCAATCCGCCAAAATCGCGACCCCAATCAACTAAACGCAAACCAATACAAAACCACATAAAAAAGCCCCGAGCATAAACCCGGGGCTTTATTTATAAACTTTGAAACAGCTTAAGCCGTATGCGCCTTGGCGATCCGAAGATCTTCGAGATTGCGAGGATGCTCGATATGCGCCGCATCAATCACATACTGCGCCCCCTCGTTATCCTTGTCCGGGAGGTGGTACATCAGGTCCAGCATCGTATCTTCCATCACCGCACGCAACGCCCGAGCACCGGTCGCCCGCTTGCCGGCCTTCTCGGCAATCGCAAGCAACGCATCCTCGGTAAAGCTCAACTCCGCCCCCTCAAGCGAGAAGAGATACTGGAACTGCTTAACAAGCGCATTCTTCGGCTCCGTCAAAATCTGAACAAGCGCATCATGAGTCAAAGGCATCAAAGGCGTAATCACAGGCAAACGCCCAACAAGCTCAGGAATCACCCCGTACTCAACCACATCAACATTGGAAATCTGCGACTGGAGCCACTCGGTCTCAAGGTCCTCGGTCGCAAAATGCTGCCGGCCCTTGGTATCACTGGCATCAGTCGCCACCCCGCCAAACCCGATACGGGTTTGGCCCAATCGACGCCGAACAATATCAGTCAATCCAACAAACGAACCGCCACAGATAAACAGAATATTGGTCGTATCAAACTGAATGTACTGCTGCTCAGGATGCTTCCGCCCGCCCTGAGGCGGAACATTCGATATCGTTCCTTCAAGCATCTTAAGCAGCGACTGCTGAACACCCTCGCCCGAAACATCACGCGTAATCGAAACATTCCCAGAGGTCTTGCCGATCTTGTCAATCTCATCAATATAGATAATCCCGCGCTGGGCGGCCTCAACATCAAAGTCCGCCGCCTGCAAAAGCTTGAGCAGCAAGTTCTCGACATCCTCGCCAACATACCCGGCCTCGGTCAGCGTCGTCGCATCACCAATAGCAAACGGCACTTTGAGCATCCGCGCCATGGTCTTGGCCAAGAGCGTCTTGCCCGAACCCGTCGGCCCGATCAGCAAGATGTTGGACTTATCAAGCTCAATATTGTCAGCGTTCTCGCTCTCATGATGCATCAACCGCTTGTAGTGATTGTGGACCGCGACGCCGAGGGACCGCTTAGCGACTTGCTGCCCGATCACATACTGATTCATAAACTCGACAATCTCGCGTGGCGACGGAATCTCCGAAAGTTGCGCAGAGATCGAAGATACACGCCGGCGTTCTTGCTTAAAGATATTCTGGCACAGTTCGACACAGTTATTACAAACATACACCTCGCCAGGCCCCTCGACCATCGGGCCGACCTCACGGGATGTCTTGCCACAGAACGAGCAAGTCGTGACTTTGCGTCCACGGAATCCGCTGTTGCCGCCATCACCGCCATCACCGCCCGAAGAACCCGAGCCTCCGCCTCCGCTTCCGCCAGAGGGGCCATCACCGGACCCAGTAGTTGAGGTTGGCCCAAGACCATCAGAACCCAAGCCACTCCACACCTATCGCTCCGGGTAGTGGCGCGGCACACTTC
>JAESRA010000248.1 GCA_016764895.1 Phycisphaerales bacterium | reverse complement strand
TCTTCGCAGAAGTCGGCGCCTGGTCCTTGTGATGCGACGCCTGAGACATTTCCTGAGATGTCCAGGACATGGATGAGGCTTTCGGTGAAGAGGACTTGTCCGGTTGCTGCGTCGGTGACGACGAGGTATTTTTCGAAGCCGTTGATTTCAACGGTTGATTTGTAGGCGAAGACCGGGGCGTGTGGCGCGTTTTCAACACCTGCGTAGATGACGCGTTCGGAAGAATCGAGGATGACACCGAGGTTGAAGTGTTGCTCTGCATTTTTGAGGATGCGGGCGTGGTTGATGCTTTGGCGTTTGAGTTGTGGGTCGAGCTCAAAGCCGGCGAGGTTTCGGAGTTCTGAGGAGGCCAGGACGAGGGGGTTGTTTGCTTCGTTTCTTGTGAGGAGGACGAGTTTGGATCGGAAGACGGGGACGCCGTCGACGATTTGCTTGTAGTAGTGTCCTGTGAATTTGTAGTCGTCGAACTCTGGGAGGTATCCGATTTGTTGTGTGTGGCGTCCGTCGTCGAAGGGGCCTTCGGCGACGAGTTGGTTTGCGGGGACGCCCCACATTTGTAGGTTTTGTTGGAGGAAGCGTGATGCGGAGATCGCTCCGGTTTGACCATGGCTGAAGGCTTTGCCGTAGACTCGGCTGATGTCGCCGTCGGTGTTGAGGGCGATTGCGGATTTGTAGTTGATCGCTTTGAAGTTTGCGATGGACTGTGCCGGTGATACTGATGCCGGTTGTCCGGCGGCGGCGGTGAAGTCTGTGTTTGATGCCGGTGCTTGTGACACTGGCATGAGGGTGACTGCAGCGCAGGCGACTCCTAGGGAGATGTAGGACATTCCTTTGATATTCATTTCGATTCTTTCTGTTTGGTCACAAGGCGATTGATCCGTGGGCGGTGTGGGTGATGCAGGGAGACCTTTGGCCCGATTGGGTGTGGGATCGTGTGGATCGGTTGCCTGGATTTTTGATATTCAGCTTGTGAGACCCTGGATGGGGTCAGTTGATGTGGAACAAAACGACGCTACCCCGACTGGGTTTTTTTACCAGAATTGAATGGCTGTGTCAAGGGGGTTGATCTATATTCGGAGATTTTACGGTGGTTTTGGGTGAAATTGCGTAGCGAGTTATCGGGTTGAGGCTTGTGATGTTGGAATTTGGCGAAGGAGGGGTCAGAAGCATTGTGGCGATGGACCTGATGGCGTTGGAAACGAGGTCCAGGCCGGTGTAGACATAGTTTCTGACATTGGTGTCTGTGAGGGTACCTAGAGTGTTGTATGAAGAACGAGCAGACTGAACATCCTGATCCTGTTGTTGTTGCCCGGTATCCGACGGAGTTTGAGGCGTCGTTGGTTCGGAATATGCTTGTTGAGGCGGGGATTCCTTCGCAGACGGCTGGGGGGATGACGGCGGGGTTCCGTGCGGAGACTCCGGGGATGGTGCAGGTGTTGGTGCCTGGGGAGTTTGCTGAGGTGGCGCGGGAGATGATCGCGGAGCAGGAAACGAATCCTGAATCGGATCCTAAATCTGATTCTAAATTGGAGTAGGGCTTGGAAGTGGTTTGAGGGATGAGGAGTTTTGATATGCAGATGCGAGTGCTTGGAGCGTCGGGGATTGAGGCGTCGGTTGTTGGGATCGGGACTTGGGTGATGGGTGGCTGGATGTGGGGCGGGGCCGACGAGGGGGAGTCGATCGCGGCGGTGCATGCGGCGATCGATGCGGGGATCAATCTCATTGATACGGCACCGATTTATGGGTTTGGGCATTCGGAGGTTGTGGTTGGCAAGGCGATTGCAGACCGGCGGGACAAGGTTGTGCTGGCGACCAAGTGCGGGATGGTGATTAATTCTGTGGGGGGTCGAGCGGTGGCGCGTTCGACGGCGGCGGGGCCGAGCGAGTTTGGGCATTTGGAGATCAAGATTTGGAATGATCCTGAGTCGATCCGGCAGGAGGTTGAGCTGTCGCTCAAGCGGCTGGGGACGGATTATATTGATCTGTATCAGACGCACTGGCAGGAGGAGGAGACGCCGATTGCTGAGACGATGGGGGTGTTGATGAAGTTGAAAGAGGAGGGCAAGATCCGTGCGATTGGGGTGTGTAATGCGACGGTGGGGGAGATGGATGCGTACCGGGCGGCGGGTCAGTTGGATAGCGATCAGGAGCAGTATTCGATGATTCATCGGAAGCTTGAGGGGGGGAGTTTTCAGGGTGAGGATGGGTTGCCGGATCAGCTTGGGTATTGTCGGGACAATAACATGGCGGTGCTTGCGTATTCGCCTTTGGTGCTTGGGCTTTTGACTGGGAAGGTTGGTCCTGAGCGGGTGTTTGGGGAGTCTGATTTGCGGTCGACGCAGAAGCGGTTTAGTAGGGCGAATCGGGAGAAGATTGGGGAGTTGTTGTCGCGGTTTGAGCCGGTGGCTCAGAAGCATGGGTGTACGATGGCGCAGCTTGTGATTGCATGGACGGTGCATCAGTCTGGATTGACTCATGCGCTGGTGGGGGCGCGGAATCCTGAGCAAGCCAAAGAGAACGCGGCGGCGGGTCGGGTTGTGCTTGATGCTGGAGATTTGGAGTTGATGAACGGGTTGGTGCGGAGCGATGCGACGGTGCTTGATATGTCTTGACTCGGTTTTTATATTCAATAGAAAACGCCACCTGTTTGGGTGGCGTTTTTTTGTAGATGGTGTAGCTACTGAATATTTTTGACTGGTGGGTTTTAGTTTTCGGTGCCTGCGAGTTCGAGTTCGGCGGCTTGTTTGTCGGTGACGCGGGTGACGGTTTTGATGAGGATTGTTTCTGTGGGGGCGTCGCCGTGCATGCCTTGGGGTGAGGTGTGTACGGATCCGATGGCGTCGAGTACATCGAGGCCTTTGACGACATGTCCGAAGACTGCGTAGCCTGCGCCGTCGCGTGGTTGGTCAAGGAAGGCGTTGTCTGCGAGGTTGATGAAGAATTGTGAGGTTCCGGAGTCTGGTTGGCGTCCTAGGCGTGCCATGGCGATGGTGCCTCGTGTGTTTTTGAGTCCATTTTTCCATTCGTTTTTGATGCCTTCTTTTGGTTCTTTCTTTTTGAGTCCTTCTTCGAAGCCTCCGCCTTGGATCATGAAGCCTTTCATGACGCGGTGGAAGATTGTTTTCTCGTAGAAGCCTTCGTCAAGGTAGGCGAGGAAGTTTTCGGTGGAGATTGGGGCTTTGGTCTCGTTGAGTCCGAGGTAGATGGTGCCCATTGTGGTTTCGATTGCGATGTAGACCAAGGTGTCCTCCTGGACTTGTTCTGGTGTTGATGGGGTGGCGACTGGTTGTGTTGCCTCTGGTGATGTTGCTTCTGTTGTTTCTGGCTGAACGAATGCGACGGCTGCGAAGACTGCGATGCCGAGGGCGAGAACAGCGATTGGGATCAGTTTTTTCATCTTGGTATTGCTCCGTGTGGATGAGTGGCGAGGAGTGTGTATCGTCGCGGGGGTATGGTAGCCCGTGAGTTTTCTTGGGCCGATGAACTATTGGTATGAGACTGGTTGTGGTTGCACCGCTGGGGGGAGTATTTGCTGACAGGGTGGGCGTTTTTTTGGCGACTATGCGGGTATTTTGGGTGTGTTAGGGGTTGCCGAATCCTTTGGGGCCATAGTCAATTCCTTGGAGGCCTTGTTTGGTCCAGCGGAAGCGGAAGCGGAGGTCGAGGAGGGTTTGGTCGTTGAGGCCTCCGTTGGGGAGGGGGAAGGTGTCGAGGGGGATGTAGGGTTGTTGCCAGACTGCGGTGGGGTTGTCTTTGTTGAATGCGGAGTTGGCGGCGGATGTTTTTTCTTGGCGGACGGAGCCGTCGAAGAAGGCGAGATTGATTCTGGCGTTTGGGTCTGAGGCGTAGAGGGGGGAGCGTTCTGAGGAATAGTCAAACTCTTCGTAGATGAAGATTTTTTGTGCGGGGTATTTTACTTGGGAGAGTTTGCGGCCTCGGAGTGGTGCGGTGTTGTCTGATTGGATCATGTGGTGGGGTGAGGTTGGGGAGGGGGTGTACTGGGGGTAGATGTCATCGAGCCAGGCGTGGGGGACGACTTGGTAGGAGGAGGCGAAGGGCCAGAGTTGGAGGATTGCTTGGTCGGTCCAGGTGGGGTCCATGTCGTAGCCGGCGGTTTTGGGGAGGCCTTGGGCGTAGGGGAAGGTGTTGTTTTCTTCGAGGTAGGCGAGGGGGTTTTCTTGCCAGTTGATGAGGTTTTTGTCGAAGGGGGAGGCGGCGATGGGTTCTGGTTGGCGGTCGGTGAGGTAGTCCATCAGTACGAGGTGGGAGTAGCGGAGGCGGAGGATGGGTTCGTGGGCTTGGGTGAGTTCGATGCTCCGGCCTGTGGCTTTGTGGAGGATGTCTTGGGCTTGGATCGCCGAGGTGAGGGCAAAGATTTGGTCGTTGTGGTCGGCGGCGAAGTTTGTTGAGCCGGTGGTGAGGGAGCGGAGGTTGGCTTGGGTGACGGCATTCATGGACCCGCTCCCGCAACGGCTGCCGCTAAGTGCTGGGAATAGAACTCCGATGAACAGTGCGACGATTGCGATCAAGATAAGGATTTCGATGATTGTGAATGCGGGGCGAGTGTTGTGACTTGTTTGCATGGCGAGACCCTTTTGGATGTTTGAAGCATGGGAGCTTCGGGTGAGGGATGGGTCACGGGGGGGGCTTCTTTTGTATATTCGATTGTACTGGGTGGGGGTTCCTTGTGTTTTGTTGGATATGGGAAGAGAAGAAAGACCCCCTCCGTC
>JAESRA010000247.1 GCA_016764895.1 Phycisphaerales bacterium | reverse complement strand
GGCTGTGTGGGGTGTTTGTTTTGGTTATCCGGTTAATCCCAGGTATTGATGGGTTGGTTGTCGGCGCTGGTTTCTTCGTCGTCGGCACCGCGGACCTGGCCTGGGGCGAAGTGGTCTTGTCGCCAGGATTCGGGGTAGTCTGGGTCGTCGAGGTCCATGCAGGCTTTGGTGGGGAACATTGGGCGGAAGGTGTCGCACATGACGGCCATTTCGTCGGTCCATTTTTTGCCTAGGGAGGCTTCTACGGTGCCAGGGTGTGGGCCGTGGGCGAGTCCTTGGGGGTGGAGTGAGATTGATCCGGCGGAGATTCCTCGGCGTGCTTTGTAGTTGCCTTGGACATAGTACATGATTTCGTCGGAGTCGATGTTGGAGTGGTTGTAGGGGACGGGGATGGCTTCTGGATGGAAGTCGAGGGCTCGTGGGCAGAAGGAGCAGATGACGAAGTTGTGTCCTTCGAAGGTTTGGTGGATGGGTGGGGGCATGTGGAGTTGACCTGTGATGGGCGCGAAATCGTGTATGTTGAAGCAGTAGGGGTAGTAGCAGCCGTCCCATCCGACGACTTCGAGTGGGTGGTATGGGTAGATGTAGGAGTGGATGGTGTTGCGTGCTTTGATGCGGACTTCAAACTCGCCTTTTTCGTCGTGGGCCAGTGGATGGTCGGCGTCTTCGAAGGGGACGCGGAAGTCGCGTTCGCAGAAGGGGGAGTGTTCGAGGAATTGTCCGGTTTTTTTGGCTTTGTAGCTTGCTGGTGGCGTGATGTGGCTGGCGTTGCAGGATTCAAAGCAGAGGAACTTGCCTAGGGGCATTTGATCTTTGGTGTAGCCGCCGAAGTCATCGTTGTCTGAGCCGTCGTCTGGTCGTTCGTTGAAGACGAGTTTGTAGATCACGCCTTTGGGCATGACGATGTAGTCCTTGGGGCCGAACTTGAGTGTGCCGAACATGGTGTAGGCGGTGCCTGATCCGTAGTGGATGAAGAGGAGTTCGTCGCCTTGTCCGTTTTTGTAGTGGTAGGGGAGTTGTGTTTCTGGTTGGCAGACGCTCATTTCAACATCGTCGTTGCCAAGGAGTACGACGCGGCCTGTGACTGGGTCGCCTTGTTTTTTGGTTTTTTGTGTGAGTACATGCTGCTGGCGAAGGGTGTCTTGTTCGACATACTCGACTTTTGTTGAGTAGAGTTTTTTCCATCCGATGACTTGGGTTGGGGGATGGATGTGGTACATCGTGGATGTTGATCCTGAGAATCCTTCGGTGCCGAAGACTTCTTCGGAGTACATTGCTCCATCGGGGCGGCGGAACTGGATGTGACGCTTTTTGGGGAACTTACCCATGGACATGTAATATGGCATCGAAAGTCAACCTCGTTCTTCCCGTCCTGGTATTTCAGGCGGGAGGTGTTATGGTTCTCGGGACGATTATCGGGGTGGTTATCGGGGCTTGGCCCGTGTTGTCCCGAAATGATTGGTCTGGGGATTATATCAGTCAAGTCGGGGGTATTTGGGGTGGTGCATTGAGAGTGTGATTTACTGGCTGGGCACGAAATCGGGGTGGTGGGGGCAATATTCAAACAATACGGTTTGCTGCGGAGAAATGTGGAGTTGGGCGATCTTTGGGTCCGAATATAGAAGAACGCGCCTGATCGTGTATTTGCGCGTATAATCTGACTTGACGCTGCCGGGCGTGGATCTGGGCTCGCGGGGATCGCCAGTTCATGCTCAAGAGGGCCGATGACTTTGTTCAATAAATCTTTTGATAATCAGTCCTCGCAAGAGACTACTCAGGCAATCCGCTTTGGACCGTATGTATCGGTGCGTCCGCTTGCGGGGGTTCATCGGTGTGATCGATTGATTATGTTGCATGAACGCGATCGCACGAACCATTTGCTTTATCGGTTTGGCCATATTACTGATACGGTTGCTCGTCGTCGAACTTACGACCGTTTTATTAAGACTGCTCATTTGGATCATGCTCACATTCTTACGGTTGAGAATGTCGGGTATGACGATACGGGCCGGTTGTGTGTGATTACGGATTATCCTGGTAATCAAGAGGGTCTTGTGACGCTCGGTGATTTGCTTGAGGTTCGTGGTGGTCAATTGGAGTTTAATGAAGCGATTAGGCTTATGGGGCAATTGCTTGAGTCGTGTGTGCATGCGTCTGAGCAGGGTGTTTATCATGGGCCGTTTACGATGGACGAGTTGCTTGTTGATCGTCATGGATGCACGCTTGTTGAACTTTTTGGGCTCAAGCAGGCGTTGCATAATCAGTATTCGATTGCAGATGCTCGGTCTGAGCAAACTCGGTCGATTATTGAGATTGGGTATTTGCTGGCTACGGGGGTGTCGTATTCTGATGTTGTTGCATCGAGTGATGCGGTGCGATCGTCTCGGTTTACAAAGCGAAATGAGAAGTTGTGGGGTGCGTGGTTTGCTCTTGCGCTTGATCCGGTCAATGGATTTGAGACTTCTCAACAGGCGATTGACACGATGCCGACGGATGCTGAACAGATTGCCCGGCTTGCTGAACTTAAGCCGATGCCATCTGACAAGCCTGCTCCTAAAAGCAGGTCGGGGGTTGTGTTTGGGCGATTTCGTCGGTCGCCAAATGTCCGCAAGGGTTAAGTTGGGGTAAAGATATTATGTGGTTGCTGCGTTGTAGCGTCGCTGGATTTCTGGCCAGTTGATGATGTTCATGAATGCGTTGAGGTAGTCGCCTCGGCGGTTTTGGTAGCTCAGGTAGTAGGCGTGTTCCCAGACATCGACGCCTAGGAGTGGGATTGCGCCGGCGAACATCATGTCTTGCTGGTTTTGCATTTGGGTGATCATGAGGCGTTTGGAGATTGGTTCGTAGATGAGCCAGCCCCAGCCGGAGCCTTCTACGGATTTGGCGGCGGCTTTGAACTGCCAGTTGAATTTTTCGATGGAGCCAAAATCGCGGGTAATTGCTTTGGCGAGTGATCCTGTGGGGTCGCCGCCACCGACTCCGCCGTTGTTTTTGTCGGGGGACATGCCTTCCCAGAAGAGGGTGTGGTTGATGTGGCCTCCGGCGTGGAAGGCGAGTTGTCGTTGCCAGTGTTGGAGGGTGCCTGGGTCGGCTTTTTCGGAGCGGATGGCGTGGAGTTGTTTGAGTGCTTTGTTGAGGCCTTTGACATAGCCGGCGTGGTGCTTGGTGTGGTGGATGGTCATGGTGATGGGGTCGATGTGAGGGGAGAGTGCTTTGTAGGCGTAGGGGAGATCGGGGAGGGTGTACTCACTCGTGGATTCGTCGAAGCCGAGGTTGAGGGTTGCTAGGGTTGAGGCGGGGGCGATGGAGGCGAGGCCTGCGAGTCCTGCGGTGGCTGCGGACATGGTGGTGATTGCTTGGCGGCGGGTGAGGTTGGTGTTCATGGTGTGCTCCGGTGTGTTGAGAAGTGATGCTTTGTTGTGGATTGATTATTTCCAGATTCGATTACGACTGGCGGCCTTCGATTGCGGCGATGAGGCAGGTTGCGCCTAAGAGGAGTAGTTCGTCGAGGTCTTCGTCGTCTTTGAGGATCGAGAGGCCCAGGCGGTAGACGAAGATGTTGAAGTGCTGGCGGATTGCTGCGACGGGTTCGTCGGATCCTGTTTTGAAGAACTCGAAGCGTTGGGGGAAGAATGCGGAGGCGTTTCCGCGACGGAGGATTGCCATGAGGAGATTTTTTTCTTTGAGCATACCGATCTCGGTGCCTTGGTCGTCGAAGATGACCCATTCGTCTTTGAGGAATGTGGATTTGAGGCCTTTGCGGCGGAGTGATCCGACCTGGGTGCCGTCGGGCATGGTGATGTCGTAGGTGGCGCCGAAGTCGATGATTGATCGGGCGGCGAGGGTGAGGAGGGGGTCGGCCATGGACTCGTCTGTGTAGAGGCGGATGTCTTCTTTGAGTTTGAATGCTTTTTGTTTGCAGTAGCCGACGAGTGAGCCGTTTTCGTCGTAGATGTGGAAGGCGGCTCCGAAGATTTTGAGGACCTTTCGGCGGATGGTGTATTGTTCGCCTGGTTTGGCTTTGATGGGCATATAGGTGGATTCCGTTTCTTGTTTGGATGGGTGAATTGATAGTGTATTAAAAAAGCCGGGTCGATGTGACCCGGCTTTGGATAGATTTTGATGAAATCGGATTATTCGGCTTCGCCGACCTGCCAGCGGGTGAAGGAGCTGAGTGAGCAGCCTGATCCGACGAGGTCTTTGATTTTCTTTGAGCCGTCCATGACGAAGTCTTGTTCGAGGAGGGCGACATCTTCGAAGAATTTGCGCATGCCGCCTTCGACGATTTTTTCGGCGATGGATTCTGGCTTGCCGGAGTCGATGGCTTGCTGGATACGGAATTTCTTTTCTTTATCGACCAGATCCGTTGGGATGTCTTCGGAGCTGAGGCCGAGCGGGCGAGGCATGGCGGCGGCGACATGCATGGCGATTTGGCGGATGGTTTCGTCTGCGAGTTCGCCTTGGGCTTGGATGAGTACGCCGGTTTTGCCGTCGTGGTGGATGTACTGGCCATAGATTGTGGAGTTGTCGGATCCGGCGAGGTATTCGACGCGACCGATGGAGATGTTTTCTCCGGTGGTGATGCGAAGGTTGTCGATGATCGCGTTCATTTCGGGGGTTGGTTCTGGTGAACCTGCTGCGAGTGCGAGTTTGGCGAGTTCGTCGGTGGCGTTGATGAAGGTGTCGTTTTTGGCTGTGAAGTCTGTTTCGGCTTTGAGTTCGACGATTGCGGCGTTGTCGCCATCGACGGCGATGCCGATGCGTCCTTCGCCTGCGATGCGGTCTGTGCGGGTCTCCATTTTACCTTTGAGTTTTGCGCGGAGGAGGTTCTCGGCTTTTTCGAGATCGCCTCCGGCTTCGGTGAGTGCTTTTTTACATTCCATCATTGCGAGCCCGGTTTTGTTCCGCAAGCTCATAACTTCTTTTGCTGTGATTGCCGCCATGTCGAGTACTCCGGCGTAATAGGTTTGGTGTCGCACGCCATCTGTTGGGCATGCGTGTGGTGGATCGTTCAATATCGAGTCGTTTATTCAGCGGACGCTGGTGCGGCGGGTGCCGCATCGGTTGTTTCTGCTTGGGTAGTAGGTGCAGCGGTTGCTGGTGCTTCGGTGGCTGAGTACTGGGCCCTGCGTGAGCGTTTTTGTGCGCCGTCTGCGGAGCCGTCTTCTTTGTCTTTGGTGGTGACGACGCGTGACTGTTTGCCATCGGCGATTGCTTTGCAGAGTTCGCGGACGATGACATCGATGGAGCGCATGGAGTCGTCGTTGCCTGGGATGGCGATGTCGGCCATGTCTGGGTCGCCGTCGGTGTCGATGAGACAGATGGTTGGGATTCCGAGTTTGCGTGCTTCGCGGAGAGCGGTGGTTTCGCGTTTGACATCGATTGCGACGATGACGCCTGGGAGTTTGCTCATTTTGCGTACGCCTCCGAGGTTGCGTGCGATTTTTTTCATTTCGCGGCGGAGTTGTGATTCCATTTTTTTGGAGTAGCTTTCGAAGTTGTCTGCTTCTTGGATGGCTTCGAGTTCTTCTAGGCGTGAGAGGCGGCTGCGGATGGTGCGGAAGTTTGTGAGGGTGCCTCCGAGCCAGCGTTCTGTGACATAGTGCATTTCAACATCGGTGACGCGTTGTACGATGACTTCTTTGGCTTGTCGTTTGGTGCCTACGAAGCAGACATCTTTGCCGCTGGCGACGATATTTTGGATGAGTTTGCGTGCGAGGAGGAGGCCTTTGACGGTTTCCTTGATGTCGATGATGTGGATGCCGTTGCGTTTGCCGTAGATGAAGGGGCCCATTTTGGGGTTCCATCCTGAGGAGCGTTGTCCAAAGTGGATTCCTGATTCGATGAGGTCTTGTACGAGTGTGTTTGCCATGGGATTGTTCCGTTTCTTTATCAGCGACACCGGCGGCGATCGGACCGCGAAAGGGCGCTTCAGTGACAGATAAGGATCCGCGGGTGCGGATCGATGTTTTTGTACGAATCTAACTGCCCGGCACCGATCATGCCGGGTGTGAAGTATAGAGAGTTGTTTGGGTTGGGCAACTGAAAATGGTGATGAATGTGCGAGAATCGACACCCTAACAGATGCGGAACGGCTGATTTGGGTTAATTTACCCCCGGCATTAAGTAGTTCTTGTAGTTTAGGTTCAGATGGGCTGGTTCTCAGACGATGAGGTATTCGGATGTACTCGATGTATATTGCTACGGAGGTTTTTGGACATGAGTGGTTTGATAACTCGAAGAAATGAGCGTCATGAGATATCGCTTCCGGCCAAGGTGCGGATTGCTATTTCGCATTCCAGGCTTGTGAAGTTTAGCAAGGCGGCTGGCTGTAAAGATGGATGGGTCGATGTCGATCTAATTGATTTTTCAGTTGCGGGTATTGGATTTATAACCAGTACTTTTTTTCCAAGGGGGGCGATGATTGAGATCAAAGTAGCAGATCTAGAAGAGCCCGATACTGACGCTGAGTTGGGGGTATTGATCCAGTGTGAGATGCGGGTGATGCGGGTACAGATGACCGACCGACGCCCTGCGTATTTGATCGGTGGGGCGTTTGGCACTATCGACGAGGAACTTAAAGAGCATATCGAGAGTCTCATGGCGAGATTCGATGGCGAGGAGGGGCATCATGCTTGAGGCCAGTGAGTTTGTAATTCAGTCGCTTATTGAAGAGGGTAAGCTTGTTGCAAGCGATGTTGAGAAGATTCGTCAATGCGCCCAGGAGAACATGTTTGGGGTTGATGAAGCGGCCCTCAAGCTTGGGTTGGTTGAGGCTCGGGACATTGCTCTTGCCAAGGCTATTGTTTGTGAGTATCCGTTTGTTGATCTTGAGATGTTTGATATTGACATCGCCAAATCCAGGCTTATGCCCAAGAGTATGGCCGAGCGGATTCAAGCGTTTCCGTTGTTTGTGACTGGTGAGATTGCAACAGTTGCTATGCATGAGCCGTTGGATCTTCAGTCGCTCGATGAACTTCGCCAAACGATTCGATTGCAGATTGATCCGGTGGTTGTTGATCGGCACAAGTTGAGTTCTCTTATAACGCGTGCGTATTCGCTTGATACTGGTGCGGAAATCGAGATTGATGATACTGAAGAGTTGGTTATCTCGATTGATCAGGAGCCGATTGTTGCTGCTGTGAATCAGATTTTGTATTCGGCGGCAGAAATGAATGCGTCGGATATTCATGTGAATCCGGATGATAAGGTTTTGCATCTTCGGTACCGTGTTGATGGGGCGTTGGCGACATTTCGTGGGCCGGCTATTTCATTGCACGAGGGGATTATTCAGCGGCTTAAGGTTATGGCTCATCTTGATGTTGCCCAGACTCGTAGGCCTCAGGATGGCAAGTTTAGGTTTATTTTCAGTGGTCAACCCATAGATGTTCGTTTGAGCCTTATTCCGACGATCCATGGTGAGAATGCGGTGTTGCGTTTGTTGAGTAGTGCTTCTAAGATCGGGAAAATTGCGAGTTTGGGGATGCCTTCGGCAATCGTCGAATCGTTTGAGAAGATGATTACCAAGCCGCACGGGATGGTGCTGGTGACGGGGCCGACTGGTTCTGGTAAGACCACGACGCTGTATACGGCACTTAATCAGATCAATACGCCTGAGCGAAATATTATGACCATCGAAGACCCGGTTGAAATCCGGCTCCCGATGATTCGTCAGGTCCAAGCAAACGCGTCTATCGGGCTTGATTTTGCGACGGCATTGCGATCGATGCTCCGCCAGGACCCCGATGTGATTCTTGTTGGTGAAATTCGTGATAGTGAAACAGCAAAGATTGCAACTCAGGCGGCACTGACAGGGCACTTGGTGTTTTCGACCCTGCATACCAATGATGCGGTGGGGGCGGTTCCTAGGCTGCGAGATTTTGAGGTTCCGGCGTTTGCGATTAACAATGCGTTGCTCGGTGTGCTGGCTCAGAGGCTTGCTCGCCGGATATGTGGGGAATGTGCGGTTGAAGATTCGCCGACGGATCGGGAGTTGAAATCCTTGGGGATTGATCCTGCTGCGGGCGATACATTTATGACCGGCAATGGATGTAGCAAGTGCATGAACACGGGTTATAAAGGGCGCGTTGGGATATATGAGCTTTTCACGGCGAGCGCAGAGGTTCGTGATCTCATTGAAACCAACGCTTCATTTAAAAACCTTGTAGATGCGGCTCATCGATCAGGAATGCGGTCGATGCTTCATTGTGGGATTGAGAATGCCAGGATGGGAGTGACAACGCTCGAAGAAGTCAACAAACTTCATGCCACTGTGGACGAAGCAGTCATGGAAGAGCCAACACAGATGAAAATGAGCGCCTAGCCGGAATGGATTGCCAATGACCCTAAAGCGATATAACTACAAAGCGCTTGATTCGTCGGGTAAATCCGTTCGATCAACGATGAATGAGAAGAATGAGGATGCTGTTTTTGCTCGGCTCAGTGAGCAGGGTTTGATTGTTCTTGAAGTTCAAGAAGGCAGAACCAAAGGGCGGTTCTCTTTTAATCGTGATCGAGTTTCACAACTCGATATCGCTCTGCTTACAAGAGAAATGAATGCTTTGCTTGAGGCCAATATCCCCTTGGCTAGAGGGTTGCTGTCAATTGGTGAGCATGAAAAAAACCATGCGCTCCGGGATATGGTGATTGATATTGCTTCGATGATCGAGGCGGGGGAAAAAATTACCGCTGCGTTCTCAAAGTATGAAAGTGTGTTCGGCGAGGTTTATATTCAGACGCTCCGATCCGCCGAGAAATCGGGGAGGATGGCGGCTGTCACTTCGCACCTGGCCGATATGCTTGAGCGTAATAGTGAGCTTCGTCAGATGATCCGTAGGGCTATGTCGTATCCACTGATCGTGATCGGCTTTGTTGGATTGGCTCTGGGCGTGATCGTGATCTTTGTTGTTCCTCGGTTTGCGACTATTTTCGAGAGTAATGGTGTTGAGTTGCCTTTGTCAACATTGATCGTCAAGACTGTGGGTGTTTCAATAACGACCTATTGGTGGGCATATTCGGGGTGCGCTATTGCAGCGGTGGTTGGGCTGTATAAAGGGTGGCAGAGTACCAGTGGTCGGTATCGGATGGAAGTTATACTCCATAAAACGCCTTACATCAGTAAGGTGCTTACTGCGATTACGACGGCTCGGTTCTCGAGTGTGCTCAGTATTGGATTGGAATCAGGCATCGAGGTTATCGAGGCTATCGAGATTGCCGGGATGTCTACGGGGCGGCCTGTGTTTCAGCGAGAATGCAATACTATGTGCATCGAAATGCGAAATGGTGGTTCGCTCGAAGATGTGATCAATAACTCAAAATCACTTCCGAACTTCGCCAGGCGGCTGATTGGGTCGGGTAAGGATTCACAGGAACTTGGGAAGGCGGGTCGAATTATTGCTCGTCATTATAATCGGACGGCCGATCACCTGACCAAGAGCATCAATACAATTATCGAGCCCATGATCACCATTGCTATGGCTGGGATTGTGCTTCTCATTGCGTTGTCGGTATTCCTTCCGATGTGGCAGATGATCAGTATAAATAAATAGGAGATTTGGTTGTGGTTCAGAGAGCATTTACACTGGTAGAACTTCTTGTGGTGATCGTCATGCTGGGTGTCTTGGCGGCGCTCGTAGTGCCTAAGTTCAGCGGGGCGACCGATAACGCTCGTTCTGCGGCAACACAGAGCACGCTTGCCGGCGTGCGCACCGCTGTGGCGACATTCCGAATGAATGCTGTGATCAATGGGAATGATCCGTTTCCGACGCTCGCCGAGCTGACCGGAAATACAGTTGTTAAGTTTGATATTCCTCCCAATCCATATACTGGGGTGGGGGGGGTTCAGGCGGTGAGCCAGGGGCAAGCCAACAGCCGGACTGTTGTATCGGAGGGGTCAGCGGGATGGAACTACTATTTTAATAATGGTGCGACGCCACCGGTTGCTGTTTTCTATTCGAACTGTGCGGACACCTCGTCGGTGGACAACGGTGCTGGCGTTTTATTGGGGGCTAATGAACTGTGAGTGTTGGCCAGAGTTTTAGTTTGAGTTGCATTGGGCCACGGCTAGGGCGTGGGGAGCGTGGCTACACATTGCTGGAGTTGCTGCTGATTATTGTCATTATGGGCATTCTTGGGGCCTCGGCAATTCCGGTTATGAATCAGAGTACTCAGGCACGGCAGGGAGCTTCACGCGATGAGGTTGTTCGCTTGTTTGAGTTTGCTCGGGGCAGGGCGATGGCCAGCGGGGTTCCTTCGGGGGTTGTGGTTGATACGAATGCGGACACGCTTGGGCTAGTCACATTGAGTTTGGCGGGAGATATTGTGGATATGGTGGACCCGGTGGATGGGGGGATCAAGTTTACAAACCTGGCCAATGAATACGCTGGGGTTGCGATCAACTCGTTTGTCAATGGCGACGGGAACAGTGGGGATGGGACTGTGTGGTTTGATTTTCGATCTGAGCCGCATGTCAGGAATGAGAATTCCGGGGTTTTTGATTCTGTGTTTTCACAGAACGCGACGATGACTCTCAGCACTGGGACGCTCATTGTGATTCACTCATACTCAGGTTTGATTGAGGAGCGGCAATGAAGTACGAATCATTCATGAATAGGAAGCCGAGGGGGGGTGCGGGAAGCCGTGTAGGAAGCCGAGGTGGAAGCCGAGGGTTTACGCTTATCGAGGTGGTGACGATGGTGATGGTGCTGGCGATCGCGGTGCCGCCGACACTTGAATTGCTGATGAGTACCTCTGCATCGCGAGCCAATGTAATCAATACGGCCCGGGCCACCATGTTTGCTAGCAATGTTCTCGAAGGCATTTTGGCGGATGTGTCATCTTCTGAGGATGCTCTTGGATTTGATGCGTTGGCTGATGCGAACACCTATTTGAGTACGCCGAATACTGGGTTTTATAGCCGGATGGCTTCGGCGACACAATCATATTCTGCGGTCGGGATGGGCTATACGGTGACGATTAGCGGGCTTGTTGCTGCTGATGGACTTGTGTCGCTTGAAGTCAGCGATAATGTTTTTCGCACGGTGACGGTTCTTGTTTCGTATCCGTCTGCAGATGGGGCGGCGTACACACTTCCGGTGTCGCTGATGGTGTCAACGATATGAATCTATTCCGAGCTACAAAACAATCGGCTGGCAGTAGGGGAGGGGGAGAGGATTTGGGGTTTTCGTTGCTTGAGATGATTGTGTCGATGACCGTGATGTCGATAATTGCAGCGGTTGTGATGCCGATTATTGTGACTTCGACTGATGCCTATGCGGTGTCTCGTGATACCAGGTCTGATACTGATCGTGTTTTATATGCGTTGGAGCGTTCGGCGCGATTTGTGCGTGAGGCTCCATTTGCAGCCGACGAATCTGGGTTGGCTGTTCAGAGTGCTACTTCGAGACAGTTCATACTGGTCGATGGGAGTGGGATTCGGTTGAATGGGTCGGAACTTGAGTTGCTTAAGCCGGGCGGTGTGTCTTCTGTGCTTTGTGTTGATGTTAATCGGATTCAGTTTTCGTATTACAATGCTGCCGGGAATGCGATGGCGATTGTGCTTCCGGCTAAAATTCACAGGGTGAGTCTTCAGATTCAGAGTGGTCCTGTGGCGCTTGAGATGTATGCAATGCCTCGATCATGGATCGGTCGGGGGGGTGGATAATGTATAAGGCACTTGAAACTCGTCGTGGTTCAGTTTTGGCGGTACTGGTTGTGATTTTGGCATTGCTTGGATTGGTTGTTGCCGGTTCTGTGCGGCCATTGCGTGATGAGGCGTCGTTGACCACGATGAGAGTTGAGACTGTGCGTGCGTTTTATGCGGCTGAATCCGGGGCCATAATTACTATTCAGGCGTACCTTGGAGATGCTGCGATGCCTGTGGAGGGGACTCGGCTTGTTCTCAATGAGCAGGTTGTTGAGTTTACACAGATTCCTGCTTTGGGTGGGACGGTGGTGATTCATGGTTTGAGTGGTGATGCGGTGCGCAGAATTGAGTTGGAGCTTCAGTAGAGGGCTTTTTGAGAGCGGCCGATAACAGGCCCCCTAGTTTCGGTAGTGTGGTCGATCACACGCAAGTGTCCGAGCAAACTTGTCGATAGCAGCAGTTGATCGGATTGAATATTCATGGAGATACGAAGGATGTTTACATCTAAGGACAAACTGGCCATAGTGCTCACTTCAGAACATTTGTCGATGGCGTCTGTGCGATCTGGAAAGATAGTTCATGCAGAGCGGGTTGATCTTGATTCGGCACAATGGGCCGAGACTTGGAAGGGTGGGCTTCACCAGTTGGACCAGCCGCTTCGTCAGTTGATTGCCAGATTTGGTGGGTTCAAAAAAATAAAGCGTGCAGAGCTGTATTACACAAGTCCGGGCTCGGTATGCCGGGTTGATATTACGGACATGGATGAAGCTACCTCGATTGCGAAGATGGAAAGTGGATTGAAGCAGTCTGTAGGTCTTTCAAACCCTGTGGATGCGACATGTTTGGCTTCAAATGGTGAATCATCCTTAACGATTGGGATTTCAGATGACGAGTCGAACTTGCAAAAGCTGTTTGCATGGATGAATCGCTCCCAAATCGTTGTCGATCGAATGATCCCGTCGAAGGTCTTTGATGTTCAGCAGGCGATGGCGGAAGCTTCAAAGGTAGATGAGGGCACCACGATTTTGTATGTGTCGGGCCGATCTAGCGTGATCGGATACTTTGAGGGGGGAATCCCAAAGCTTGCTCGTTTAACTGAAATTGGCTACGACAAACTGGCCGAGGCGTACAGCAGGTATTTATTGGCTCAGAGTGCTCAAGCTGAAACAGAAGGAGAAAGTAGCTCTGGGACATTGGTCAATCCAGACTCAGATCAAGAAGGATCAGATTCTGAGCTCGATGGCGATCGTCTTTTGTTTATGCACGGCATACCCATTGGTCAGGGGCGAGCAACGGAAGAGTTTGCATGTATCATGCCTGCTATGTCTCCAGTATTGCAACGGATCAGTATTGAGATCAAGCAGACTTTCAGGTTTGCCAACTCGGTTGATAGTTTGCCAGCAAAGTTGATTATTTGTGGCCCTGGTGCAGCGATTCCAATGATCGGGGCAGCATTGGCTCAGAGTTTGGATATGCATGTTGAAGTGACTCCAGATGCGAAAAGTTATAAGCCCTATGAGATATTCGGAGAAGGCACCAGCTCGTTTGCTGCGGCTTGTGGTCAGAATGAAAACCTTGAACTCCTCCCTGGCGCGGCCAAGGAACTTAGAAACCGATCAGTGCTGAATAGATCGTTGAAGATCGGCGCGGCTGCAGTCATCGCGATGATTGGTGGTCAGTACTATTTTAGTACCCAGCAGTCGGCGATGATCGAACAAACTATATCGAAACAATCTCATGTGATTGATAAAATCGAGATCGATCGTCAGCGAAGAGAATCTATTCGTGTGATGGCAGGGTCAATCGGGACAGCTGCAGTTATGATTGAGGATGCGATGGGCCAGCATGTCGAGTGGATTGGTTTTTTGAGTTCGATGCCTCATGAAGGTCATGAGTTGGTTCAAATTTCAGGTCTCCAGGGCAGAATGAATTCGCAGCATCCGATGGTGAGTCTGACGGGGATTGCGATTGCAGAGTCCGAAGATTTTGACGCGAGTCATGTTTTATCGAGGTATATTAAGGCCCTCAGGGTAATCCCAGAAGTCAAGCGGATCGAGATCGGGAGCACATCGCGTTCGATGATCGATGAGTCTTCTTGGGGCTTGAAGTTTAATCTTGCTATTGAAGTGGTTTCTGAGAATGGCGAGTTTTGTGAACTGATGACGCTTAGTAGTGCTGGGCAGGGGGAAACACCATGAATTTAGAGACGCGTAAACAGATTGTTTTTAAGGTGATTTTGGTTTCTGGTGTTGCGTGCATTGGCTGGCTTTATCTAGTGAAGCCTGCAATCCTTGAGGTCGATAATCAGAATCAAACCGTGAAGGCTCATCAAGAACTCATTGTCGAGTACGAACAGCGGATCGGGACTTACGATTCTCAGGAATCTATTGATGTTCAGGTGAAGCTCCAGAATCTACTTGACAAGATGACCAGCGATTTGCCTGCGGGTAGCTCGGGGACATCGCTCCATAACTTGATCAATGAGGCCGCGGGTAAGAATGGGGTTTCTGTTTCAAAAATCGAATCCTTGAACACAACTCAACTCGACCAGGAGATTGAAGGGACAACGAGTTCTGTGGAGGGTGTCCAAAATGTTGTTCGGGTTGAGATCGAAGGAGAATACGGATCGGTGATCACATTTATGCATGATGTGGTTTCAGGACCGGAGCAGGTGAGCTTTATGAGTTTTCGATTTTTAGCTATAGGTGAAGAGAGTGTTCGTATGAATGCCGAGATTAACTCGGTGATGTTAACATCGATCCCGTCGGGGTCTTTGGCGTTGGAGGATTAACCGATGAATGACCGATCACTCCTTCATGGATTTTGTTTAGCTGCTGTTGTCGGCCCAATGGCTGCCGTGGGTGCTTTTCAGTTCGTGATCAACGAGCCTGCCAATGCCCACGCAAATATGATGACGGCCGAGTTTTTGTCTCTTCCTGTGATCCCCAGCGGCTCTGAATATTCAGAGCCGGTTCAGCGATCTTTGGAACCGATGTCTTCGCCGTTCTGGTTTGAGGAAGTCGAGATGTCGCTTCTTATGATGCCCACGGTCTTTCGGCCAGATGAGCCAGGCTCTGCTTCAGACCCTGTGTTTACGCTATCAAGCGTCCTTCCATCGGCTTCCAAATCGTTCGCGGTGATCAACGGCAAAGCGCATGGTATTGGTGATGAGATCGAGCCTGGCTGGACGCTTGTTAAAATTGCAGGGCAGGAACGCTTTGTTATCATCAAGCACACCACCTCCGGCCGACGGATTCGTGTGCAGATGACACGCTGAGTGCTCTATTGAGAGGGCTCAGTTTTTTGCTACTTGAAGATTTCAGGTCGTTGGACTACCCTTTGCTTTCCGGGCGTATAGCTCAGTTGGCTAGAGCGCTGCCGTCACATGGCAGAAGTCGTAGGTTCGAGTCCTATTACGCCCACTTTCATAAACGCTGCAATCCAAACGGTTTGCGGCGTTTTCTGTTTTTGGTAGACAGAGTTGTCTGACCCGCTAAAACTAGCAATCTGACCCGCTAGGTCATGAGATAAGAACGCCGTACTCATCAGGTGGAGCGTAGAAAAACGGGAGGTTGGTATAATTTTGATGTAGCAAGCAGTGTCATTGAATAAACGTTTCGGTGAATTTTTCGTAGCTATTCGCCACTTCATACCCGATGCCATCGCCTAATGCTTTGAAGTGTTCACGGCCACAGTCAATCTTCGCTTGCTCACGGGCACGGAGATCGGAGCTGAAGAGACTGCCCTTGGTTTCAACTACAAAATAGAGCCGTTCCTGACCATCTACATCAACCACTACTGCCCAATCGGGGTTGTAAGTTCCTAGAGGTGTCTCGATCTTGAACCATGATGGCAACTTTGCATAGACCTTTACCTCATCTGCACGCTCAAATGATTTTGCGAATGCCTCTTCTATATCGGAGTCGTACACAACATACTCGTAAACCGATTTTTCGCTCTTGAGCATGTTCTGGTTCAAGTAGCCCTTGAGTTCCTCATTCTGGAATAACTCCTGAGCATAAATAGCATCGTCCCCGATCTTTTGGTATTTAATTCCATCGACGATGAAGAGCTGCATTTGGTCTTTGATGAGCTTGGTCACTTGCTCGATGAACTTCTGAGGATTGTTCTTGAAATCATCGAGACGACCACTATTGACGAGAATCTCAACGATTGAGCGTCGTGTGAGATGTGTTTCATCCTGGAGGAATGACACGATATCGGGCACTTCAAAATCGGTTGCATCATAAAGATGGACACTCTCATTGCCTTCATCAGTTTCGACGCCGCTCCGTTCGATAGCGAGACGCCCTGTTCGGTAGACAAATCTTGCTTTTCCAACAACAAGTCGTTTCGATATTTCATCGGCGCATTTCTTAATCAGGGCTTGGCCATCAAAGTCAACGCGGAATGTTGTACGATACTTGATTCGGTTCCAGAGCTCGCGGAACTCTTCGCCAATGTATATCGCCTTATTCAGGCTGATAGTCTCAGACTTGTCAGCATCACGGACATTGAGCTTGCCACTCACCTTCTTGAGCAATCGAAGCACCTGGTCGGCCTGATCCTTCACATCATCTGGCAAAACTACTTCGCCAGCGGCGAGGTCTTTGCGAAGTGCATCCTGCACCTTACCTTTTGAGTCGATGTAGTCGTGTTCTTGCAAGTGCTCAAAAACTTGCTGAGACCGTTCTGTGCCCAGATATTCGATTTCTGGCTTGATTGCATCAACCACAACACTTGCGAACATGTGCTTCTCGATGACACCGAACCGGATGCCTTCGTCTTGCTCGATTTCTTTCTGGAGCTTGTGAGCGAAGTCCTCGTAGGATTCATTGGCCATCACCGTTAGGCGATTGACCTCGAACCCATGCACTCGCTCTCCATCTTGATTGACGGCGATCCGTAGCCCACGGCCAATCTCTTGCCTTTTCTTGATGACTGATCCAGTCTCGTTGAGCGTGCAAATCTGGAAGACATTGGGATTGTCCCAACCCTCGCGTAATGCCGAGTGTGAGAAGATGAACTTCAGCTTTGAATCAAAGCTAAGTAGTTTCTCTTTGTCCTTCATGATTAAGTGATAGGTGCTTTCGTCTGCTTTGGTACTTCCCTCACCCTTTGAATCCCTGAACATATTGACCGAGTGGCCGCCCATCTTCTTCTGGTCAATTGAGAAATAGCCATCATGCACACCTTCTGCTGCTGTTTCGCGGTCGAGCCCCTCAAAGAGTACATCATACTTTGGCTTCTTGATGGCCTTGGCGTACTCATCCTCAAACATCACGGCGTACTTGCCCTTGACAGAATTGCCTTGATCGTCGTACTGCCGGTAGTTTGCTACTCGGTCGATGAAGAACAAGCTCAATACCTTGATGCCCTGTGGCCTGAGCGCAAGCTCCTTGCCCAAGTGAGATTCGATGGTTTTGCGAATCTGGAGTTGTTTATACTGATCTTCATCCACGCCGCCCGCCACTTCGTTGAGTCGGGTGATCTCGTCTTGGCTCGTGAAGCTGATGTATTCGTTGTCCTTCTCGCAATAGATGTCGTCGATGATGTAGCCGTCGTAGACGCTTCGCCCGCCAGAGACTTCAAGCAAATCTTGCCCGGCCTTGACGGTCTTCTTCTTCCGTTTGACCGCGCCATCCTTCTGCTGGATATCGAGTTCTAGCTGAGCCGTGATCGTGCTCTTCTTGTTGTCTACCTTGAGCAACTTGATATACGCCTTGTTGTGGCTGTCCTGGATGTCGATGCCAGCCACCTCGATCTGCTTTACGAGCTTCCGCTCGTAGGCATCCACCGCATCGAGCTTGTAGACCATGTTGTGCTTCTTCACATGAGTTGCTGAGTACCGGAGCGTGCAGAGCGGATTGAGCGAGGCGATAGCCTCACTGCTCTTATCCGTCGTGTCCACACTTTGTGGCTCGTCGATGATAACGATCGGATTTGTCGATTGAATAAACTCAATCGGCTTGTTCCCCGTCATCCGGTCATGTGGCCTGTGGATGATGTTTGCCTTGCCCTCTTTGGTCGGGTCTTTGAAACTTTTGTTGAATGCGGCAATGTTAATCACCATGATCTGAATGTAGTCGCTCGTGGCAAAATTGCGAACTTGGCCGAGTTTCTGCGAGTCGTAGATGAAATAGTCGTATTGCGTATTGTCGTAAAGCCCCTTGAAGTGTTCCTCGGTTATCTGCAGCGTCTTGAGCACACCCTCCTTGATGGCCACTGAGGGAACCACCATGATGAACTTGGTAAAGCCGTACTTCTTGTGCATCTCGAAGATGGTGCGGAGATAGACATAGGTTTTTCCTGTGCCTGTCTCCATTTCGACGGTGAAGTTGAGGTCGCCGAGCTTCTCCGAAACGGGCAATGCGTTGCGGAGTTGAATCTTGCGGAGGTTGGCGAGGATGTCATCGTCGAGAAGGCGGAGCCGGTTGCCCACGCCGAGGTCTGAGCCGAACGCCAACGAACTCTGGCCGTCATCGGAGGGCACATTGACCGGTGCTACGGTGAAGTTGGTGCGGCAGGTCTCCTGACCATCGAAGAGGTCAACAACCGCTCGAATGGCATCATCTTGAAAATCAAGCTCAGGATCGAAACGAATCTTCATACCGCAACCTCTTCAGTTATTTCAAAGCCAAGCTTCTCAAGGCATTTGTCGAGCGTTTTGACAAGTCCGGCGACTGCTTCCGCCTTGTTTTCGGCTCCCAGTCTCTTGACATATTTGCTCATCTTCTCCTTTGAGAATGTTTTTACTTTGAAACAAATCAACCGGCGCAGATGCTCATTGGCCACTAGATTTTCAAGATGTGATGTAAAACTTTCATTAGTCTTGGAGAATTTGTATAGTGCAACAAGATTTGATCGTTCCTCTAGCCAGCCTTGCTCCTCAGCATGATCCCACACTGCTTCCGACAGTAGTTCATCAGGCGAGAAGGGAACTGGAAAGCCTGCTTGACAACACTGTATGAGTACATCGTTCCGACATACCTTTACAACCTTCGCATTGTTTCGTTTGCCGATGATTTGGTTGGCATCAGCGAAGGACACTTTTGCATCTTCGTCACAATCAAAGAGTCCCACGGCGAGAGCTTCGGCTCGGCCATAATGCCACGCGAGGATCATATCTTTTACCCATGCGTGCCCTCCTCCACATTTGATGGAGATTTCTCCGTCTAGATTTGGATAGTATTCCGCGAGCGTGCACTCAAGGAGTACTTTATCGCTTTCACCCTCTACAAACAGCGTTGGGATGTTTGTGTCTGTAAGGCTTGCCTTAGCTTTTTCGAGCCGTTTGATTTGCTCTTGGGCCTCAAGCATGTGTGGGGCCAGCAACTCCAGTAATCCCATGGAAGAATCAAACTTGCCGACCTCCGAAGCGTCCACTGCTGAAATCTTCGTGACGGGAGGAGTCTTGTCTTTTTCGACATTGAAAAGTTGAACCTTCTCAGTATCCGCTTCTCGGCAGATCGAATAGAACGCAGGGGAGTGAGTTGTCACGAATGTCTGAATTGTCGGGCAAAACTCGATGAACTCTCTGGCCAGATCGAGGCACTTGCGAAGTTCCAAATTGTTCTCCGGCTCCTCATATCCCCACACTGTGACGACCTTTGGTTTTCCCTTGGCCGACAAATGGTTGGCTTGATCGGCAAGCCATCTTAATACAATCGGAACATGGCGAACTTTGACACCATCACCGCGTTCGCTTAATGAAAACGGATGACCCCCAGAAACAGAAGTAAACTCAAGCTGAGCAAAGAGCTCTCGGAGATCCGTGGGAAGTTCAATTGTCGTTGGAAGTCCAAGCCGCTCTTCGATGTCTTTCAGAATCGTTTTGGTGTTATTGTTGATTGTCTTTGTAAACGATCCAGATGCTGCCCGAACATCTTCTGCCACAGTGGCTTCGAGCATATCGTGAAGACTACGGAGTAATTGCTTAAAGTATTCCGGGCCTTTGATGGCTGGGACATAGTCATATCGCATCGCTTTGAGGAATGCATTCACCTTTGTCCTAGATGATGGCTCGCCGCCGCTCTTATAACGAATGCGCTCGCTGTGGAGCCCGTCACGACGCCATGCTCGTTGCCAGAGAACTGGCTCTCGATTTGAGAATGACTCAGGAGGAACGATTTCAATCTCAATCGTGATTTCAGGGGCTCTCCGTTGGCGAACCGGGGCGAACTTGCAATAGTCGCGATCCCAAACAAGGTCAAAGCCGGTCTTCTTGTCGTGGTTGAAGAACAGGTCTAACGCGCGGAGCACATTTGACTTGCCTTCATCATTCTGGCCTACGAAGATATTTAAATCTCGCGTGTGAGATTTGAACGACACGATTGATCGAAAGTTTTGGATGTGGATGGATGTGATTGTCATGGGTGTGCCTAGAGGCTCCTGATCTGTTCATCAGCAAGCCCGGCCTGCTTGAGAATCTGGACTGCGTTGGCTTTGACGACATCGTCCTTGAAGCCGGAGTCGCGGAAGACGACACGCATGACTTCGGGCTTGAGTTCCTCTTTGAGTGCGACAATGCCTTCGACGATATCGAGGCCGATGGTCTTGGCGAGACAGACAATTAATGCACCAGAACCAACGCTGTAGACGGTGCTTCCGGCGATCTCTCGCTCGTCGATTGGTTCTGTTAGATCGAGTCCGTATTTAAGCAGCAACTCGTAAAGCACATCTGACTCGGTACGATCATGCTTGATTTTGTCAATCGAATCGATAAGCGACTTCTCAACGGTATCAAACTCAGCTTCCCACGGTTGCACACTGCTACTCTCTAGCTTGAAGACCTTAAACCCCTCATCCGGAAGACTTTCTACTTTTTCCATGCCAGGCAGATGGCGGCCTGAATTTGCGTTTTCACATTTCCGTTCGTTTTCAATCTTGCTAATGGCTCGGCGAATGCGTTCCTTGCCAATATCTGCAATTGTCTGCATGTCTTGTTTATAAGCTACAGAATCAGCACCGCAAGGCTCTGGGAGTTGAACCATTATAAATCTCCGCTTCCCCCCGTCCTCGGCATTGAGTCTTAAAACAGATTCTGCCGTTGCACAGGATCCAGCAAAAAAATCAAGAACTAGATAGTCAGTATCGAAGAAAATCTTTTGTATTTCCCGGATCAGAGTGGAAGGTTTAGGAAAACTAAAAGTCTTGCCGTCACCAAAATGTTCTTTGATCTCATTGGTTCCATGCTGGGTATAAATACCATCAATTATCGAGAAGGGCTTACTTGTGCGTTCGTTTCCTTCTTCATCCAGGAGATACTGTTTAAAATTGACGGTGAACCCATTCTTCGTTTCGGAAAACACTAACTCTCCATTCTCTTGTGCCCTTTCAGTGCGTTCCTTTGACCACTGCCATTGACTCTCAGGCCATACTTCATTGCCTTCGTGTACGAGTGGATAGCGTAAGTTAGGTCTTGGATCGTTGCTGTTTGTGTTTAGTGGTTGTAGGCGGTATGGTCCGCGAGTAGCTTCATTAATGTCTGTGTATTTATAATATTTTCTGTGCTTATTTTCATAGGGTGTCTCAATTCGTGAGATTTGGTCTTTACTCTTTGCATAACACAGAATATATTCGTGAAGCCCAACATAGTATTTTGTCTTTGCCCCGCCGCCATACTTTTTTTCCATACCAAGCTTTCAATGAAATTTTCTTCTCCAAAGATCTCGTTGCATAGCAGTCTTAAATTTGCTACTTCATGGTCATCAATAGAAATGAACACGAAACCATCATCTCTAAGAAGATGCCGGGCCAAACGGAGTCGAGGAAGCATCATGTTTAGCCAGTTGGTGTGATAGCGACCGGATGACTCAGTGTTGGCAGAAAGCTTGAATCCTTCATCATCAACCTGCCCAGAATACCGCAAATATGTATTTAGATTGTCTTTGAACCGATCTGGATATATGAACTCGCCTCCAGTGTTGTAAGGCGGATCAATGTAAATCATCTTTACCTTACGGTGGTACGATTTCTGAAGTAGTTTGAGCACCTCCAGATTGTCACCCTCGATGAACAGGTTCTTGGTCGTGTCCCAGTTGACCGACTCCTCTGGGCACGGCCTCAGCGTGGCGGTTGTGGGCGTGTTGGCGATCATTTTCGCCCGGCTCTTGCCGTTCCAAGTGAAGCTGTACCGCTCAGGCTTATCCTCGATGGCATCGCCGAGCACTTCCCGGAGTGCGTCAAAGTCCACCTTCCAACGCGGCTCGCCTTCGGCTGAACTCTCGGTAAACGCATCGGGGAATAGTTCGCGGAGCTTGGCGAGGTTCTCGTCAATGATGTTGGCAGATGCGCCATCGGTCTTTGGGTCCAGCTTTTGCATGGAGAAATCCTACAGGTGTCAAAGCTCATTCAGAGCAGGGTCGATTCGGAATGGAGTTGATGCTCCAGGCGTTTGATTTTAGTGTTCAAATCCACTTGGTTGTTGAACTGCGTTTCTTTTTTAAGGATTGACCGTAGCTCGGCAATCTGTTGCTCGATTGCACGGCAACTATCAAGCCGTCGTTGACGCAACTCTTGCTGTTCTACAGAATCGTAAAGCGAGAAACGACCTGAGAGACGGGCTGCATCAAGGGCTGAGAGACGATGGACGAAAGCGGAGTACAGATCAAGGAAGTGCGTGTGAGGCAAGCCAGACAAGGCGAGGCTCTCCAGAAACGCAACCTGGGATTCAGATGGGGTTGCAGAATCAATCCAATCTGTCAACTGGATGTCCTCTGCAACAATCGCATCCTTCTCGGCTTTGCTAAATCGCTTGTGGGCCACGCTTACCGCAAATGCTGGCGAATGATTGAGAACCAAGAAAACCGGGTACGGAATCGAGCGATGAATGACCTCGGCAATGCGTCTGGTTCGTTTACGCGTCTTTAAGTTGACCTGGAGGATGGCCACTTCGTGGTACTCACGCTCTTCATCTTCGTAGGCACTGATTGGTATGGTTGATGGTTTGAGCGTGTACTGCCATGTCACCGTGTCGATGTCTTCGGAGAATGCTCGCTTGTCCGCTGCTGTGAGTGAGGCGTTTTCTGCGAAGAGCTTCTTGAAAACCCGCTTGCCAAGATGGCAGGCTTCAGGAATGGCCATTTTGGAGTACAGCACATCGGTCACGCATCGCCCCCTGCGTCCACGATGGCTAAGTATGCGACGACCTCGAAGTCGTCGATGCCTTGGAATGATTCTTTGGTGAGCACGGTGCCACCACGCTGGAAGAGACTCTCAACGCCTTTCTCTTCGGCCTTGCCTGTGATTGCCGAGATTGCTTTGGCCAAGAGTCCTTGGTAGTGGGTCATCTCGGTGCCATCATTGGTACGGGTGTTGAAAGTGGCTACTGCAGCATCATCGGGTTGAGACCGACCAAGGGAAAGCTTCTTGAAGATGTCGAGAATCCGCTTGGTGCTGGTGAAGTTGAGTTTGACTTCGCCATCATCGGCAACATACACAAGATAGTGCGGAGAGAGAGCATATGTGCTATCTGATCGCACCTTGGCATTCTCTGCTCGGAGGCACCAGATCACGCCGGGGCCAACGCCTTCGATGTTAATCATGGCATCGTCGGTTGTGACTGCGAATGCGCCAAGTGGCATATTCTCAAGCCGATCTTCGTGCTCTTTGAGATACTCGACAAGATCCATGCGGAAGTCATTAAGCGTTAGGTCGGTGATGGAAATGCCATTTGATAGGTCTTCCATGTCGATGACCTTGTCCTGCATCTGCTCGAACTGGAGACGGCGGTACTCCAAGTCATTCATCTGGTCTTTGTCTGTCTGCTCGATGACATTCTCTTCGCCTGTGGCGGAGATATCGAGCAAGACCATGCGACCACTGACACGAGCTTCGAGATTGATGTATTCATCGAGCTCCATATTGGGCCAGAAGTTCACAAGCTGAATAACACTGTTCTTTGATCCAAGCCTGTCAATACGGCCAAATCGCTGAATGATGCGAACGGGGTTCCAGTGGATATCGTAGTTGACGAGATAATCGCAGTCCTGGAGGTTTTGGCCTTCACTGATACAATCGGTAGCAATGAGTATGTCAATCTCTTCGGTAAGAGTTTCATCAATCACAGCTCGCTCTTTCGAGATAGGCGAAAATGAAGTGATGATTGACGAGAGGTCACGCCTAATTCCTGGCATAGTGGATTTACATGAGTTCCCGCTCCCGGTGACGATTGCAGAGTGAACGCCGAGTTCAGAATGCGCCCATTCAGCAATATGGGCATAGAGATAGTCAGCGGTGTCTGCAAAAGCCGTGAAAATAAGCGCCTTCTTATTTCCCGGATTGATCGGGGATTTGATTTTGTCTGCAAGCAACTTCTTGAGATCATGCAGCTTGGCATCTCGACTTGCATCAATGCACCGAGCTTCCCGAAGCATCTTCACAAGAATGTGTTCATCTTCTTCAAGTTCTTGTCGCCAGCGGATTCGGTCTACATCTTGAATAAGTACTTTGACCTTCGTTCCGATGAGATATTGATCAAACACTTCGTTCTCAACATCAATCTCCTCAATGCCAAGCTCTTCAACCTCGCCATCTTCATGCGCCTCAAGGCGATCCATAAACGCATGGACTTGATTGAGCAAACGCTCAACCGTTAAAGCGAAAGATTGGATGGAGCTCTCCATGCGTTTGAGCAAGTTGATGCGCATCAAATGAATCAAACTTTGTTCACGATCAATCTGGCGAAATACCGAACCACCGGATATTTGCTTATCATAACGACGGCTGTATTCTTCGAGTTTATGTGGCAGAACATATTTCAGTGGGGCATAGGCACTGAGATTCAGGCGGCGAATTTCCCTATTGATTTCACGTAGTTCAGGGAATTGGTCTTGGGTGTCTATATCTGCTTTGACGTTGATTGGTTTCGCTCGTTCTGGAAACTCGCCAAGTTCTGCTGTGTCGTAATACTTGGAAATATGCTTCCGAGAACGAGCGATGGTGAGCAAGTCGAGCAGCTTGAAGTAGTCGAAATTCAACTCGTCTAGAAGAGATTGAGTCGTGCGATCACGGGAATCACGCTTCAGCCAAGCATTGAATTTAGTTTGTGCCTTGCGGAGTGACTGCTCAATACTTTCAATGCCAACATCGGCTAATGCGTCGTCTTTTCCCTCTGTTATGAATGCGACTTGATTCTTGAGGTCATTCATTCTGCTGTTTACTGGAGTTGCCGAAAGCATTAGCACTTTGGTACGCACACCTGACCGAATAATGTCTTGCATTAAACGCGAGTATCTGGTTGGGCGGTCTTTTTGTGCGGGCTTGTTACGGAAATTGTGTGACTCATCAATAACAACGAGATCGTAGTTTCCCCAGTTGACTGATTCAAGATTGATTTCCCCAGACTGCCCAGAAATTCGGCTTAGGTCAGTGTGGTTAAGCACATCATAATTGAAACGGTCTGAAGCGAATAGGTTTCTCCGGTCATTGACTGTGTAGATAGTCCAGTTCTCTCGGAGCTTCTTGGGGCAAAGCACTAGCACACGGTCGTTTCGGAGCTCGTAGTATTTGATGATTGCGAGTGCCTCAAATGTCTTCCCTAAACCGACACTGTCCGCAATGATGCAACCGTTGTATTTTTCGATTTTATCAATCGCTCCAAGCACACCATCACGCTGAAAACGATATAGCTTATTCCACACTAGCGTGTCATGGATGCCAGTCTTGGTCTTGATAATTCGTTCTTCATCAAGATCGGATAGAGTGTCGGCAAATAGATTGTAGAGTGTGACAAAGTACGCAAGCTCTGGTGATTTTGTAGAGTAGATATCCCTGAGTTGATTCAGAAGTTCAGTCTTGCCATCACGGGACACTTCATCATTGTGCCAGATCGAATCAAACCATTCCAAAAGGTTGTTGGTCTCAACTGGAGTTGTGAAGCAAGTATTCATTTCATAGCTTGGCGAAGGTGCGAGGCCAAGCCCGTCGGAAGTAAAGGTCGAACTTCCCTGAATAGCTGTGGCAGGTGAGCCATCAGAGTGTATATGGAATAGGTTTTGGGAAACCGGAACAAATACCAATTTGACCTGAGCATTTGATCGAATCAAGTTTGCACACGATCGAGCCCATGCAGGGCTTTGGAGTGAATTGCGAGCACGACGGTCAATCGGCTCGCCCTGAAGGCCTTGCACACAAGCCAAGTGCTCACTCGTGCTATGTACCGATTGTGTATTGGAAAAGAGAATGCGAATGGCGTTCAGCGATCCAAGTTCTGATTGGAGTGCTGCGAATGCGTAGAGCGAAAATTTGGAAGTCAACATTGACAGGGAAGCGCTTGAAATCATGGAATTTCGAAGGACATCAGCAACGACACCATGCGATTTATTATCAAGTAGCATAAATTAAAATCTCCATGTCTTTGATAAAATAATCAGATTGAGTTCTTTCACTTTATACGGATTTGATTCAGAGTTGAAACAATGGGCTTTTTTTAAACTATAGTCTAGATTTATTCTCATTGCGTGAGTTTGCACATTGCGGATATCCTGAAGCTGCTGAATAAAGTAGCAGCTTGAATTGGCAATCAGTAGTAAATCCTGATGACAGCCAATCACCCAGCGGTATTGTATGCCAGTAGCGGACTATTTGCCTGCGGTATGGCTATAGATGGACAACGCTGTGAAGGCGTGGAAATTTATTTGAAAGTATGGATTTGACATTCATGAATCAAAAACATTTCCCGCCAGCTAATTGGAGATAATGGGATGTCCAGTCAGATCCATTTCAGGATTCGCAACTCGTGATCCCAATGTTCAGCAAAGCGGGGAAAAGTTCCATTATCGCTTCATCCAACCTCGCCCAGTCCCGTTCTGCATAATGCCGTTTGAGGCCACGCTCCGAGTGCCCAAGATACATCTCAGTCACCATCGGATCAATCCGTTCAATCTCGCAAGCTGCCGTTTTTCGCAATGCGTAGAAACCACGATCTTGCGGGATATCAAGACTCTTCATCAACCGCATAAATGCCAATCGAACGCAATCAGTCTTTTTGAGGACATCATCGACATATTGCTCGTGAACGAGGCGTTGGCCGCTTCTGGAGACGAAGACTCGGTCGCCGGGTTTCCCGTCCATGTTTCCATGCTCTTTCAGGAGTTTGACTGTGAGCGGCCAGAGGGCGAACTGGCATTCGACTCCGGTCTTTGACCGCTTGCGGATTATTCGCCCTTCCTTGAGGTCTATTTCCCCGACTCTGAGATTGGAAATGTCCGTCTGTCCGAAGCCGCAGTTCAGGGCGAGAACGATGAAGGTCTTCATTCTGTCGTTGGCTGTGTCGTAGAGAAGATATATTTCTTCGCGGGAAAATCTCTTGATTGTGGGCTGTGGAAGTTGGACTCGACTATACCCATCCATATTTCTGGGCATCTGGTCAATGAGAGCGTGCTTGTAGCCCCATTTGATCATGTACTTGATGACATCGAGGCGAGACTTGGCTGTCCAGATGCTGATCTTCTTTTTCGAGCATTTGGATTTGGGGCAAGAGAGCGTGTAATCACGGTAATCGCTGAGCATCAGTTCATTGAGCGAATCAAGTGGGATGTCGTGACCAGATTGCTCCACGAAATCGATGGTTGTCGATTTGATTTTAGCAAATCTTGACGGGCAGATTTCTTTCCGCTCGTATCGATTGAACTCGTGCTGAAGAAATTTCTCTGCAAAGTCAGCAATCGTGAGTTTCGATATTTCAACTCTGATTGGCTGGTACACTTCTGCTTGTGCTACATATTCGAAGTAACGACCTTCAGATTCTTTGTAGGATCGATTCACGCCTTTCGGATTCACCTTTCCGAAGTAAACAGCTTTCCCCTTGATGATCTTCCGCCACCTCCCGTCGCTTGATTTGGTTAGTACTCGTTTCTGGGGCATTGTTCGTCTTCCGTGTAAATCGGGCAGGCACTGGAGTCATAGAGTGATTCAAAGTCAAGCCAGTTTGACGGCGATCATTTATTTGTTTGAATAAACCGCCGTCCCTTGATGGTCACGGTGGGCTGTGGGGTTGATTTGGGGTCTTGGTGGATGCTTCTGTTGTTTGCTATCCAGTCGCTGAGGTCGCTGGGGCTGACAAAGGTCATGAGGCGTGCTCCTCGCCCCGGCAACTGCACGCTCGGGAGATTCTCGGATGAAATCCAGAAGTCCACGGTCTTGCGACTGACGCCGCACATCCGAGCTACATCAGCCACCCGAAGCAATACACGCTCGGTGTGGTTGTTGCTGTCTTGAGTATCAGCATTGCATTGAACTTGGTCGGGTTGGGAATCATGGGATGCCATGAAGGAGGTATCGCCATCGATCAACGAATGCACCACGGATCCACGCATTTACTGGGCAACCGCGCCGACATCGAGTAGACTGGTATTGAAATGGAAAGCCTGAAACGAATCAGATTGAGTACTTTGAAGCCGCATCCGATGAATGCGAAAATTTATACAGATCGAGACATTGCTGATCTGGTTGAGAGCATTTCGACCCACGGCCTTCTCGAACCGCTGGTCGTCACGCCGGGTCGGGTAATCCTTTCAGGACATCGCCGGCTTACCGCGCTCCAAGCTCTGGGTGTCAAGATGGCGATGGCGAGGACGCTCCGCGTTGGGGACGAGGAGCTTGCCTTGGTGGAGTTCAATCGGAGTCGAATACGAACATGGTCTGAGCGGTATCGGGAACTCCAAGTCATTCTGCCAAGATTACGGTCAATCGCTGATGAACGACGCTCTGATGGGGCCCGGCGTGGAGCGGCCAAGCGGCACGGACTGCCAGTGACCAAGGTTGGTCACAGGCACGGTCGGTGCCGTGTATACGAGGAAGTGGGGAAGATCAGCGGGCTGGGGCGAGAATCAGCCCGGAAGCTCCTGCGTGTCTTTGAGGCCATAGACGACGGCGTGGTGCCTAGTAAACTAGGCGAGCGGCTTGATGCTGGCGAGTTCAGCTTAAATCGAGCATATACAGAGGTACAGCGTGCGATAGGAAAAGAAAAATCCGCGCAGAAGGAAAATCCTAAATCAGAATCGTCATTGACCTTCGATCCCTTCGATATTTGGTCTTTCCACAAGAGAGCTAAGAAGTATGACCTGCCAGGCGAGAACGGAGCAGGCTCTCCGCCGGGTCAGATGTGGGTCCAGCTCATCGAGCTATTGACAGAGCCCGGTGATGTGGTCATGGATCCAATGGCCGGAACCGGGACGGTCGCTCGTGTCTGTTCAGATCTAGGACGCCAATGCCTCGCTTTCGATATTGAACCCCGAGGCCCTGGTGTGCTTCGCCATGACCTGTATAAAGGGCCGCCGCCGATAGATTCGAAGGTCAAGTTGGCTGTTCTGGACCCGCCGTATGGCTCACAGATGCTGTATTCACGAAGGAAGAACGACTTGAGTCGGTGCCCGAGTATTGAGGTCTACCTCGAAAGGCTATCAAAGTGCCTGTCATCTCTTTGGGCGTGCGTCGGGGCCGGGGGAAGCATGGCGGTTGTAGTTGGATCCGACAGCGATCAAGACTTCGATTTGTCATGGGAAGTCGGTAAACTGGTTCAGCAGTATTCAAAAAGCTTTCAGCGGATCTGGGTTCCGTATTCGCCGCAGCTCCATCCGGGGCACCGAGTCAGTCGGGCACAGAACGACAAGAGACTGCTCTCGTTGAAGCGAGAAGTTTTTGTAGCCAAGTACAAATAGTCTATCTGGTGAAAAAGTAATCGTTTATACTGGCCACCGATCCGGGCATGTTGCTCGGTCAAAATCACAACTGAGTTGACTTATGGCAATGCATATGCAGGACGCTATCGGTACGCTCACGATCGGAGATCGACATGACTGCGAATAAGAATGCTGAGACAATCTTTGTTCCACAGTGCTGGGAAGACTTGGAACTGACCCTTCAAAAGAACAAACTTGATGAGCTGAGGCGTCTGAACTATGGGAAAGAAACCATTGCATTGTTGCTTCATGGTAATGCTGGGCTTGGTAAAACTGCGTTGGCAAGATTCTTGGCTCGCAGTCTTGCATGCCATGGTGTTTGCGAGAGTCTTGACGATCCGTGCGGTACATGCTCAGCTTGCAAACTGAATTGGACAAGTCGTCGCTGGGGCGATAACGGGGTTGCTGAGATAGATTGTACAGGGGGTACTCCTGCAGATGTAGTGGACAGAATTGATGCACATACGAAGTACAGATCAGTTTGCGGTGTTGGGAAGTTAAACAAGTCAATCGTTATCTTGGATGAAGTTCATCGAAACCGTGGTGTTCTTTCAGATCGGCTGTTAAAGATGTTGGAGGAGCCAAGCGGGAATGTCTTTCTGCTCGTTACCAATAAGCCTGATGTTCTCGAAGAAGCGGTGATTCAGAGATGTCTTGACTATGAACTGAGAAAACCGGACCTAGCGGACGCACAGAATTGGCTTCAAGGTGTCCTCGCTCGAAACGAGATCAATGCGAGTGTAGAGACAATCGCCGGTTTAGTCGGCGAATCGAATGGAATACCTCGCCTAATACGATCGGCTGTCCGCCGCCGAATGCGAGTTGGGGATGATGGGTTAACAACGATTGATCTAGTAGAAGAGGAGGCCCAGATATGAACACTACTCAAAGCAACAGAGTAGATGCGGAGCTGGTGCTGGAATCGGTGGATCCGATGATGCACCTGACGAATGATCTCAATGACCTTGGCCTTGATCTCGATAATGATATAGCGGTCATCGCATTCCTTGGATGTGTTGCTCGTCGATTCGGAGAGGCGCAATGGATCTTGTTTACAGGTGAATCAGGATGTGGAAAGACATTCCTACGATCGGTTATCCGAGACTGTGTTCCGAAAGAGGAAAGGATTGCGTACGAGTATGCGACCGAAAAAGCATTGCTGTATCGGGCCCCGGCTGACGGGGGGCACCTAGATCTCAGTCAATATGTGTTGATCGGCGACGAACGAAAATCGGGAAAGGATGACCATGCCTACCTCAGAACTCTTTATTCGGAAAAGAGCCTTGATTATTCTGTGGCGAAGGCTGATGGCACGATGACCTTAAAGTTGAAAGGGCGACCAGCACTCTTAGAAACTACAACGGATTCTGGAATCAGCATTGAAGATCAGAACCGCCGGATGATTTTGGTTGTTGATGAATCGGAACAGAAAAAGGAAAAAATTGTTGAGTACAAAAACAAAGTTGCTGCCAGATCACTCGATATCGATCCAGATCAAATAACTGAGATTTATCAAGAGGTACAGAGGATGCTCCCCCAAGTTGAGTGTGTACAAATCCCGTATTCGGAGGGGATCATTCCAAAGGTCCAATCTCTGAGCGCCATTTCGAGGGCGCATGATCAGTTGCTGACTACTACGAAAGCGATAGCCTTAATGCGTCACAAAAAGCGTCATATCGACAAAAAGCTGCTCATTTGCGAACTGGAAGATTACGACCTCGCACACTATTTGCTAAGCCCTCTCCATAATGCATTAGTGTCCGGAGTTGAAGATCAAGAGAGAGATATGATTCTATCAATCCAGAAAAAAGTGAGCGCTATGCCGATGGCCAACCCAAAGAAGAATCGATTCACGACCAATGACATTGGAGCATGGGTTGGTCTAATTCGAGGAACACGGGATCGCAGAATCAAGAAGGCGGTGGAAGCCGGGTTGTTAAGACAGGTCACGGTTGGTCGACGAGGTGTGGCTCATGAGTACGAACTTGGCGATGTGCAGGCCATCCTCACGCAAGTCCAACTTTTCCCGAATTCGCAAGAGCTGCGAGCTTCTGGGTACAGATGACATGTTGTGATAGGATTGCACAATGGTTGCACATGGGGTGTGTGCAATCAATGTGCAATGGCTATCGGCGGTTGATGATAGAGCTTGTACCTTCTGCATTTTCCTGATTGATTGGACGATGGAACTTGATGCCTGGTCAACTTGGCTAGTTTGTTGCGCCGGATCCATCGCATGATTGCCATGTACTTCTTGGAGTCCTCCATGCTGGTTCCGAAGAATTGCACCAGCTCATGGCATTGTCTCTTACCCCATGTCCCTTCTCTATCAGGAAATTTCTCAAGCTCGTACAACATGCAGGCGTAGGTTTGTATCAGTTCTTCTTCCTTGATTTCGTAGAGCCCCTCGATGGTTCTAGTAGCACGACCTTTGGCTGTGTATCTTCTCTTCCTCATCTTCAGGTCATGGGATAAGCCTGCTCTCAATCCGTTCTCTTCTAATTTTTTCTGTACTATCTGAGTGGCTTGGGGTATGTAGTCCTCCGCGCTGCTCTTTGCCTTTGACGGGTCGAATGTGCGGGTCTGATACTTGTGGGCATCCTCTATACTGTGGTCGTCGGTGTTCCCTATCTTGAGTCCTGCATCCTCATATGCCTTGACTGTCTGTGCAAGGTTTGGCAATGACTGGTGCTGTCTGTAGTAGGTTCTCAGGTAGCGGCTGGTGAACTTTGTAGCTCTCTTGAAGGTATCCGCTTCTACGCCAATAAGGGCTTGTTCTGGATTAGTACACCCCAATACATTTGCATATATACCTACGGTAGTAGAGGGCATGGTCTCTGAGAGACTTGAGGTGTGGGATGATGAAACCGATGGGGCGGTATTCTGAGCGTGCGAAGAATGAGAACCAACGACCACTCTTCTCTGCTCTTGGTCTGAAGCAGAAGTAAGATAATCCTGAGCCTGAGAAATAAAACCGGAACAGGAAGAATGAGAATTAGTTGCAGATAAGAAAGACTCCATCTGTGCCTGGGTTTGTGGTCGTGGCAGCTTTCCCCATAATCCACACCCAGATTTTATTATCTGTCGTTTATGAGTCAGAGGAGGGCAACCCCTTACTTCGTTGCACTGGGTAGGGATTTGGCTAGTAATAGACCCAATCAATTGCTGTAGCTGTTCGATATCCTGACGGATTCTCTGATTAGACACTGACCAATCCCATGAGAGAAGCAGATACCCATGCAATCCCGACTCCATTGTTGATGGCTCCCAATAGATTTGAGTATCAGGAGAGATTGAATCAATCAAGTCTCTGCATTGATAGACGAAGCTCATGGGTTGATTGGTATGGTTGTCAATATCGAAGTGGAATAGTCCGACACGATGATTCCCGATGGTTGGGCAACGGGTGGTATACGCAACCATCCGTTCTATCTCTTCGGGCGCAGCGAGTAGATGTTCGTGAATGTCTCTACCCTTCATCCTCCAACTGTTCTGTACCGATTGAACACCCTTTGATTCATCAACTTGGGAATTGTTGAAGTCTCTCCTAGTACAGGTTGGCTTGCAGATTTTGCCTCCACCAACGGCTGAGTGATAGCGGGCGTAGTACCCGCCCCAGACCATGCTGTCTGCTCTCTTCTGATTGTTCTTTGTACCACCGACGAGTCGTAGCCGAAACTCCTGATAGTTCTCCCGCCCGTACCGTTGATTGCATAATTTTTGATTGCTCATCGTTCCTTCTTTCCGGAAATTGCAAAACCATCCCAAGGTAATCAGCCTTGTTGCGATTCTAGTTTGAAAAGCCTCTAGTGGTGGTTAGGCCAAGAGAGGGTGATTTTTTTCCGCTGTCGGGGGAAAGATGGGGAACGATGAGCAACCCGTAAAATCCAACAGCAGCACTTGTCTAGTTCGACACTCCGTTAGAGAATCCTTCTTTGATTTACTCAATCCACCACTACATCTATGGGCTCCGATTGACCGGCGCATTGGATAGCAATCACCCGAAAACCGCGTGGCCGCACACCGATTTTCAAGAATTCCAAATCTTTTTTCATCTCTCCAGAAATTCAATCAGATCTACCCATTTAATTCAGTAGCGTGAAACAGCATTGATTTTCAATGCCAGAATCGTTTAGAGATTTCAGGGAGTCAGGGTACCTGCAATTTCTCAAAGTCATTCTGAGATTCAAAAAACCAGCAAGGATGATTGATTCAAAATGGCTGACTTGTCTGCCTTAGTTCGTTGATAGGTTTGGCATGGTACGCAGAGGGTCAGCGTTCTGGCGCATCAGTCGCAAGGGCTGGACAAATTCAAAATAGTTGGTATTCTACTGCTGTATCCGCACTATTTGACCTGATAGTGAATCACGGATTGAGCGGGTCATAGTATAACAAAGCATATTTTATATGCAGCGTCTCAATTATTGAGGCAGAAAGATTTTCAAAATGACAAATAAAGTAGTTGAACAGGCAGTAGTGAGATTTGAATCCGATTTTGAGATTGCTGATGGTGGCGCAGTCACTCTAGGGTCTGAAGATATACGACAATTTTTGCGGTGCAAACCAGAACAGGCAGGCCAATTAGTATTCATGTTTATCCAAGCTCTGTGCGAACAACTGGGCGACAATGATGAGGAAAGGGAATTGTGTTTGAATAATATCCTAGCCGAACTCTTCGGAATTCTTGAGGAGATGAAGCGATGAAAGATGAAGCTGTCGTAAGCATGAAAATTGAGTTTGAAGCGGACATTGACCCATTGGGTAGCAGAAAAGTAGAATTTGATGATTCTACTCGACAATTTTTACTTGAAAACCCAGATAGAACAGCTGACCTCTCGCTAAAGCTATTAGTACAGACGGCAGTACAATTGGGTAAAACAGAGATAGAGCAGTGTACCTATATGCTCCAGGCTTTGAATGAACTCAGGCGAATTCTTGACGAGGAGTTTTAGAAGGCAAGCCATTCTCAGACTCAAACAAATCAGAGAATGTTTATCCTGCCCATAGAGCAATCTTTGGGTGGGTTTTAACGTTCGGGCCTTTGTAGTTCACTTGTCCTCCGATGACTTGGTTTTACCACCGCAGGAGTTGGCATAGTCAAGAAATTACAAATAAGGAAAATAATGGAACCCTAGGCATGGTACCTCCTCAGAATTTGGGACCCCTATTTGTCATTTAGGGGGGGAGGTACGCCTATCCCAGAAGACTTATTCTGCGATTCACATGCTGTTGTATTTCAACATCAACCAGTATCGGGAGTGATTCCCGAATGGGAGATACTGATGCTGAATGCTGAACTGAGTAGAAACCGTCGTCTGGGTGTTGAGTTTGAAATGGTGATACCGCAAATCGGGGGTGGCGTTTCTGACGATGTACGGAAAGTCATAGCTCAAGTCCTAACGGCGAACGACGTCCCCGCCGTGGCTCGTGGCTATTGCCATCGTCCTGTCCCTCACGGCGCTGATGTTTGCGTGGAATACGACTCATCTGTTCGTGGGGAATCACGATACCGAGGAATCTCTTGGGTATCAGTCGAGGTAAAAACACGGATTCTGAACTCACTGGAAGATTGGGAACAGGTCGTGCCGCCGATGCTTGACGTCCTCAGATACCTCGGAGCGAGAGTAAACAGCTCGTGTGGTCATCACATTCATGTCGAGTTGTCTGAAGCCAAAGACCGACCCGCCGTGATTCGCTCTCTTTTCAATACAATTCACAGAAATGAAAATGTGATATTCGGATTGGTGCCACCTAGTCGGCTGACCAATCATTATTGTCAGAAGCTCCCAGATATGCCAGGGCGTCTTGCACGTTGTCGAACCATGTCTTGCTTCAAGTCTGAACTCCAGAGGCTCACACGGTCGTCGGGTGTCAACTGGACCCATCTGTGGGGTTCAGAACCACGGGTTGAATACAGATATGCGGCATCGACGCTCAATGTGGAGAAGGCGCGCCATTGGGCGAGACTGATGCTGCGAATGACTGACCATGCATGCAATCGCACCTGCAAGGCGACGAAAGTTCAGTTGCCAAATGAGCGAGCAAGCCTTGATAAAATGCTCACAACGCTTGGTTTGAAGGTGAATTCAAGGGTTTACTCAAGGGTGGATCCAGAGTTGAGAGAATCAGGGAAGTACCTGCTAAAGCGTTGGAAAGAGTTGAATCAATGATGGAAAGTGTTCGGAGATTTTGTTCTCCGATTGCTGCAGGATCAATAGATCGGTGCATGTGTGTGAAGGTACATACAGCCTCAATACGCTCGGATTTATTATTCTTCGGGAGTGAAATGAACTCTGGAGAACAGAGACTATGTGGGTTTGATTGCCTCAGCTTATCTTTTTTTTATTTCTGCTATGTTCGCTTTTCTGAAAAAAAGTTCGCTTGTTCGCTTTTTGAACCCGCCTGGTGAGCAACCAGAGCTGATCCGAATATTTCAGGCTTGACTTAGTCAATCAACAGGCCGGAGATGTGTCACGTCTCATCATAATGCTATTCACATGCGATTGCATGGATGCGTTGATGGGTGGAGGTCACCATGACAAGCACGAATCAAAATCACGAAGCAATCCCGCCGACGATTAATCACCTGGTGGGCCAGAAGATGATTTCGAAAAAAATAAAAATCGCAATTGACAGTAGTTTCCAGGATGGAACACCATTCCCTCATCTATTGCTTTCGTCAGGACCAGGATTGGGTAAAACCACGATCGCAAAGATCATTGCAAACGAGATGGCCTCAGAATTTATTGAAACAGTTGGCCAAGCAGTTACATCAATACAAATACTGAATGGTTTGCTTCTTGCTCCTGTGAATCCCAATTTTATCCTTTTTATTGATGAGTCGGCATATATTCCGTTAGAAGTGCAAACTGCATTGTTGAAAATTTTGGAAGAGGGCTGTATGTTTTTAGCCAATGACCAAAGACATACAGTTCAGCGAATAGACCTACAACCATTCACACTTATTCTTGCAAGCACGGATGTGCAGAAAATACTTCCGCCGTTGAGAGACCGAATGAAACTGGTTTGTCAGTTGCGACGGTACTCCGATGAGGATGTCCAGCTCATTCTGTCCCAAAAAATTGCTCAATATGGATGGGTAGCTGATAAAATCGTGCTTCAAGAAGTTGCCCAGAGGTCATTCGGCACTCCTCGTCTAGCGATTCGATTGCTTGAGTCAATCCGCCGCACCGCACGCTCGGTTGGAGATACAAAACTTACCTGTGAACATGCATCCGAAACCTTTAGCGTAGAAGAAATCGATGTAATCGGGCTTGGTCCTGACGAACAAGAGTACCTGTCAATTCTCAATAGCTCGACAAAACCAATTCGTTTGGGGGTAATCGCCTCTCGCATGGGACACCCGGCTCTATCTCTTTCTCAAGTCACAGAATCCAAGTTAAATTATTTGGGATTCATAAATCGCTCGGAGAGGGGCAGGAGTTTGACTGCAAAAGGCATAGAGCATATTCGTGATTCTATCTTGAGCGACCAAAACATTCAGGAGGGGGAACAATGAGAAATTCTATATCAAATCAAACAGGATTACTAGATCCAAATCGAAGGGTTGTATTGACCCTCTCGGATATGGCGCGGACGGTCTCACTCTCAAGATCAAGATTTTACACTCTGATGAAGCAGGGTGTTTTTCCTATGCCATTGTATTTGATAGCTACGAAGAGGCCATTCTATGACGAGCGACTTCGAGATGAATGCATTGAGATTAGGCGGACCGGATTTGGCGCGAACTCAAAACCCATTTTGTTTTATCCGAGACGAGCGGGACCTCCAACTACTCGTTCGTGCAAGTCTTCTTTGCGCGGAATAAAGAAATCTCCGGCAATCAACCCGGTAGTTCTGAGGCTCATCGAGCTACTCAAGGGGCTAGGAGTTGAAAACCCATCGCCGCAGTCCGTGACCGCTGCTATCTCTGATTGCTTTCCAAATGGGGCCGACGACAAGGCAGACCATGAGCTTATTGGTTCTGTTTATCGAAATATACGGCAGCCATGACCAGATAAGCACGCCAGATAAGAGTCATTATCTGGGGTAACTCTGCTCTAGGTTTGTGTTGTTTTTCATTTATGTTTGCTCAAATCTCTATCTGTTATACCAAGATATTCATTGTGGAGAATTGCGATGTCTGATTCCGAAAGTATATTGTTCGTCAAGTTCTTGAGCGTGAATGATTTCACAGCAAGCACGACTAAGGCCCTTGGCCATGATTTTCAGAAATGGGTTGGGTGGTTTGAGAAAATCAATGAAGAGAGGTATGAGAGTTCCAGAGTCACCATTCGTGATGTGACTGATTTTAGAAAACATTTGAGGGAAGAGCGAGGCCAAGCCGTTGCGACGGTCAATCGATGTCTGGTCACACTTCGCAGATACTTCCAATTTCTTGTGGAAAGAGAAGTGATTGAAGCCAACCCCGCCAAGGGTGTGAAGGAACTTCGGCGTACTCCCGCTGCGCCACAAGCCATAGAACGGTCAGCAATCCGTAGGCTACTCAGAGAGGCCTCGGTTCGTGATGACCACCGTGCTTCCGCTATCCTCGGAATATTTGTTTTCTGCGGCCTTCGAATCAGCGAAGTGGCAGCGCTGCAAATCGGAGACGTTGACCTCACAGAGCGCCGTGGTTCGCTCACTGTCCGCCATGGAAAGCAACTCAAAGAAAGGTCTCTGCCTGTTCCAATTCAAGCAAGACGGATGCTCATGGACTATCTGGGGTCAAGGCCGCCAGCGGACACTGATCGAATCTTCATAGGCCGGGGACTCAAACCATTGGGCATCGACGGCGTCCGCTACACAGTGGAGAAGTATGGAATCGCCATTGGTTTAGACATTCATCCGCACGCTCTTCGTCACACATTTGCAACTCAGTATTTGGAGGCCAACAACAATGATCTTGTTGGCTTGGCACAGATACTCGGGCATGAGAATATTCAGACGACGAGTCGGTATACCCAGCGAGGAGAATCACAGCTCTCTGCTGCATCTGAAATGATCTGCTACTAATGAAAAGGGAACCAGTCGAGTGTCGCATAGCATTCTTTATAGGGTTTCACATGGCGGGTGCCGTTTATTGGCTACTCACAGATGACTTTCCTGATTGTGACATAGTCCTATTCCCGTGGTTCTATTTGGCCAAAAAGGTGGTTTCTGGAGAAATTTGCACTTCGAATATGAAAACTGGTGTCAGATACTCTAATCCAGACTCGAACAATCAGTAGGAGACTTGGATGATGATTCCGGGGACAACATCTTTGCTTGGTCGAATCCGTGAGGGAGGGAGCCAAGCCGATTGGAAGGCGTTTGTTGCTCGCTATTGGCGGGTGATCTTTGGGTACGCACGCCGCCACGGGTTGAGCGATGCGGATGCTGAGGATTTTACGCAGGATGTACTGATTGAGTTGACACGGATACTTCCTGAGTTTGAGTACAAGAAGCAGCATGGTGTTTTTCATTCTTACTTGCGGACAATCACACGGCGACGACTGATTGATCGGATGCGGTCAAGTAATCGTCAAGTAAGCTCGTCGATTTTGCCTGAGCCAGAATCTATTGAGAGCGAGCAGTGGTGGGAAACTGAATGGCGTAGAGCCATACTCAGGCAATGTCTGGATGAAGCGGCTACGGCTGTTGAGCCAAAGACCTTTCAGGCGTTTCAACTTCTCGTGATCAACGGGTGGAATCCAAAGCAGGTCGCCGAGTTTCTGGAATTGAGCATTGACAGTGTGTACCAAGCCAAGGTCCGTGTTTCTAAACACGCACGCATGGTTCTTGATCGGATTCACTGTGAGGAGGAGCTATGAGTGCACAGCCAAATGAAGCCGAGTTGGTGAGGTATCTCGAAGGAGAGTTGTCAGCGAGGCGAACAAAGCAGATTGAAACCATGATGGCAGATCAACCCTTAATTGCAGAAGAGGTTGAATCATTGCGTAGAGCCCTCTCATTGGGAGAAGATTTACGAGACGCATTGTGTGATTCGCCAGAAATCGAAACTGAAAGACGAATCGAAGCAGCTCTGACAGAAACTGTTGTGAATCAAATTGATAGATAGGCAGAGAATTAAACCAAAAAGGGAGAGAGAACATGAAAAACCGAATGATCTTGGTAATTGCAGCAATCTGTTTTGTCCAACAGGCTACTGCAGATCTCATAGAGACATTTCAGGATGGAGACTACACCCACAACCCGGTCTGGTTTGTATCCAACAGTCCAGGAAGTGACGAAATCAGGGCGGATCAACAGGACCCGAATAATTTGGTGCTTGCAATGCACGGGACAAACACTGCCCATCACCGGCTGGCGACTGAAGTAACCACATCTTGGGTAGGATTCCAGCTTAGTGTCGATTTCAGAGCCGACGGCAATCACAATACCGATTTTCAACTCCTCTCAAACTTGCCGAACGACACCCCGCCTTCACTTTCAATGCGGTGGACAAGAGCCGATGACGCTAGTGGCCTTGTCCTACGAAATGGAGGGGTGGATATTTCCTCAATTGCCTTCGATATCGATATCACAAATACATGGACGACGCTGAGTGTGTGGCATGATGTAGAGACCGATCTTGTATCAGTTCGTGTGACTGATGCGTTGACTGGGTTAGTGCTTGGGTCGTCAACAGTGTCTTTCGGGTTTGATTTTTCAACTGCGGGCGATATTGGGTTCGTCAGTCTTGGTGCAGAGGAGACTTCATGGCAGTACTTCGACAATATCCAACTGACGACAGTTCCTAGCCCCGGTACACTTACTGGATTCGCACTCTGTTGTGGCTGCCTTCTGAATCGAAGGAGATAGAAAGCCCGCTACCCGACAAGAGTTGAATAATTGCCCAGTACGAAAACTGTACCACATGAGTGTGTGCTTTAATCATCTTTTGGTGATTGAAACCAATGACAAATAACGATTGAATAGGAGATTGTGATGAGTAAAAAGTATTTAGTAATCGCATTGGCATTATTTGGAATTTGTTCGTCGTCTCAAGCACAAGAATCATGGATTCATGTGTGGTGGAATCTCTATCACAATGGGTGGACAGGAAGCCTCGATGACTCATGGGCGGTTACCAGTTTGCGTGAAGGGGATTCTGTCCCAAATGCGCCTGGCCGGCAATACTTTGCTTTCTCTAGCAGTGGGCTTGTGACTCTGAATCATCAAGCAGACGGTTCCTGGGCCTTCTGGAGCCCAGGCTATAACTCTGAAGAAGAACTGCTGAATGCGTGGCCTACTCATCCGTACAGTTTCTTTGCCTTCGACGGGTTGGGCACTGAAGACGCTGGGACAGCCCAAGCGGTGTCTGGAATCGGATTTTCAGATCAAATCCCATCAATCATCAATCCTGAGGATCTGAAAAGCATCACCCCAGGCGAACCTTTAGAATTTTTAGTCCCTGCGTGGACTTCTCCATTCAAGACTTCAAACTCAACATGGTTGGATATTCTTGATTGGGAAACTAGGACAAGTGTTTGGAGATCGAGCCCTGGATCAGATAGTGGAATGTCACGAACATTCGACACGACAGTTCTTGAGTCTGATCACGAATATCGTCTTCAGGTTATTTATTCAGCACGATTCCTTTCGACGACAGAATCGGACCTTCTGGGACAAACAGATGTGCTGAGTGGCTTCGATAACAGGACTGTGTATCGATTCACAACTTCATCTGGGGAACAAAACTTACTTCTAGCCGATGCTCTTCAAGATTTGTCACAACCAGAAATCATAACGGTTGAGCAAATCCACCACTCCCTTTCTGACGGGGTTCTTGATGTGTGGGGGCCAATTGAAAATCCAGGAAAGATTTTATTTGTCTGGGATGTTGACATAAGCGAGCATGAGAATATCAGGGCGGAGTTCACATATCGCCGTGGCGGGGCCGCGCCTATTTGGGAATCAAATGATTGGATACAACTCATCACAGTCGATGAGAATGGCGGAATTATTGAACATGGTACACTGTGGAACTATGAGCCCCCAGATTTATGGACAGTCCGATCAAATACCTTTTCTGAGTTGTCTAGATTGAGCGATGATGTGATTCGGATTGGATTTCAAGCACGCACAACATCTCCTCCGGAAGTGATTCAAATCGACAGCTTCCGGGTATTTGGCACATCGATACTTCCATGCCCTGCTGACCTGACTGGCGATGGTGTGCTGGATTTCTTTGATGTGAGTGCCTTTCTCGTGTTCTTTCAGTTAGGAAATGAGGCGGCTGATTTTACTGGAGATGGAAGTTTCGATTTCTTTGATGTGAGTGCATTTCTTAGTGCGTTTGTTGATGGTTGCCCATAATCCAAAGATTGAGAGTGGTTCGATGGAAGGGCAATGAATTCTAAGGTTATCATTCGTTCATGAATGACATGAGTGCTTCAAAATCTGAACCTGTCCTTGGTGGGCCTATTCCGGTGCGTCTTCTTGGGAGAGGTGCTGTTGGCGAGGTTTGGCTAGCCCATGACGCAGCTGGTCGAGAGGTGGCGCTGAAGCGAATACCCATCGATCATCACCAAAGCCGGTCTCGCCATGAACGAGAACTTGCAGCACTGCAACTCCTTGCCAATCAGCTTGACGAGCAAAGCGGTCTAATCCATATCTTCCATGTTGGTATGACGGATGACGAGCTTTGGTACACGATGGAGTTGGCTGATCTTGTCGGTGATTCGCTAGAGGTTCTCTCGCTCGATAAGGCCATCGACAAGAATAGTTTCGGGGCGATTGATGCCCTAGATGTGGCCAAGCATCTCCTCATGGGACTCAGCGATCTCCATAATGCGGGTGTGGTGCATCGGGATATCAAGCCATCCAATATTCTCTCGGTTGGAGGTGAATGGAAACTTGGCGATATTGGGCTTCTTGCAGAAGAACGCACCGAGATGACCGCAGTAGGAACGCCGGACTTCATACCGCCTTGGGGCCCGATTGATAGGCGAGCGGATCTGTATGCCATTGGCCGGGTGCTTTATTGCATGGTCACGGGGTTGCCCGCACGATCTTTCCCAACGCTCCCCAAAGAACTGCTGGTACCCCAAAGGCAGAAAGAAACAAAGCTCCTCAACGCCTTGATCATTCGTGCGTGCGATCCTGATCCCGCAAAGAGATTCCAGACTGCGGATGAGTTTCTCACTGCAATGTACTCCACTCAACGAGAGATTGAGTATGGCCCGAGTTTAATTTCAAGACGCCAGGCAATCATCGCTGCTGGCGGGGTAGTGGTTACAGCTTCAATGGCACCTGTAGCTTGGCCTCTGATCCGTAAGAAGATTCAGAGCCCTGCTGAATGGATTTCATTGTTCGATGGCAGGAGGCTCGACGGGTGGTATATGCCGAGCCCCAAAGAGCATGGGCCGTGGGTCGTTGAGAGTGGGGAGATGGTTGCTGAGAAAAACTCCCACTACAAGTCGATTCAGACACTACAGAAATACCCATCAGGCCGATTCAGAGTCCGAGTCACCCCCAGCCATGACAGAGCCCGTATTGGCATCACTTACGGCCATCCAGGCGGTTCGCAGTTCTTGTTCTACGAAGACAAGTATGTGTGGATTGGGAGCGGGAAGGGACCAGATCAACCAGAAGAAGCCGGGCGATGGCGAAGCTTTCCTGGACCCGTGATGCCTTCTGCAGGACAGAGCATCACAATGGAAGTTGAGATGAGTTCAAAGAAGACTCGATTGTTTGTCAACGGTGAGTTGCTTCAAGAAGTTGATGGAGTAGCAGGTGGCGGTGAACTTGGGCTGCATGTGTGGGGTGGAGATGGCGGACGATTCCGGGATATCGAGTTCCAGCCTTTTGACTAATGCATCATGTCCATTGAAGCGAATCGATTGGGATTATTCTGACCCGCCACGAGTCCAAATGGGCCTAAAACAGTAAAATGGTATCACTATTTGTTCCACAACTCTCTGATGGAACAAGGGAACGCCACTGCCCTAACTGTGAGAGTGATACAGAAAATGGAGGCAGGTCAAGAGCTATCGGACATTATGGTATGGCCCAATAACAGCGTGATAAAGGCGATTTAATCGACATTGAGAGGAATCTCCCAAACAGGCAACGCCATAAAACACTGTTGAATCGCATAAAATGGGGTTTGTGTGCAGTCAGAGCGATTGAAGCCAAAAATTGGAAATGGAATAAAATATAGCCCTTGACGAATATAGCCAGTATGCTATACTAGTCATATGTGGGAAGTAGAATTCACCGATGAGTTTGAACAATGGTGGCTTGGACTCGATGAAGATGAGCAGGAGTCAGTTGCTGCAAGCGTGGGATTGCTTGAGAAGCTCGGGCCAGGATTGCCTCGCCCTCATGCAGACACAGTGAAAGGGTCTGCGTATCCGAATATGAAGGAGCTAAGGACACAGCACCAAGGGCGTCCGTTCCGAACCTTCTTCGCCTTTGATCCGACACGCTCAGCAATCTTGCTGATTGGCGGTGACAAGACTGGGGATAAGAGATTTTATGATCGGATGATTCCGGAAGCAGACCGGCTCTATGGCGAGCATTTGAAAGAACTCAAAGACGAAGGATTGAAATGATGAAAAAGAACTTCAAAGAACTACGAGATGGCATGAGCCAAGAGCATCGTGGTCGTGCTGATGTGCGAACGGATGAAATGATGGCCGAGATGCTGCTCGTAGAGATTCGCAAGCAGACTGGTCTGACTCAAGAGGAACTCGCTGAGACTCTGGGTATCAAACAGCCGTCGCTCTCCAAGCTTGAATCACAATCAGATATGCAAATCAGCACACTCCAACGATTGATCGAGGCGCTTGGTGGCAAGCTTGAGTTGATCGCTCATTTGCCGAAGGGTGATGTGCGAATTACGCAGTTCGTTCCGAAGGCTGGATGAGTTTTTATTCTGACCCGATCGCTGACCCGCTACGAGTCCAAATGAGTCCATTCCAGTCCTTCAAAAACCATCGTAACAGCCTTTAAACGCTTGTTTAGAGGTATAAACTGGCAGTCACATGGCAGAAGTCGTTGGTTCGAGTCCAATTACGCCCACTTACATAAACGCTGCAATCCAAGCGGTTCGCGGCGTTTTCTGTTTTTGGTAGACGAGTTGTCTGACCCGCTCTGGCTCGTTTGTTGACCTGCTAGGTCGTGAGTTTGAGTTTGGATCGGCTTGCGATGAGTCGTGATGACCTGTCCTCCAAATAGGCCCATTCTACGAGAATACTCGGATAAAAATGGACTAGATTTGGGGGGCAGGCCAATGCAACTCTGCTTTGTTCAGCAACTTACTTTACAGAAGGTTTGATGGAACCTACGGCTTTAGTGCCGTCTGACAACACGATCTCGACCCACCACATGGCATTTTCTGGGAGTGGGTTTGGGGCGACTGAGTGAATGTCATATTTGCCATTTTCTGCAGACTCATCTTTGCCGACATTGGAAAGTGTTCGGTCTTCTGTGCCGATCCAGGCACGGACAATTGTGACATCCAGCGTATCTGGTATCACAATGACCAAGTGCCCTTCTTTGGCGGCTTCAACGGCGCCGTGGCCTTGAGCAACCGCCGCTGGAGTTTCGCCAAACATGATTATTCCGAGCGGCACTTCGTCGTGCATATCCGGGGCCATTTCTGTGTCCATATTGGGCGCATGATCGCCATCGTGCCATGATCCATCTGCATGGAGATGACCACGCGTCTCAGCCGCGGCACTCTGTGGATCACTCGGACTTTCTTGGTGTTCGTGTGCGTCGTCGCCGTCACCGCCATGTTCATGCGTGTCATGTGTGCTGGAATCGTCCGTATATTTGTCATCGGCCGATTTACTACAGCCTCCCAAGCACAAGGCAACTGAAGCGATGATTGATAAAGACAGGATGTTTTTCATGATTTGACTCCTTTGAACTCGTATTAGTTCTTGATATTCTTTGTGGTTGACGGTGTATTTTTCACTCTGTGAATGACAGCAAACCCTGATGGGACAACGATTAGATTGAGAAATGTGGAAGTCAGCAGGCCGCCGAGAATGACAACTGAGAGCGGGGCAAGAATCTCGTTGCCCGACTGCTCCCCTTTGAGGACAATGGGAATGAGAGCCAGTGCGGCGGTGAGCGCGGTCATCAAGATGGGTACGAGCCGTTCCATAGACCCCTTAACAATAGCCTCGCCAATAGGCAACTCTTCATGCACCATCAAATGCTGATAATGATTGACAAGCAAAATGCCATTCCGCACGGCGATCCCAAAGAGCGTTATAAATCCAACCATACTGGCAATCGAAATTACCGGGGCTGTGTACACCCCAGCACCAAAGAGGGCTGCGAAGTTCAGTATTGGATTGGGCGATTCTGTGATAAAGATTGCAAGGATGCCGCCAATAAGTGCTAATGGTAGATTGACGAGAACGAGCAATGAAATCCGCAAAGACCCAATCGCCAAGTTCAGAAGGGCCACCATGACAACAACGACCAAGCCGCTGAAAACCAGAATTGTGCGGCTTGCAGATTGCTGCGCTTCAAATTGCCCGCCGTATCTCACGGTATACCCATGTTTTTGTACGATAGGATCGACGAGTTTTTGTACTTCTTCGATCAGATGGCCAAGGTTTGAACCCTCGGCCACATTCAGTGACACCACAGCCTTGCGCTGCGAGTTCTCTCGAACAATCATGTTTGACGCCATCTCAGGGCCAATGACCGCGACTTCTGATAACCGAACCAGTGCGCCATCTTTTCCTTGCAGGATCAGCCGTCGCAGGTCTTCGATGCTGTCGCGTTCTTGTTCATCAAGACGCACAACCATCGAGTACCGCCTGATGCCCTCATTGACCAGGGCAACTTCAACACCAAAGACCGCATTGCGAACTTGCTCGGCTGCTGATACCGGGGTGAGACCATACGCCGCCAATGCTTGGGGCTGGTATTCAATCGGGAGCGATTGGATCATGACCTCTCGGTTGGCTGCTACATCCCTTGCGCCGGGGAGTGGTTTGAGTACGGCCTCAATTTCTTTGGCAATGACACGGAGAGTGTCAAGGTCGTCTCCATAGACGCTGATGGCGATGGCCGCTGGAGTACCTGAGAGGATATGACTCAGTCGGTGCTCGATTGGTTGACCGACATTGGTTGTAATTCCAGGGACTCGCTCGAGGATTTTGGTAATCTCATTTCGGACTGCAGTTTTGCTGAACCCCGGCAATACGGTGACTTCAATTTCTGAGTTGCTCACCGGCTCAACATGCTCGTCACGCTCGGCTCGGCCGGTGCGTCTTGTGACACTTTTGACCCCTTCAATATGAATCAATTGGCCTTCGATAGCCGAAGCCATCCGGTCACTGGCGGCCAGCGATGTCCCAGGAGGGGCAAAGAGCCCTACGGTGAATGTGCCCTCGTTAAACTCTGGCAAGAATGATGTTCCAAAGGTCGAAGCAAGCCCAATTGAAAGTACCGTTGCCAATGCCGCCCCACCGAGAACAAGGGCTCTAAACCGCAAAGCCATTCTGACGAGCGGCTCATAGATTCGTTTGAGTACACGGACCAGTATCCCGTCTCGGAGTGATTTATCACTCGGAGAGATCGACAGCATAAAGCTGCACATCGCAGGGGTCACCGTTAGTGCCACAAACAATGAAGCGACAATCGAGACAACAAATGCGATGCCCAATGGCCTAAAGAATCGTCCTTCGATACCTTCCATGAACATGAGCGGCAAGAACACAAGCGCGATGATAATGGTCGCAAACACCATCGATGGCCGGATTTCGTTGCTCGCATCAAAGATAACTCTAATCTTTCCATACCGCTCGGATTCGGGTTTTAATGCGTTGAGTTTGAGACGCCTAAATACATTCTCGACATCAATAACGGCATCATCGACCAAACTACCCACCGCAATAGCCAGACCACCGAGTGTCATGACATTAATGGTCTCACCCATCCATCCAATGACAAGGAGCCCAACGGCCAGAGACAGCGGCAGTGCCGTAAGCGTTATGAGTGTTGTCCGAACATTGAGCAGAAAGAGTAGTAGGATTATTGAAACAATAATGGCCGCATCTCGTAGTGCGTGGACAACATTGTTCACCGATAGCCGAATGAAGTCAGCCTGCCGAAAGCTCTCGCGGTTGATATGAATCCCGTCAGGAAGCATTGGTTCGAGCGTATCGAGCATCTCGTCAACATACCCGGTCACAACCAGCGTGCTAGAACCGGGAGCCTTCAAAACCGTTAATACCACGGCCGGATTGCCTCGGTCTGAACCTGTTCCACGCTTTAGGGCAGCACCAAGACGGACATCGGCCATCTGACCAATGGTGACCGGTGTTCCATTGGTATATTTAATCATCGTGCCCGCAATATCATCAACCGAGCGGACTCTTCCATTCTGACGGATAGGAAGTTCCAGCCCATCGACATCAGGCAGGTATCCAGCACTGAGTGTGCTATGGGATTCACTCGCGGCTTCAACAACATCCTGAATTGTCAGGCCATAGAGACGGAGTTGTTCTTGCTCAACGAGGATTTGATACTCAGGAAGTTCGCCACCGATGACCGAAATCTGTGCAACACCAGGAATCGTGAGTAGTTTATTTCTGAGGTCATATTCTGCATATGCCCTGAGTTCCAGCGGACTCATGGAGTTGTCGGGTGACGATACCGCCAGAAGCATAATCTCGCCAGTAATCGAAGTGATCGGTGTCATTTGCGTGTGCGCACCTGAAGGCAAGGCCTCCCGAACGGTGTCGAGTCGTTCTGACACCAACTGGCGAGCGCGATAGATGTCCATCCCCCAATCGAACTCAACATACGCGACGGAGAGCCCGATAGCGCTCGATGTTCGGACTCGTCGAACTCCAGTGATTCCGTTGACCGATGTTTCAATCGGAAATGTGATGTACTGTTCGACTTCGTCTGCCGCAAACCCTGGTGCTTCGGTCATGATCACAACGGTTGGGGCGTTGAGTTCAGGAAAAACATCCACCGGCATGCGGGGAACCTGGAGAATCGCCATTACCAGAACAATACCGGCAATGAGCATAACCAGAGTGGAGTTATCAAGTGATATCTTAATTAATTTTTTAAACATATGTTATGCTTTCTCACTTATCTTCATGGAACACGCCGTCAGAGTGGAAGTGTCCACCCTTTTGTGCGGTGCCACTTTGTTGGCTTACAAGTTTGAGTTCGTATACGCCATGGAGGACTATTTCGTCATCGAGGGAAATGCCGCTGTTGATAGCTACCCATCGCCCATCTGAGACACCCATATCTGCTTCTACTCGAATTGCTTTATTCGGGTCGTTTGGGTCTCTCCGAAAGAACACATGGACAATCCCGTCTTGTACAATCGCCGCCCGAGGAATCGCCAAAGATATTCCCCCAGTCGATTCAACAACAATTTCTACAAATGCCGAAACACCGGGGACAAACCAAGATTTTGAACCCAGCGGTTCTGCAAGTAGCGAAAATGTTCGATACTGTGGATCTGCTTCCAATCCCAGCGTGACCGTTGCGGGAACCGAGTCGCTTAATGCGATCCCAGGTATCGTCGGCGGAACGATTCTTGCCTCTTGGCTATTGATCAGTCGCGCCATGTCCGCTTGCAGTGCCGTTGCTCTAAACCGAATTTTCTTTGGGTTGACTGTTGAGACGACCAGTTCAAAGGCCTCAACAAACGCGCCGTTGGTCACGACAAGCGATTCAACAACACCGCTCTCAAATGCTCGGACTTCAATCCAATCAATCAACTGATACGCAAAAACAGTCTTCCCATTGATTTCGACGGCCCGTGACAAATCAATTTCTGGGATTCCAGCCGCCACTGATGCACGATGCAATGCGTGCTCATGACTTCTTACGGCGTTCATCAATACAGTTTTTGATAGAGCTAGCTCCGCTTGTATCCGAGGAAGGCTTGCCTTGATTTCTAATATATTTGATTCAAGATCGGCCTGTTTAAAGTCCGCATCGGCGAGTGCTGATTGGCGCCTGAGCAGGATTTCAAGGCTCTCATTCGCTTCGCTCACCCTTGCTTTATCGACCTGGATATGAGCTTGAGCAGACAGGACGATCTGCTCGCCTTCAATTATTTCGTGCTGGAGTGCCGGCCATTCTGGCGAAGCGAATCGATAGAGGACATCACCAGGCTCAACCTGTTGGTATTGATCCACCAAAAACTCCACATGCCCCGGAAGCGTCATCCGATATTCATGCCGAGCGCGGGGTTGAAGTTCAAAGTATCCCGGAACCCGTATAGTGCTATCAACTTTCCTGCGTTCTACAGGAGTGAAAGTAATTCCCAGGTTGTTGCGCACGGTTGCTGGTATATCAATCCGATCCGATGATTCCATAGCCTCTTCGGTTTCATGGTGGTCATCGGGATTCTGGCTTGAAGGGTCTTGGCTAGGAGAACACGAAGCTGAAACTGCTGTGCATACTGCCAGCAGAAGTAAGAGTTTACCATTCATGGAGTCACCTCTGTATTTGAGTGTTGTGGTGGCTGATTCTGTTTTGGTCCGACGAGATACGCGAGTTCGGATGCCACAACCGCCTCGTCTAGTCGAATGTCAATGAGTTTCATTTTGGTTTCCTGAGACCGAACCAGACTTTCAAGAAGAACCAGTCCGCCTCCCTCGCCCAGTTTGAGTAATCTTTGAGCATTTTCCAACTGATTATCCACCAGCGGAATCATCTCATCAATCATTTCTTCATGCTGGGCGCGAACTGTTTGAGCCTTGAGCCTGGCGGCGGCAAGTGATCCTGCGAGCCGGACAAACTCCGTTTCAAACTTGGCCCTGGCAAGTTCACGATCAGCACGAGCTTCTGCAATCCCTTGCCGGTTGGCATTCAAAAAGGGCAAGGGGATCGCTCCCGTCAAACCAATCTGAGATTGGCCATCATCGCTCTCGTAGAGAGGGCCGATGGTCAAATCCGGGATTTGCTTCTTGATTTCTCGCTTGAGTCGAAGTTCTGCCACTTCGTACTGCATGCGTAATCGGGCAAGTGTTGGGTTGAGTATCTCCAAAGCACCCCGGTCGGCATTACTTAGGGCAGACAGAATGTCCACATTTAGATCAGGAACAAAATCAATATGCAACTCCGGGGGGAGTCCTAAAAGCATTCGTATTTCCTGGCTTAACTCCGTCATTTCTCCGCGAAATCGATTTAGATCAAGCCGTTGCATTGCTTGTTCAATGACAAAGAGAGACGCTTCGGTTCTGGGCATCTCCCCGGCATCAGCCAGCTTTAAAATAGAGCCCACCAATGAATCCATTGATGCAATGAATCGTTCAGACTCGGCAACACGAGTGTGTGCCGCAGACCAGGACATCCATACTCGTTGGACATCCCGCCGGACCCGCCACTCTTCTTCGATCACGCGTTTGTACTCGACACTCAGAGCCGCATTGGCCTGATCTTTTTCAACCCCAAGTCGTCCTGATATTGGGATTGTGATACCCAAACCAGCGGAGATAACCAGCGGATTTGATCCGTTTTCTGAGCTTGAAAGAAAGTCCAGGGAGAACTCTGGGTCCATCCACTGGCCTGCGTATTGAGCATGTGCCCCGGCTATCCCAATCTGGAGACGCGCGATCCGCAAATCAGGGTTGTAGACCAGCGCGACCAGTTCGCCCTCGGCCATGGATAACCCGTCATCCGGGTTGTACCCCATAGCATCAGCATCGCCCGATTCAGCGATTCGATCCGCAAAACGCCGTACTGATTCTTGCGAGGGACTTCGATCAAGCCACGATTGACGATGGACACCAAGTTCTAAAGGCTTCGATGAATAGCTCTGACATCCAGCGAGTATCATGGCCAGGCCAAGTAAACCGCCGGCATACAGATACCGTGAAATTAAATTATGCAAAACTGTTGACTCCGAAAAAAGGAAACCACGATCTCGCTGCTTTGTTTAGCAGCACGATTGATACGAATCCTGTATTTCAGGTCAGCAAAATTATTGTTTGGATATGCCCAAGATACCCGGCCAGAAGAGGGACTTCAGTAGGCCGCCGTTCGACATGCGGAACCGTCAAAGATGGAATCCACCCTCGCACTCGCACTTGCACTTGCAACTGCAACTGTGATTGCATCAAAGCAACCGGGCTCGAATGCCGAGAAGGCGATTGAATCAAGACCAACTTTACCGGGAGGTCACGATGCCCCTCATGGCAACACCCATGGTCTGTTTCTTGAACATAGCTACGAGGACAATACTCGCTGGAATCGGCTGTTTCAAAGGCAAAAGACTGCGAACCAAGATGATTGTGAAGGCCACTCGAATGAGAGATGTCAATGTTCTGCGCGCCAGAAAACCGATCGTGCGATGATGTCATCATGCTCGGCAGCATAAATACTGCGAGAAAGGCGGTCAAAATGAGCATTCGGCTGAACATGCTTGTGATACTAGCCCCTTCATCCAACGACATCCACGGCCACTTGCGTAGAGCACACGCCCTAAGCCTTCGAAGCGTTATCGACCTTTGACGCAGAGCACACTACAGAAAATTCGAACTACTCACCGATTTAAACGCACAAAAACACAGTCATACGACCGCTATTGGGGGGGTGTTCGGGGAATATTCTGGCCAGCAAGCCAAGTCATCCCACTTCGTTGTCAACGGCTATGGCAGTGACCTGACCCCATATTCTGTACCACTGCCTATGTTCGGGCAGCGGTGTTCCATTGTTTCATCAGAGGGGCTGCGTAGCGGATGGTGGGTGGTCATCTGTTGAGGTGATCGGGAGCTACGATGATCCGCAATCAAGAGATCATTTTCATTCCGAGGCGATGTATGACAAAGACTCAGAACACCAAATCCGTCCAAGTCGCCATCATTGGTGCGGGTGCCTCGGGGCTTATGACTGCGATTGCTATTGCAAGAGCGATCGAGGATGCCGGGCAAGATCCCAAATTAACCACAATCATTCTTCTTGATGGTTCTCATAAAATCGGCATCAAAATTCTCGTCGCTGGCGGTGGCCGGTGCAATGTCACTCACCACGCCGTCGATGAACACCAATACGCTACCACCAAGCCCGCCATCGTCCGCACTGCGTTCAAACGATTCTCCGCCAACGATGCCATTCGCTTCTTCAAGAAAATCGGTGTCGATCTCAAGCAAGAGCCCACCGGCAAGATGTTCCCGATCACCGACGATGCTCACACGGTCCTCCACGCCCTGCTCGACGAGGCCGACCGTCTTGGCATTTCTATCGTTAACCCTTGGCGCGTAGACCGGATCGAGCATAGTGAAGTTGGTTATGCGATCTATTCAAAGAAAGATCATCAGCCGATCTTTGCGAGCCGTGTCGTTTTGGCCGTCGGGGGTAAAGCCCTTCCCAAATCTGGTTCTGATGGTCATGGCTACGAGATTGCAAAGTCCCTTGGCCACACCATCACCAAAGACATCTTCCCTGCGCTGGTCCCTCTCATCGCGGCTGACAATAGTCGATGGATCACCAAACTTTCAGGCATTGCATGTCCCGCCACCCTCTCGGTCGTCACCTCCACCGAAAAACGGATTAAGTCCTTTACCAACGACACCCTCATCACCCACTTTGGTTTGTCAGGCCCCGCTCCGATGGACATCTCTCGGTATTTGTCGGCCGCCAAACTGACCGATCGAAAGTCGCATCTTGAGATCAACTGGCTCCCGGATCAATCCTTTGAGCAAGCCGACGAGCATCTTACTGATCTTGGCAAATCTCAGATTCGCACCCACCTTCGTACCTTGATCCCTGAGCGTCTCGCCATGGCCCTTTGCGAGCAGGCCGGCATCGACCCGGCGATTCCAGGCCATGCTTTGAGCCGAGACGCAAGGCGAACCCTTGCCCACCTCCTGACTGCGACCAAAGTGTACATCCAGGCTGACCGTGGGTTTACTCACGCCGAAGTGACAGCGGGGGGGATACCGCTCGACGAAATCAATCGCAAAGATTTTCAGTCCCGCCAGAGCAAAGGTCTTTATCTTGTTGGGGAGATTCTTGATGTCGATGGCCGCATCGGGGGATTCAACTTCCAATGGGCATGGTCGACCGGGTACATCGCGGGGAATGCCATCGCCAGATCAATTCTGGACGACAATCCCAGCGGGTAAATACGGCATCAACTCCTCCGGGACTTTCTTGAGCCCCCGCCGGAGTGCCTTGGCCAGCGCATACTCAAGCGACTCGTGCATTCGCTTATGCACTCGGTCGGTCACATTGAGCCCCAGTTCTTCCATTTTTTCAATCGAGAACTTCCATGCGTAATATTCTTCAAGACACCGGGGCTTGTAAGTTCCGAACCCGATTGCATGATGTCCGATTTCATGCAAAAACACGGCCGCCGACATTGGCCCGCGTGGCTTTGGTGATTCGATCAGTTTGGCCATTGTCCCGTCTTTATAAGTCACCTGCCACGCAACCCCGGACATTGCCGACCGCCACTTTCGAACTCGCACGCTGTGTTCAGCAAGCATCTGCCGGTGATCTCTTCGTACCGAAGTTGCATCGGTGTATCACGATTGACAGTGGGTTTGGTCTTTGGAGTCGGGCGACGACGGGGCTTCCGCTTTGCGCGTCGCTTTGGCAGCAGTAGATCCCAGAGTGTTCGCACTTGCATGGTCACTTTGGATCTGCCTTATTCCGTCCGATCAACATTTCGCCGTCCTTGACCTGCCGGCCGTTGGCATACGCCTGCCAGCTCATGGGTTTTTTGCCCGCTGGTTGGACCTCAAGCAACTGCAGCGTCCCAACCCCGCACGCCACAATCCCGGCCCCAGCGTCCACAATGGTTCCAGAGACTTCTTGGGATTCCGTATCAGCGGATTGCGCCCGCAAGATTTTGAGTACTTGCGACCGATGTTCAACGGCCACGCATGGCCAAGGGCTCAGCCCGTTGATCCGGCATCGGGACTCTACTGCATTGACAAAATCAATCCACCCGTCACTCTTGAGCATCTTGGAGGCGGCCGTCACCAGCCCCGCATCCTGCTCTGCCATCTGAACCCGCCCATGAGCATGATCCTCAAGAATTTGCATGACTAAATCCGGCCCATCAAGTGACAACGCATGATGCAACTCGCTGGCCGTCATCGTCGACTCAATGAGTCGCTCGGATTGCCCAAGTACATACCCCGCGTCCATCTCCTTGGCGATGGTGATGACCGAGTTTCCCGATATGGCATCTCCGGCAACAATCGCCGCATTGATCGGAGCGGCCCCGCGCCACCGTGGGAGCCGGCTTCCGTGCAGATTGATCGCAAACCGATCTGCGATCAGTTTCGATCCCAAATACTGCCCATAGGCGATGACTACCCACGCATCGGATTCCCAGTTGCGAACCATGTCTCGCGCTTCATCTGTATTGATCTTCTCCGGCTTGGCTATGGGCACCTCAGGCAGATGCTCGGCTGCCCATTGCCCGATCGGAGTGGGGGTTGAGTTCTTCCCGCGCCCGACCCGCCGATCAGGCTGGGTGACAATCCCGGTAATGGTGTGTTCGGCGGCGAGCTGCTCAAGGGTTGGCACTCCGAAAGCCCCAGAACCCAGAAAGACAATGTTCATCCGTCTCTCCGATCAGCCCTTGGCGGCTTTTTTGAACTCGCGGATCAACGACCGGTTCTTGAGCCTGGACATTTGACTCATACGATCCAGAATCATGATTCCATCAAGGTGGTCGATTTCGTGCTGCCAGCACCGCGCCATGAGCCCGGTGGCTTGCAGTTGGACGGGATTTCCATCTATATCTATTGCCTGCATGGTCACGGTTGTCGGCCGCCGGATTTCGCCGGTGAGATCGGGCAGCGATAAGCAGCCTTCGTCGTAGGGCTCCATGTCTTTGGAGAACTGGATAATCTTGGGATTCAAGAAAATCTGGTACTCTTCTGAGGAGCATGGGATTTGGGCATCTATTGGGTCATCCTCGTGGATTGGGACATGGGCGACAAATAGCCGCCAGCTCAGTCCCACCTGCGGGGCTGCCAGTCCGATCCCCTCGGCTTCTCGCATCAACTCCACCATTCGAGCCGCGACTGCTCGAGTTTCTTGGTTTACTTCGATCTCCCGGCCCTTGGTCCGCAGGGCCTTGGTTGGATAGGTCTCGATTTGGAGTTTGGCTGGATCAACGCTCATATCCCATCGTATGGCGGGCTGATGATCGGTATCCGGGCTCGATACCATTCGGGCCTTAAATCGCATACACTCTCCGGTCAGTCAGCCCGATTGGCGATCAGAGACAGGAGCTTGGTGTACCCGTGGCGATGTTTGGCAAAAAAAAGAATGTGGAAGAGGAGTCAGTCGTCTCCAACCCCGTCGCGGACGAAACCTTTAGCCCAAAGAAGGCCGAGGCTTTCTTTAAGCACGCCCGAACTGTTCATGATTCGGAAAATTACGAATACGCCATGCAGCTCTGGCTCAATGGGATTCGCAGAGACCCAGGCAACATGGAGGCCCTCAATGCCTACCTCCGGTCTGCGGAGGTCTTCAGCGTTGAGAACCCTAAAAAGGGTGTTAGTAAAGCGACCAAGTCTGGTATTGCCGTCAAGGGTGACATCGGTAAATACATCAACGCTCTTCTTGATTTCGGTCTCAAGCGTATGGATATCGGTACGGCGATCAAAGCCACCCAAGCTGCGGGCAAGCTCCAGCTCTCAGGGCCTACCCAGCTCATCGGCGAGCACGCCCTGACGCTCGTCCAAAAAGATCCCAAAGCAAAGAAAGACATGTTCGTCAAACTCCTTGATGCTTTCGAGTCGGGGAATGTCTTTGATCTCGCCGCTATTGCTGGTGAAATGGCCTGCCGATTGGATCAAACCGACGGGGCCTTGCAAGTGCGTGTCCGAAACATGCTCGCCGCTGGAACAATCACCGGTGGCGGCTATGACAACGACGAAGAAGGCGGGTTTCGCAAGAACATCCGCGATGCCAACAAGCAAATCGAACTCGAGCAGCACGACTCGATTGCCAAAACCAGCAGCACCAAAGACCAAATTATTGAGCGTACCGCTGAGGATTTTGAATCGCGCCCGGATGACCTCGCCGTAATCACCGCCTATGCCAAGGCGCTGCTTGAGCGTGGCAAGAATGCCGACGAACTCAAAGCCATGTCCCTCTACGGCAAGGCCTATAAAGCCTCCGGGCAATACCGCTTTCGCCAGCTCGCCGGCGAGGTTCAGATGCGCCGTGCTGATCGCATGATCTCAAAGCTCACCAAACAAGTTGAGGCGAATCCGGCAGATGCAGAACTGGCCGCCAAGCTCGCTGATGGTAATGAGAAGTATCTCAAACTCCAGATGAGCGAACTCAGTCTTCAAGTCGAGAACTATCCGACCGATCTGAGGCTCAAGTATCGGCTCGGCAAAATCTTCTACCAGACCGGGAAGTTCAACGAGGCCATCGAGCAGTTCCAACTCGCCCAGAATGAACCCAAACTCAAGCGAGAGGTTCTCGGGCTGATGGGCAACTCCTTTATGAAGCTCGGCGGCTGGGAAGACGCCGCGATCCAGACCTTCCGCCAGGCCCTTGATGGTAAAATGAAAGACGACACCGTGATTGGCATGGACCTCCGCTACTCGCTCATGAACGCCCTGACCCACAAGGCCGAGAAAGACTCCGATCTCGAAGCCGCGACCGAAGCCGACAAAATCGCTGCATCAATGGCGATCCAGCAGTTCAGCTACCGCGATGTCCGTGACCGCCGCGAAATCATCAAAGCCCTCATCACCAAGCTCAAGGGCTAAAGGTTTTGTATACAGATGTTCGGCAAAAAAGACACCAAAGCCATCGCCATCATCCCCGCTCGCCTGGGTTCAACACGATTTCCTCGCAAAGCCCTCGCCGATGAGACGGGCAAGCCCATGGTCGTCCATGTCTGCGAGCAGGCTGCTAAGGCCGAATCCGTAAACCGGGTTGTGGTTGCAACTGATGCCGAAGAAATCAAATCCGCCGTCGAATCTCATGGCTTCGAAGCCGTCATGACATCTGTCGAACACACCAACGGCACCAGCCGCCTTGCCCAGGCCGCCCAAATCCTCAAACTCAAATCTCATCACATCGTCGTCAACATCCAAGGCGACGAACCCGAAATTGAGCACAAGGTCATCGACGGAGCAATCGCAGCGGCATGCCTTGAAAAACAAGTCCCCCCGTGGTGTCCAGAGTTTGGCCCTCACGGAGCCGCCGTCGGAACCGTTGCAAGCCCAATCGATGATCGAGAAGAAGCCAAGAATCCGAATGTCGTAAAAGTAGTCATCGGTCTCATCGAACCAGATCAATCTATTGCAAAGGCGATGTATTTCAGCCGTGCATTGATCCCACACGATCGTGACACCGCCGGAACAACTCGATACTTCCGCCATGTCGGGATTTACGCTTACAGCGTCAGTTCATTGAACGCCTATCAATCACTCTCAGAATCTCCTCTAGAGCAAACCGAACACCTCGAACAACTCCGCTGGCTCGAACACGGCTACCCTATCGCAGTAGCCATCCGCGAATCCTCCCACACCGGCATCGACACCCCAGAACAATACCGGGCCTTCGTCAAACGCTATCAATCCGCCCAATCTTCATAAATCTCCTCGATCTTGTCCACAATCACCCCTCCCCCCTTGCAACTGTTGC
>JAESRA010000246.1 GCA_016764895.1 Phycisphaerales bacterium | reverse complement strand
GGGGCGCATTATAACAACGACAACGGCCCCTACTCCGGTTCGGCGTATCTTTTCGACGCTTCCACCGGCGTCCAGATTGCCAAACTCCTCCCCAGCGACGGAGCGGAGTTTGACGAGTTCGGCAATTCCATCGCCATCGCCAACGGCGTGGTGGTTGTGGGGGCGTATTATGACGACGACAACGGCTCCAGCTCCGGTTCGGCGTATCTTTTCGATGCCTCCACCGGCGTCCAGATTGCCAAACTCCTCCCGAGCGACGGGGCGTCGAATCACGATTTCGGCTATTCCATCGCCATCGCCAATGGCGTGGTGGCTGTGGGGGCGCACGCTGACGACGACAACGGCTCCCGCTCCGGTTCGGCGTATCTTTTCGATGCTTCCACCGGCGTCCAGATCGCCAAACTCCTCCCAAGCGACGGTGCGACATTTGACCGCTTCGGCAACTCCATCGCCATCACCAACGGCGTGGTAGCCGTGGGGGCGTGGAAAGACGACGACAACGGTTCCAACTCTGGTTCGGCGTATGTGTTTACGGTGCCGGGGGCGGATTGTCCTGCGGATTTGACCGGCGAAGGCACCCTCGACTTCTTTGATATTTCAGCATTTCTAACTGCCTTCAGTGGCGGAGACCTCATCGCAGATTTTTCAAACGATGGGGTCCTTGATTTCTTCGACATCAGCGCCTTCCTCACCGCTTTTGCTTCGGGGTGTCCATAGGGAGAACACGATGGTGTGGCTGGCGGCGTGAGTTCTCTCGAGACACGGGTTGCCCAAGACGGTCAGGCCGTGGTGCCCGCTGAAGCGACACAGACAACGAGTTTGTATTGAAGGAGCCGCGACCGTGAGGGAGCGGTTTTTCAATTGGGGGACTAGGCCGTGTCTGACGGCTCTGATGGGTGCCCCGTCGGAGCATTCTTATGCTCCTTCGGGTCTTGGGGAACCACAATGGTCTGGTCATCCAAGACCCGAAGGAACGGAAGACCGTTCCGACGGGGCACCCAGAGAAGAGAACTCCGAGCCGTCAGACACGGCCTAGCCATTGGCCACTAGCCACTAGGGGGAGAGAAAGTGCGTTCGTCTATTTCAAACCAAAGAAGCTTCTGAACGCAATGGCATTGGGGCAAGTGATATCCAGTTTGCTTGTTGCACTGCCGTTTTCGAACTCTGGAAGTGGTTTGTCTTTGTCGGTCACAAAGTGGCGAATGTTTGAACCTTCTGGACCGACGCAGCCGAGAGCAAACCATGTGTCAATGAATTCTTGGAATGAATCGGCAAGGCGTACCTGTTTTTCGGGTTCTTCGTGATTCAGGTAAATAACTGGGGGTTCGTCAGGATTCTGGAAAGTGTCAAGTGCGATGTCATCACCATTGCCTACGCCCAAGATACGAAATGCTTGTTTCCACTGGCGGCGATAGATATTTGGTAAGTCATCGCTCAGGAAACCTGTACGGTCGCTATTGAGAGTGATGATTGATTGAGGACCAAACTCAATATATCCGCAGTATGGCATGTCGCCTGAAACATTGATTGGTGAGATGTCCGATTTGAGATACCACCAGAAATTGATGTATGCAGATTCATCTTCCATAAATGTTCGTAGGCATTCTGGTATTTCAAAGCACAGTTCCTCTTCGAGATCATCGATCTCATCTTCGGTTGCTGGGCCCCGGATTTCACATTGAACACCTTCGGCATCCAAATATGGTTTGAGAGCATTGGTCCATTGCTCAATGTGGTCGCGCCAGTTCATGATGGTGATTCCTTGCTAGATGGCGTGAGCAATATAAGCCATTCGGGGTTGCCTTTGCCTTTGTTCTTTTTGTTTTTCTTGCGTGCGCTGCCCAGGAGTGGAGATTGGGTCCAGCCCAAGACTTGCCAGCCCATCGCAGGCAATGAATCGCGGACACGCTCGGCGATGGATTGGGCGAGCGCAGGATCGAGGATCATGCCGGCTTCGAGTTCTTGTTTGGTGGCTTCGTAGTGGGGTTTGACGAGGGAGATGATTTGGCCGTCGTCTTTGAGCCAGGTTCGTGCGGCGGCCAGGGCGCGTTGTTGTTTGGTCCAGCCGAGGTCCATAACGATGAGGTCTACGCCACCTTCTTCAGCGACCAACTTTGGGGGGTCGGTATGCAAAGCGTTGGAGCGTTCGTGGACTGTTGTTCGGTTGTCTTGTCGGAGTTTCCAGGCGAGCTGGCCATAGGCGGTGTCGATGCAGTGGACATGGGTTGCGTGGTGGTGGAGGAGGCAGTCGGTGAAGCCGCCTGTGGAGCAGCCGAAGTCGGCGCAGATGAGATCGGTTGGGTCGAGGTTGAACTGGGTGAGTGCGTGGTGGAGTTTGAGGCCGCCTCTGGAGACATAGGTGTAGGCGTCGGCGTCTGATGGTTTTGGTGGGAGGTCCATTGCTTTTTATATTATTATTTTATTATATTACTATTGGAGTTCGGTGGTCGAGGAGGATGTGAATGGTTGGTGGGTGACGGGTACGCCGACGATGGCGATTTTAAGTTCGTCGGCTCGTTCGATCATTTCTATTCTGTCGAGCATAATAACATCGCCCGCAGCGATCGCCAGGCATGAGCATCCATGTTTTGCTAAGTTTTCAATAGTCTGAAGACCAACAGTTGGGACATCGGAACGGCGGTCGTGTTGGGCGCGGGCGCCTTTGGCGAGCGTCCAGCCGCCGCGTTTGCACAGCGATGCGGTCCGCTCGATCATCCGGTCGGTGCCTTCGACGGCTTCAACAGAAACTACATCAAGATCGCGCACTGCGAGCGATTGTCCGATGTCGAGCCGGAGGAGTTCAGTCAGCATTGGCCAGACGAAGTCGATGTCGGCTTGCTGCGATTTGGTGGGTTGGGTGAGGGTCATGACGCCGGGTTGGGCGAGTTGGCTTTTGATGGGGATTGTTGAGTCGATGAGTGAAACTCCTTTGCGGTCGAGTTCTTCGGCGACGGCCTTGAGCAATGCGTGGGAACGCCGATCGTGGCGGACATGTTTGTAGAGCATCATCAGCGTCGTGAGGTCTGGGATATTTTTGATAAACCGCCAGCGCGCATGCATCATCTCAGATTTATCAACATTGCCGACCATGATGGCGTGGTGAACACCCTTGCTTCTGAGTCTACGCCCCCATGAGCCGATGCGGAGGATGCCGGCGTCTTTGAAGCTGTCGCAGAGGTCGGGTAGATTGGGGTCGTAGCGGTTGTGGAGCCCGACGGCGTGGACGGGGTGGCCCATTTCTTTGAGGCCTTTGGCGATGAGGATGGGGAGTCGTCCGCCGCCTGCGATGAGCCCGATGGGGGCTGGCGGAGGTGGGGGATCGGGCAAGATGGAGAGGACACCGGACATGTATAGCGGGGATATTACCAGCAATCAGGGGTGTGGGTGAGGGGAGTGGGGGTGTGGATGTTTAAATGGGTGGTTGAGAGGAGGAATTGGGATGGGCTGTAAAGATAGTTGTGTGGGAGCGACGATAGAGGGGGTATGAGTTTGAGAGCCGTTCCTGGGCCGCCGCCGCCTGGGGAGATTCATCCCAAAGGAAATGAACGCCCCTGGTTGGGTGTCCGGTTTACTTGCAGCGGCCAGTACCAACGGGTGTATCGGAATGCGGCCGGGACTGAGTACAACGCTCGGTGTCTCAAATGCTCTCAGTGCATCAAGTTCCGGGTCGGCGGGGGCACTGAAGCTTCGGATCAGCGGTTTTTCAATGTATCTTGCTAGGCCGTGTCTGGGGGGCTCATTTTCTTCTGGTAGAATGGGCTTCCAGCCCGTTGTCTTGTATCGCTCGGAAAGAAACGGGCTGGAAGCCCGTTCTACCAAGAGTGCGTGATGGCACCCAGAGGTGTGGATCGGATACACTTGGGGTATGAGTAGTTCAGCATCGCCGTATGAGATATCCAGATCACAAGAGACTTGCGCCGGATCGGGGCGGGAGTTTGCTGTCGGCGAGGAGCATATTGCGGCACTTTTGGAGACGGCTGGGGAGACGGCCTTGAGCCGGGTGTTGTACTCGATGGAGGCTTGGGAGGCGGGTGCTGAGTTTCCTGATGGGGCGACGCTCTTTGGGTTTTGGAAGCGGCGTGTTCCTGAGCCGGGGGAGTCCAAGAAAACGCCTTTGGTATCCGATGATGAGATATTTGACCTTTTCGAGCAACTCGGAGATGCAACCCAAGGCAAGCAGATCGGATTTCGGTATCTGTTGGCACTGATGTTGATGCGTAAGAAGAAGATCGAACTTGAGCGGGCGTTGCCTGCTGATGACGATGGGCCAGCTCGCTTGGTTGTTCGTCAGAAGATCAAAGGCGGCGGCGGGCCGATCTTTGAAGTCGTTGATCCAAAGATGGACGACGAGGCGATCGGCGGGGCGATCGAAGAACTTGGGCAAGTTATGAACTTTGAGCAGTCCGGGGCATGAATGATTGGGCGATCAATCGAGGGATTGGGTGGGTGCTTTTGGTTGTGGGTTTAGTTGCGTTTTTGGTGATGGGTGGTGGGTGTTGGTCGGGCGGGGCCAAGAGGGCGTCGCCATCGCCGATGAGCGATGAACTTGTGGCACAGATTATTGAATCGCACAATGAACGGGTTGGGTCGATTGATCGGCTTTGGGCGCGGGTTTCGGTGCGGATCAAGGGGACCGATGGGCGTGGAGATGGGTTTGAAGAGCAGGGCGAGGGGCATTTGCAAGTGACCCGCCCTGATCTGGTGTCGTTGACGATTGGAAAGCTTGGGGAGACTTATTTTGCATATGGGTCGAGCAGCGAGCAGTACTGGATGTTTGATCTGTCGGATTCGGACCGGCGAGTGGCGTTGGTGGGGGCTATCGAGAATCTGACACCGACAAGGGTCAATGAGATCGGGCTGAGCGTGCATCCGGGGGATCTGATTTCGTCATTGGGGATCGAGCGTATTGATCCTGATCGAGTGATTGCGACACGGTGGGACTCGGAATCGGCTCGGATCGTGATTTCTTTGCCATCGCGGCGGGGGGGG
>JAESRA010000245.1 GCA_016764895.1 Phycisphaerales bacterium | reverse complement strand
GTGGATGGCAATCAGATTTATCAAATCTAAATGAAGTATGCGACCAAACACCACCATTTCCAGATAATGCTTGTTTGCTTACATCCCACATTTGTTCATTGTATTGTAATGATATTCCATATCTTTTACCCCAGTAAACCAATAAATCTTTAACAGCATTTATTTGTTCAGGTGTATATTTTTCAAAATAATAAAATCCACGATAACCATCTGGATAATATAGAACATTTTCTGATGGTATTACATTTCCATAAACAGTTTTATATTTACCTGTTGCCATGTCTAATTTCAAACCACCATAGGAATCAATTTCAATACCAATTGAATTCATATCCCATCGTTTATAAGGCAATCCAAGTTTTTTATAAACAGATCCTTTAACTCCAAGATGATAAGCCCAATATGATGATGAAAAAATTTGATTAATATCACCACGCCTTCCAATAATTACACATGTTCCAATTCTAAATTTTGATTTTATCCAATAATTAATATCACCTTTAACACCTGGTCCTGAAACAGTATGGTGTAAAACAATTTGTTTTTTATCATATTTAGTTTTAAAATATTTACCAACAGGATAAATATGTGAAATAATGTCTTTTAATTTTAAGCCCATATTATTGTAAATTATTTAATTTTTTGGCTGCAGAATCAGCAACTTTAACAACAGTTGCAACACCTAATAATGCAATCCATACATCATACCGTAAACCATTTGAAATGAAATCAAAAATTGCAAATGAAATAACAATCAACCATGCAGAAAACATTGTTAATGACGTCCTGCTGAATCTTCTTGTTCCGTTTTTATCACGTTTTAATGTATCATTAATCAGATTCATTATCATTTTCTTCATCCCTTTTACGTTTTTTGAACATCATCCGTTCATTTTTGAATTTATAAAACATATAAAATGCAGCAAATACAGTTGTACAAAATACAACTATACTATTAATATTTTCAACACTCACCCAATTGTATAAATTCATAAACAAAGCACTTAATGTGGTTAAAAAACCACCGAAACTAAAACCATTATTATCAACTAATTCATGATGCATATTAAAAAAATTATATAGTTGTGTTAAAATTAACGATTAATTCGTGATCTGTAATGTTATTTAGTTCTTTTCTTTTATCAAACCTTTTTATTTTAATGTCAGTTAAGTATAATCTAATTGAATCAAGTAATGATTTAAGTTCTGCAACTGTATGAAAAACAAGTGTTAATTCATCATTTTCTTTTACACCTAAATTTGAACCTTCATTTAATGCAATCAATCCAATAATATCAACAATGTTTTCTTGACTAATATTGTAACTTTTAGATCCAATTAACATGAATTTTTTAACTGAATTATAATTTAATTCAATTTCATTTAATTTTTCAGCTTTGATTTTATCCTCTAATAATCCCATATTTCAATTGTTTATCCTCTATATCTCAATGTTACTATTGAATCACTATTATCTAAGTTTTCAATATTAATTTTACCGTTTGCATCAAAAAAGAAATCAATATTACTTGAATTTTCAATTGATTGAAAAACTGTACTAGCAAATAATGGAATCATTTGTGTTAAAACAATGAATTGTGTTCCCTGGTTAAATCCATCATATACAAACATTCTCCAATATTGATATGGTGTATTATCATTAATATCAACAAATTGAACATTTCCAACAATATTTGTTCCAGTTAGATTATCTTCAATTGTAGTCCAATTTACATTGTCATTTGATGCCTCAATTCTGAATGTATTTGGAACATAATTATTGAACTGCCACCAATTTATCTGAAATCTTGAAACTGTTTTTTGTGTTCCAAAATCGAAAGTATAAAATGGTAAATTTGTTCCTGTCGCAGCACCAAAATTATTATATGAAATACTTGAAAAATTATTATCTACCATTTCCTGATCTAGGTTTCCAATACCAGTTTCAGCACCAATTGGTGGTGGATTTTGTATTGGAATAAGTATTTGCGCTGCATTTATTTTAGAAAAAATAAAAAATTCAGCATATCCAAACAAAAAATTATCTTTGTTTACTTCATTGACAATAACACTTGATAATGCCGGAACGTTAACGGAAATTGTTTTTTCCTTTTTTTCAACGTTGTTTAAATTTACTTCAATAGCCATTTCTATGCGTTTATATTTATAATTTGATCTGTTAATGCTGGAACAGTAAATGATTGATCTAGCACACCATCAACATAAATTTCATAAATAGTATCTGGTAATTCTAAATTTTCTGTTGCTGGTAAATCGACTGAAAAGCTATCATCTGAATTTGAAATGTTTGAATCAGGAACAACGAAAAAACCACCAGATGGTGCAACACCAATTTCAACGTTTAATGAATTAAAAACAGTTCCTCCAGGATTAACTGGTGGTGGAACTGGTGTATTGTTTCCTGAATAAATATATCCTTGATCTGTATTGCCTATTTTAACACTTGTATCAAAACCATCAATCAAATTTGCTTCAAGTTTTTCAACGCCCTCACAAACACGAACAACAAATGTTAAACGCCCCATCATAACAGATTCAGCATCTTCATTTCTTTTAGGTTCAGCAATTGCTAATTCTTCAACAAATGTACTTGAAATGTAAGGTTTAACGAATCCAAGCGTATTATATTGGTGATCTGATAGTATTGCATCAAGAACCCCAGCTAAACGTTGTAATTTAAACATCGCTAATGAATCACCACCATTATCATTTGTTGTTTTTGCCCTTGTCCAGCAATCTATATTGTAAGTATATGTTCCGTCTTTATTAACAATTGTTGCATTATCAAATCCACCTCTAGTTACAGATACATTAACACATGGCAATTCTACAGCTTGAAATGGAACTGATCTTTCGACAAATACAGTTGCATCAATATCTTCATTGTATGAAATTGCAACTTGATTTGCAAGTTCATCAATTAATATTTCACCGATTCTATCACGAATGATTTCAAAGGCCCGTTTCTGTATTACATTAACAATTTTACTCATAGTCACCCAATATACAAACAATTAAACCAATAGTTTCATCTGGAAAAAATTCACGTATGACATAAATCTGTTCAATACCTGTCGAATCTTTAGCCTTAACAATATGTTTTTTTAAATTAACCTCACCATTTATTCGTGTTGGATAACCTTGATCTAACAAAAACTGTTCTGAAATAGCAACACTTGCAATTTTAGAATTAACAGGAAAACCTTCAGCATCAAATCCAGTATGATGTTTTGCGTGTATTCCAATAACACTAGCAATTTCTGAACCCGGTGCAGTCAATGTCAATTGCACACCAAAATCAGATAAATTGCTAGTTATCTGTTCAATATCTTTTTTAGCTTGATCTATTAAACCCATTATTTATTACCGTATAAATTGCGTTCTTTCAATTTTTTTAACTCTAATTTCATTTCCCATGAACCTATTGCATGTCTTGTTTGTTTAAATACAAAATTCAAAGCATTGCTTATTCCTTTAACGGCACCTGTCATGTATAAATCCATGTATTCTAAAAACCCAACAGATGCTGATAATGTTGTTTGTTTATCGCCAAATGTTGTTTTTTCTTCAGTTGTCGAAGCATCTTCAACCCATTCACCCCAAACATTTGCAAGCTCATCATAACGATATGCAAATCCAAATTTTAACATATCACCAAATGCAGAATATGTTCCATCAATTAACCGCCACCAGATAATGAAAAATAGATTCCATTTTTTTTCTTTTATAGGCATATAAATTGAATAACCAGGAGAATAAATAAGGCCAATTAATATTACAATTGTGAATACTATTAATGAACCTAAAAAAGTTCCAACTCCATTTCTAAATTCTTTTGAAATAACTATTCCAATAACAATAAAAATCAATAAATACCACATAACATTTTGTTTTACGTATTACTTAAAAAACCAACTAATGCAGCTTTTGCAGCAGCATCCATAAACGGATAAACAAGTTCATCAATATTGTTTATTGATGAAATTAATGGCGCTGAATTACCTAATGTATAGACATATAGATATTGAGAAATTTCAGTTGAAACCTGACTAACTTTAGTATCAGCTGTTAATTTATCATCACCTAAAGACATGAAATAACCAACAAAATCAATTGTTGCTTTCATTAATTTTTTTTCACGCAACGATGATCTAACATCATATTTTGCATAAACAACCTCACCCTTTGTCCAAACCTTCATATTAAATAAAATTAAAACCGTATAATTCAGCATCCCCGGAATAAGTATCAGAACCTAATCCAGTTGAATTTCTAGTTAATGTTAATTGTAAAATTTTAGATCCAGCAACTCCGGAAATAACAGGAAATAATGTTTCAGTTAGTATTTGATCTGCGATAGCTGTAACATCAACTGATTCTGTAAGTGTTCCATCTAATTTAGAATAAGAATTATCACCTATTTCAATAAATGCATATTCCAAATCCCATATTACAGTTCCACCACTATTTCCGAATTTCATCCAGTTTAACTGCAAAGCAATATCTGAACCATCATAAGATAACCCATTATTAAACAATCCTATGTTAACCCTTATTTCATCATCAGATGATGGGTCAAATATTATATAAGAACCTGCCCCGGCACTTAAACCTCGTGTTGCTAAATTTATAAGCACAGCATCTAAAGATAACTGATTCATAAACCATTTAATACCTAGCAAATCCCGTATTTCTGCAACTGTACACCCTTTTAAATTACCTGTTGCCAATCTTGCAACTATCTGCGATGATGAAATAGACATATCTACAGGGCCAGAAACAGCACCTGTATTGTTTGATTTAATGGTGTTTGCTGGTAAATCAGCAAGTTTCGCATTGGTAACAGCTTTATTCACTATTGTTAACGCACCACTACCCGTAACATCACCTGTATGAGTTGCATTTGTAACTTTTGATGTGTTTAGCGCAACACTTGAGTTTGAACTAACAGCTGCTTGAAAATCTGTAATATCTAAAGAATCAAGTATAATTACACCTGTTTTTCCAGAAACAGATAAAACATCATCTGTATTATCAATTTTAAACCAATTACCAGTTAATGAATCATCCCATACAACTAAATCTTTAGCCTTCCAGTTTGTTTCACCATTCAGATTAGTTGAACCAGGAACGGAAACAATATATGCTTCACCTTGATTTAATGATAATAATGATAAATTTGGTGTATTTGTACTTGCATCCCAAAAACCAACAACTTTAATTCCACCTTTTATTGATGCTGGAATTTGTGCCAATGGAACCTGTCCACCAGAATCAAGTGTTGCAACACCATTTGGTGCTCCTTTTTCCGTTAATGGAATTGATGCGCTGCCTCCCGCATCCGGATTAAAACCCGAATTATCGGTATAAAAATCACTAAATGTTACAGGTGTAAATTGAACATCATTAATATCAACTATATCAGCAACTTTTAATGTATATGAACCAATCTTATTACTTGTAATTAGATATTCATTTTCAGCTGGTGTTGTTGGTGTAATTTCAACATCAGATTTATGATCTGATAATAATTCACCAGTTGTTAATCTTAGAAAAAGGTAATTATTTTTTACCCAAATTTTATTTTTTGTAAATGCCATAATGTAAATGTATAAAAAAAATCCACCACATTTATATGAGGTGGATTTTAATATATAAAATTATTTTTTTTATTCCTTTAATCCTCAATAAAATCAACTAATAAATCAATGATGTTTGATTCATTATCAATTTTTAAATTGATTAATAAATTCCACAAAACATCCTTTTTATCAGATTGGTTAAATTCAACATTCATTTCTTTCAGAAAAGCAACAATTTGTTTTTTACTAAAATCATCACCTGTTGGTTCATCACCTGTTGGTTTAGAATCTTCTTTTGATGGATCTAGTTCAACTAAAAAACCTTTTTCAACAAGATCATCAACATCAGTTGAAAAACATTCTGATGTAACAACATCATTTGATTCGTAAATCTTGTTATTTTTACCACCAAGTGATAATGATTTTACTTTAAAATTTCGTTTCATTTGTATGTGAATTAAATTAAAAATGGTTGTGATTAATGAAAATCACAACCATCTTGAAAAATTATGCTACAACTTTAGCTGTATAAATTTGGTCAATTGCAACAGGAATTGCAACACCAGCAGATTTAATATGAACTTCATGAGTTGTTGCTCTTTGGTCAATAAAATCTTGAATTAAATATGCACCTTTTTGTGGAACTGCTCCGTTTTCAATTAATTGTGGAACTGCTCCAAAAGTTAAATTAAATTTAGGTGCTTCCGGCAAAATAATTATTTTACTTTCATTAATGTATGGTGTTGAATTTCCATTAGCATCATCATAATATTCTGCATACGTCCATATTCTGAATGTATAAGCACCGGCAGTAACTTCACCATGTAATGTTCCACCAACAGAATTACGTTGTGGAGCACGTACTGAATCTAAACTGAAATTTCTAATATCAGCACGTTCTTTAACAATTGTATTGCTTAAAAATGCACTCAATGCT
>JAESRA010000244.1 GCA_016764895.1 Phycisphaerales bacterium | reverse complement strand
CGGTAGAATTCGATGATGAGGTTGGTGTTCACATCGAATGGGATTTGGTCTTTGGTTGGCAGTGATGCGACCTTGGTGTTGAGTTCTGAGGGGTTGAACGCGAGCCAGCCTGGGACTTCGTGGCCGCCGAGGGATTCCATGTTTTCGCGGACGAGTTTTTCGATTCCGGTTTTGACGGTGACGACATCGCCTACATCGAGTCGGCGTGAGGGGATGTCGCATTTTTTGCCGTTGACGAGGACATGGCCGTGACCGACGAGTTGGCGTGATGCCCAGATGGTGCGGACCATTCCTGTGCGGCGGACGACATTGTCGAGGCGGCGTTCGAGGAGTTGCATGAGGACATCGCCGGAGTTGCCGGGACGGCGTTTGGCTTCGTCGACGGTGCGGCGGAATTGTTTTTCTAGGATGTTGTAGTGGTAGCGTAGTTTTTGTTTTTCGAGGAGGCGGATGCCGTAGTCGCGGAGGCGGCGGCCACGGAAGCCGTGCATGCCTGGGGGTGTGAGTTGGCGTTTTGATGTGTGCTTCGGGGTGTCACAAATGGGGACACCTACGCGGCGCGAGAGACGGACCTTTGGTCCTGTATATGTAGCCATAGCGGCTGTTCCTTTCTTCCGTCCGCAGGGTGGTTCATTTGAGGAACCTCTGCGGTGCTGCTGGGTTGCAGCGACCATGCTGGGTTGCCGAGTCTTCGGTCCAGCGGATTGGCCCGGGCACGATGCCCAAGGGAGGTGATTGAAGGCGTTGGGGGTGGGAATGTCAAGGGGGTGGGGGGTTTAGGGTGCCGAACAAAAGCCATATGGAGGGCATGAATCTAGTCAGCCAAATGCCGAGATTTCTTCAAGCAATCTAGCTGACAACTGTCGCGCATCTTCAGGAAGCATGATTTTGTACTTTTTGTAGAGATGTCTTGATTTAAGTTCCTTTTCAGAAGGGAACGAATTCTTTGCGAATGTTTTGGGATCAACTGGAGTTTTGAATCCTGTGCCGTGTTGAAAGGCAGCATAGATTAGGACATGATTCCAGTCCTTGAGTGTTTCGAACCTGATTCCATAAAGCGATGGGACTTGATACAGCAGTTCCAAACTTGTTTGACGCAATAGCTTTGAAGCCGCCTCACATAAATTCTTAAACTCCTGCAACTCAGATCCGCGCTCATGTTCGTACAGCAGATACAGAATCGATTTTGCAGGAATCCTCCCAAGATTACCAATCTCATCTTTACCAACCATCGGTACGACATCATCAGGTATCAAGGATTTGTCGATGTCACGAACATGAACTACCTCGGCATTGGTAATCATTCCACAGTGAAATACTTTTGCAATGTACTCAGGATTGTTGGGCAGCCTGTGCTCAAAGGATTCGATTATATCTTTCGATGGGCCTCCATATACTTCAACAAAGATTTTGTTGAAAATCATGTTGTGTCGTCTGAAATCGTTGGCGAGGATTGAAGCGTTAATTCGCAACTGGGTAGATGGAGTGGCCTTGATTAGTTTAGTTATTTCTTCGATTCGGGCATCTCTTGTTCCGTCGCCGCCTCTTATTTTAATTATATGGCCTCCTTCATGCTCGTAATACACGGGGCCAGTGATTGATTTTCGAACACTGATCACAAGAAGCTGTGTGTCATCAGTTGAATATTGGTAGAAACAGACACCTATTTCATTTGGGAGTAGTTTTGTCCTGGCCCATTCTTGCAGTCGTTGAGTTGATTTCTTGATATCCTCTTTGCTTATACCAACGATTGTGTGCGGCGGTGTTGAATTTTGCCTGACTCCAAGGAGAATCAAGCCGCCATCTGCATTTGCAAATGAGCATACATCATTCAGAAAGTCTTTCAGTTTCCCACTCGCATATGGGACTTCTTTAAAATCAATTGTGCGGTCTTCATCTCCCGAATTGATCACCCGGTGAATACGAAGAAACTCCGGTTCTGATTCGATAGTGTTTGACGCAATTTGTATTCCAATTCGAGAGAAGGGATTCGGAAGAGGTATTTCCATATGCTGTTTCCTTATCGTCAAAGGGCATTATATCACATCCGGTGCCCTGCACGCGCAGTTTAAGCCGGGTGCCCTGCTTTCGCAGAGGTTGAGCAGGACCCCCGACCACCACAAGACCTGCTCAAACCCGATGAAGACATCGGACGTGAGCAGGGCACCCTTTGATTGAATATCACTACCAAGACCTCCTTTGCCTGAAGCGGGTCAAAGGAGGGCACTGGCGTGGCCAAATATCAAAGATCGTGCTCTTGGAAGACCAAGAGCACGGCACCGAAGGTCGAAGAACCCGAAGAGGATCGCCGAGTGCTCCGGCTCGCCCTCTTGGGTGCGTCGGGATTGGGCGATCCCTGACTATTCGAAGACCCCACGCGCATAGGAATGCGGGTCGGGGCACCCGGCATAAGAATATGAGTCGGGGTACCCGGTGCCGGTATCGGATTACCTGTAGGTCTTTGTGACTCTAAGACCCGAAGGTGGATAAGAATCCACCGACGGGGCACCCGGTTTTTTTTGATCCACGGGGTACCCGGCCTGATTTAGGTTGATTTGTTTGGGTTGATTGGTTTGGTTATTTGGATTCGTCGGCTAGGGGGTCGGGTTTGAAGACTTTGGCGCCGGGTGCCCTGCTTACGCGTAGCTTAAGCAGGATTCACGAGCACCAAGACCTGCTCAAACCCGATGAAGACATCGGGCGTGAACAGGGCACCCTCCAATCATCGAAGACCCGACTGCGCATAAGAATGCGAGTCGGGGCACCCAACCATTGATTGGAGTGCCATTGGCGTGATCTTCACTATATGGGGGGGGGTCACTCGGCTAGGGGGTTTGGTTTGAAGACTTTGGTGCCTAGGGCCCAGTTTTTTTCGGTGAAGTTTCCGCCTAGGGCCATGGTTTGGCGGTCGGGTCTTGCGGCGGCGAGGGTGAGGACGGTTTTGGCGTCGAGGTTGTCGATGAGGGAGACGAGGACCGCTTCGGGGGAAGATGGGATTTTGGCGGCGCCGTATTCTGGGCGTTCGTGGTGGGAGATGATGATGTGTTGGAGGACCATGAGGGCGCCGGCGGGCATTCTTGTGCCGGTTTCGAGCATCATTTGTTGGCCTTTGTCGTGGAGCATTATTGCGCCTTCGACGAGGTGGCCTATGAGTTCGCCTCGGTCGGAGTAGCCGAAGCCTTTGTCGTAGAAGAGTTCGCGGGTTTTGCCTAGGTCGTGGAGGAAGAGGCCCATCATGACGATGTCGCGGCTGATCTTGGGGTAGAGGGGGCAGATTTTGTCGGCGATCTGCATGAGGGTGAGGGTGTGTTCTAGGAGGCCTCCGAGGTAGGCGTGGTGGAGGCGGACGGCTGCGGGTGCGGTGCGGAAAGCGTCCATGAGGTGTTCGTCGGCCATGTAGGTCTTTGCGAGGGCTTGCATGGCGGGGTGTTCTAGGGTGTTTAGGAGGGTGACGACTTCGGCGAACATTTCGTTGGGGTCGCGTTCGGACGATGGGAGGAGATCGCGGATTTCTTCTGGGGTTGGGTCGTGTGCGTCGATGTTGTGGATGATGATTTGGAGTTCGCCTTGGTAGGCTTGTGTTTCGCCTTCGACCCATACGAAGCCGTCGGTGGGGAGTCGTTGGAAGTGGTTTTCGTCGATGGACCACATGCGGCCTGCGGTTTGTCCTGATGCGTCTCCGAGGAGGCATCGGAGGTATGGTTTTCCGTTTTTGGTCATGCCTTGTTGTGCGTTTGCGATGGAGAAGACGCCGTCGAGGCGTTCGGAGGGGTTCATTTGTGAGATCATGCGTCGTTTTGATTGTGTGGTTTGGGGGGTCATGGGGTGAGCATATGTTCGGAGTGGGCTGAGTTCCATGCCTAGGGTAGTGATCGACTTGTGATTGCTGGTCACAGGGTGTATTTTGGTGGAGCTTAGGACGGCTCCTTGAGTTGATTATTCGCAAGCAGGAAGGCTCGCCACGCATGTTGACGGCTTTGACAACCGCCCAATCTATTCTTGCTGGGCTTGTGCTGTGCGCGGGTTCGGTGGGGGCTTTTGCTGGTGGTGGGGTTGGTGGTGTGGGTGCTGTTGGTGGTGGGGGACAGCCGGTTGGCCAATCGTTTGATGGTGTAGATATTGCGATTGAGCCGGTTGATGGTGTGATTACGATGCAGGCCGAGGCGGGGTGGGTGTGGCGTGATGGGAGCACCAATCGGATGGTGCTTGATCGGGATGTGGTTGTTGAGATCGGGGGATCGGTGCTTCATGCACGGCGGGCTGATTTGTGGCTTCGGAAGATTGATGATGGGGTGTATCAAGTTTTTGGTGTTTTTGAAAATTTGACGAGTTCGGATGGGTCGTTTTCTGGCAAGCGGGTGCCTGTGCGGGGGGTGGTGCGGTTGCAGGAATCTATTAAGCTGCGGCTCGGAGCGCGGTTTGATGAACGGCCTGGGCGAGATGATCTTGTTGAGTTTATGGATCGGTCGGGAGAGGTGTATCAGCGGCGGGTGCTGGGGATTCAAGAAACGCCTAAGCAAAAAGAAGTTGCGTTGCGGTGGGCTCCTAGGGAGATGCCATCGAGCGGGGTGGTTGTGGGGGGTGTTGCGGAGAATGAGCGGTCGTTGCCGATGCCTGGGCCTGGGCGGAAGGTTTCGCGGGTTGAGCGTGTGCTTGGGCAGTCGCGTGGGGAAGTGGTTGTTGATGGTGATTTGGTTGCTCGGCGATCGGGTGAGATTGCTGTGCCTGTGGTGTCTGGTGAGCCGTCTGTTGTGAAGGCTGACCCGGTTGGGCGGCCGGGGGTTGCTCTGAGTGATGCGGATTCTGAGGTGGGGGGTGAGGT
>JAESRA010000243.1 GCA_016764895.1 Phycisphaerales bacterium | reverse complement strand
TCCGTGAACAAAAAGTTCAGCCTCACCACGATGATAATCAAGGAAGATGGGAGGCTGGACTACTACCTGATCAGCGAGATCGACGTGTAGGACGAGGTGAGCTAGATGGGGAGGTTCATGCGCGGCGGATTCCACCGGGACTAGGTCAAGAGCATCAGCACCTCGCTCGCAGACAACGCAATCCGAGACCGCACCCGCTGGTACGCATCATCGCCATAAGGCACCAGCGTATTGAGCCCATCGTTGCCTCCCGACATCTGGATCACCACCAAAACCCGGTCCTCATCAACCCCCGCAATCGAGCTCACCCCCATCATCGGCCGAGGCAGCGCAAAAGCAGAACTCTGCACAAACGCAGGCACGGTCAGAGCCGCCGATGCAAACAGTGTCGATGACTGCAAAAAATCCCGCCGCGTCCACGCCTTGACATCGCTCGGATTCAAATGATTACTCATAGTTTCATCTCCAAAGAACACTCTAACGAGTAGTCTAACACAACTGATACTCAGGCATCGAAGTCAGCATCACCAACGCGCGCACCACAACTTCATTGTTGCGCATCGCCCCCTCACCAAGCTCCCCACGAGCCCCAGCCAGCACCGAATCCACCACATCATCGCTCGCCTGACCCAGCGTCACCATCGCAAGCTCACGAACAATCTGCTCATCGCTCGGATCAGAATCCCCCGGCGTATTCAGACTCGGAACCAACGCAAGAGCATCAAAATACCCCTGATCCTTAAGAAGCAAAGGCCGAGTAGGAAGCACACCCGTGAGCAAATAAATCAGCGTATTCTGACGCACAAACATCGTCGAAGTATTAATCCAACTCCGCCCACCGTCCCAACCCTTGACACTCGGAGGCAAAAACACCGCCTGCCCCATCAACTCCATCGCCTCAGTCACAATCCCAATATCACGCACCGGCACCCGCAACGATCGCGCCGAACCAATCAACAACTCGCACGGGCTCTTGATCTTGCTCCCAATATTGACCGAATCATAAAAATGCCTCGACAACAACAACTTCCGAATCACAGGCCTGATCTCATAGTTCCCAAGCCGAAACATCTGCGCCAATCTCAAAATGGCCTTTCGACTCCCCGTATCAATCGCAGACAAATCCATCGGAATATCCCGCACAAAAAATCGGTACAGCTTGAGCACAATAAACAACGCGCACGCCTCCTGATTCAGAATCGCCGAGACCAGCGAGTTGCCATCGATATTCCCGCTCACCCCCAGCACAAACTTCGATCCCTGGTCGTGCTGGCCCTGATTGAATCGAAACTTGTTGTCTGCAAAGGTAAACCCCGTCAGCGTCCGCGCCGCTTCTTTGACATCCCGTTCGGTGTAGTGCCCTTCACCCAGCGAGAACAGTTCGAGCAACTCTCGCCCAAGATTCTCATTGGGCGAGTCCTTCCGGTTCTGGTTGTTGTTGAGGTATTTGAGCATCGCGGGATCACGGATGATTCCGCGCAGCAGGCTACCAAAATCCCCCATCGCGTTGCCGCGGAACAGCCGGTTCTGCGCGTACATATGGTACGAATCTTCAACCCCCCGAAAGCTCGTCGCAAAGTGTCCATGCCAGAAGAGTGTCATCTTCTCTTCAAGAGGCCGTGGCGATTCGATCATCCGTGTAATCCACGCCCGCTGAATATCCCGCATCTGCCTCCGGTCTTCGCGTTGTCGCCGTTGCCGTTCGGACCGGTATATTGCCAGCGTGTCTTCGTCGCCTGTCTTCCGCGCTTTGTTAACTCGCAGCCGCTCCTCACGCGTCAGTGGCCGGATGATGTCCTTCTTAAACGCATTGGCCCCCGCCTCATCGGCATTGATCTTTTCATAGTTAACCAAATGGTCCACCGACTTCTCCGGCCCCCACCTCGCCAGCGTCCGAATCTGCTCATCGGTCCCGCCAAAGCCAGCACGCAAAAGCAAATGCCTGGCCTGCGTATATCCAAAATCTTCGCCTTTGATCGCCGCGATCGAATCGGTTGTTCTGGCAGGCTGTGTCTCAAGTGCAGGCATCATCGATCTCCAAATCGGCGCTCATCATGTTTTGTCATGCTTATCGGGACAACGCCAATACAACCCAGAGATTGCATTCCCCATAAACAAGCCAAAACAGGACACTCAGCAAGAACCGATACACGATCCATACACACAAAGAGCCCGTAAGACTCTTCGGTTCTTTGTCCTGTCGATTTCAGACTAACCGTTTTTTGGCCGCGATGCGATCCGCATCGACCAAGCCAACGCCCCGACCACCATCGCCAGCAACAACGCCCCGATCAAATGGTGCGAAGTCGTCATAATCGCCTCCCCAACCCGGATCCCAGGCGCACCAGCAAGTTCAGTCGAGGTCGGAAGCTCAGGATGCCCCTGGCCCCCAGTCCGGGTCATCGCCAAAGCACCCCACCCAAGCGTGAACTGCAACATGACAAACCCATGAACCATCGCCCCATACGGCCGGATCGCCCCAGCACCACCCTTGACCTCACGATCAATCTTCCCAATCCGGATGCACTTAGCCCCCGCAATAATCACCAGCATCACCACAATAAACGAGAGCCCGACATGCGACATCACCGCATGCCCAGAATCAAGATGCCGCGCCATCGCCCCAAAAACCAACTGAATCCCAAGCCCCACCGTTGCAATCATCAGCATCAACCGCGTCGATTTGGCGTATGCGATAGCATCATCACTCGGCGTGATCCCTTCCCACCGCTTCGAACACACCACCCCCGTAGCAATCGCTAGCGCAAACACAATCTGGGCAAGCACACCATGAAGCATGGCCAATCCCTGCGATTGCTCCGATACACGAAAAATACCCATCAATCCCTGCCCAACCACCCCAAACAGCAACGCTGCACTCATCACCCTCGGCATCAACCGCGACGGAGCCCCAAACATCCGAACAACCAAAAGAATCGTCGCCAATCCCGCAAAGGTCCCAAATATCCGATGCGAATGCTCAAGGTAAATCCGAGGATCCTCCATCAACGACAACGGAAACAAAATCCCCACCGATCCATAAGTCCTCACCGAATCAGGCACCGCCAAACCAGACTCCGTACTCGTCACCAAACCCCCAACAGCAATCAAAGGCAAATAACTCAACGCCACCACCCAAGCAAACCGAGCACGCCAATCAACATCCTTCACCACATAACTCACATTTCGAGCCCGCAACCTCCCCGCCAACCACCCAAGAAAAATCATCCCCACAATCACCCCAACTCCCAACGCAATCCCACTCCCCGTAAACCCCCCCGGCTGATACACCACAGTGCCTGAAACAACAGTGCGGTCCATCTGCACACCCAAAATCTCCATCGACGAATGTGATTGCACACTCTCAAGCACCTTCACCCTCTCAGTCATCAACGAGCCAATGAAAATCAAAGAAACCGCCCCTCCAATCACCCCCGCAATCGCCCCAACAAAACTTTGCCGGCTCGCCACATTCCTGAGAAACAGGAAAACGAGCCCTGCATACGCCGCCAGTGAAACCGCAATGACCACCCCGACAGCCAACTCTCTGTTCACAAGCAGCATCATCCAGCTCACCACCCCCATCAACAGCACCCCCGCGACCCCAATCGTCGTCGAAACCCCCAGAACAGGGTTTGCGAGTGGTTTGGATGCTGAAATTGACGCAACTGTTTGTGAACTCATAGCTTGTGTTCTCTTTTCGTGAATATGCAAATGAGACACCTTCTCAATTGCAGGATGATTGTAGCGTTCCCAAATGCAGCCCGCAAAAACATCAAAATTTATGGCCTCGCAGCACACTATACAGCCCTCACACATGCTACGCTGTCGGCGATTGCCAAACCCTCTACCTAAAGAGGGTTTGGTTTTCGTCCACAGGCCCGCGCATCCTCGCGGGTTTCGTTAGAACTCATCGGAGCCAACGAGTGAAACCAATCTTTCCAAAGTGGATGAACAGCGTACCCACACTGCTCGTCATCGGTGTCCACGCAGCAGTCATCCCCATAATCGCAGGCATGTGGTACTACGCCACGCCCAAATTCTGGGAAGTCGGCTACATGCCCACCCAACCAAGCACCGGCTTTAACCACCAAACCCACGCCGGAAAACTCGGTATGGACTGCCGCTACTGCCACACCAATGTCGAAGAATCCTGGCGAGCAAATATCCCCCCAGTCAAAACCTGCTACGGCTGCCACGAAGACGGCAAACTCGGACCCGACGCCACAGCAACCACCGAAAAAGTCCAATTCATCCGCGACGCATTCAAAACAGATTCCCCCATCGAATGGCGCATAGTCCATGTCGTCCCAGACTACGCAACCTTCCCCCACAGCGTTCATGTCAACGCAGGCGTGAGCTGCTACTCATGCCACGGCGCCATCAACAACATGCCCGTCGTCGCACAAGCCGAGTCCTTATCAATGAGCTGGTGCCTCGACTGCCACAGAAACCCAGAACAAAACCTCGTCCCCAAAGACAAAGTCACAGACCTCTACTGGGTACAAAATAAATGGTTTAACACGATCGACGCGAACGGAGACCGTGTGCCTCAAAAAACGGCCGATCGTGCCCACAAAGGCATGACCCCAGAAGCACTCAATAACACCCTGATGCAAAATCCACCGGTCAGTTGCAGTGCCTGCCCCATAAATCACCAACCGTGCTGGTTGTGTCCAACTTCAGAGGGGAGGCCCAACCGGGGCAAGTCAGCTATCTCCACCACCTGGAGGTTTG
>JAESRA010000242.1 GCA_016764895.1 Phycisphaerales bacterium | reverse complement strand
GTATGAAGAAACGGAGCCGATTGTGGATCGGCTCCGTGGAAAGGCATTGGGATAGGCCCGGGACTGGTCATTTCTGATCAATCCAGGGTCAATTCATCGACGGGTCGCTTTGCGACGGGTCGCTTTCTTCTTGGTGGTGCGTTTGGCGGCCTTCTTTTTGGTCGCTTTTTTCTTAGTGGCTTTCTTTTTAGTAGCCTTCTTTTTAGTGGCCTTTTTCTTAGTGGCCTTTTTCTTAGTCGTTTTCTTCTTGGTTTTCTTCTTGGCTACTTTTTTCTTGGTAGCTTTCTTTTTAGTGGCTTTTTTCTTTGTAGCCTTCTTTTTGGTCGCTTTCTTCTTGGTTTTCTTCTTGGCTACCTTTTTACGGGTTGCCTTCTTCTTGGTGGCCTTCTTGGCGGCTTTCTTTTTAGTGGCCTTCTTTTTGGTTGCTTTCTTCCGGGTTGCCTTCTTGGCTACCTTTTTACGGGTTGCTTTTTTCTTAGTAGCTTTTTTACGAGTTGCTTTTTTCTTAGCCATGTTGGCTCTCCGTTTCGAACCCAAATGCTTTGTTGTGGATCCGAGTGTTCGAGATCGGGACCACATTCCGTTATTAACACTTACATGCTCATCGGAGCCGTAAGGTCGACGACTTGAGCAAACCGTACGAACAACACGCACATCACTCACCAAAATCTTACCAGAATACCAATCTGCATGTCTTATTTTTCAAGTTTGTGTGTTGAAGCGTGCATGGTACAGGCGCATTGCGAGAGCAAACCGAACCGGTTTGTGTTTGTTTGATTCAACGAATTCATTTCATCAATACCAAACTCATCGCGCTCGATAACACGAAATGCGTTGTGCTTTGGTGAACATTGACCATGAAGTGTTTGGGTAACGCGCGCAATTCGTTCAAAGCATAAAAAACCCCGATCGCACCATGATCGATGCAGTTCGCAGCGCAATTGGGGCGCAATCACGAAAGATCGGGGGTACTACTCAACACAATTACAAGACTTTCGTGTTCAGCGAGTGAAGAATCAGTGCATCGCCATTCAATTCCTCAACTCCAACACCCGGATCATGCATGACCACAACACACGACTCAATCACACTTGCAACACTCGACAACGGACTGCGCATCGCTATCGAACCAAACGATTCGATGCGATCGGTTGCCATGCGTTTGATGATTCCAAGTGGAGTTATCCACCAAGAAAAAAATGAACTCGGAATTGTCGGTATTTGCGCTGAATTGCTTTTACGAGGCTCAACTACCCGCAACTCGCAACAACAAGCAGATGACTTCGACCTCGCCGGAGCCGTTCGCGACGCATCGCCGGCCGCCAAATCAATCGGTGTGTCGATGACCACGCTCGATAATCGTTTCGAAGAAGCTGTTGCACTCGTCGCCGACATGACACTCAACCCCGCGATGACCGACGAATCGTTCGAAGCATCCCGCATCATGGCCCAACACGCCCTCGCTTCGCTCGCAGACGACCCCCAACAACGCGCCGTCCTGGCCGCCCGCGAGCGTCACCTTCCTGAGCCATACAACCGCAGCACCTATGGCACCGAATCATCCCTCAAATCCATCACCGCCCAATCAACCCGCGATTGGTGGGCCGCCCACGCCAAACCAGACGGAGCGATCCTCTCGATTGCCGGTGCTATCGAGCCGGGCAAGGCGATAGAACTGGCCAGCACATATTTTGGAAGCTGGAGCGGCAAAGCCCCGCCCCCCAAAATTTCAACCGACGCGCCCCGCGGCTACGCTCATGAAGAAGACGACACGAACCAGGTTCAGATCATAATCGTCAACGACGCGCCGCCGGCCGCCCATGCCAACGAAATGAACGAACTCCTCGCCGTCAGCGTTCTTTCTGGCGGCATGTCCGGGCGACTCTTCACCGAGGTCCGCGAGAAACGAGCACTTTGTTATTCAGTCTCTGCAAGCTACCGAGCGGCTAAAGAGTATGGACTTGTCACCAGTTATGTCGGAACCACGCCAGAGCGTGCCCAAGAATCGCTCGATGTCCTCTACGAACAACTCGGCGCAATGCAAGCCGGCGATGTCACCAGTGATGAACTCAACCGCGCCCGCATCGGGCTCAAGAGCCGCGTAATCTTCAGCGGCGAATCCACCGGTGCCCGCGCCAGCGCACTGATCGGCGATCTGGTCAACCGTGGCAGCCCCCGAACACTGGGGCAAGTCATCGAGCAGATCGAAGCGGTGGATCTTGAATCGTTCAACGACTACCTCCGCCAGCGAACACTTGGAAAAATCACCATCCAAACCCTAGGCCCAGCCGCCCTAACCCCTCCCTGCTAACCCAGCCGATCGAATCTCCACAATCACCCCAATGGTGATGACAAAGTGCCGATCAAGACGATACTGTGGATGATGATGACCCACGATTCCTCCCCAATCCCCGGCACTTCCAGCGATCAAGCACGCTCATCGCCCGGGTTCTCAATCGGCGGCACCTCCCCGTTCATGATCGGTATCGGTGGCTGCGGCATGTCCGCACTGGCACGCATGCTCAGCGGCGCAGGACTCACCATCACCGGCTGCGACTCCACACCCTCCACCGTCACCAAAGCCCTCACCGACTTCGGCATCAAAGTCTCCTTCGATGAATCAGCATCGAATCTCCCCGAAGAAGCCGACATCGTCCTGGCATCAGCCGCCGTAGCCCCAGACCATCCGATGGTCCTGGCCGCCATCAACCGAGGCCTCATCGTGCTGTCCTACCCAGAAGCCCTCGGCAAGTGCATGACCGGTCGCACCGGAATCGCCATCGCAGGAACCCACGGCAAATCCACCACCACCGCCATGCTCGGCTGCGCACTCACCGACACCAAACTCGACCCCTCCGTCATTGTCGGCGCCACCTGTAATCAAATCGAATCCGGCGCTCTGCAACAGCCAGGCGACCGCGTCGGCTGTCGCGTCGGCTCATCAACCATCCCAACTGGCGACTGGAAAACAAAACCCGGCATCCTTTTGGCCGAAGCCTGCGAGTTCAACCGCTCCTTCCACAACCTCAACCCCACCATCGCCTCCATCAGCTCCATCGAAGCCGACCACCTCGATATCTACGGCTCCCTCGACGCCGTCGTCGAATCCTTCACCCATTTCGCCCAGCTCATCCCCGATGCCAAAGCAGGCGGCAAACTCATCATCGGACACGACGGCGCGTTCCGCCGTGAGGTCACCGCCGGCCTCAACTGCGACATCGAAACCATCGGCTTCAACCCCGGCGCCGACTGGGTCGTCGGATACCAAGACGGCACGACAACCATCCACTCACCCGACGGCCTGAGCCATTCTTGGACCCTCGCCCTCCCCGGCGAGCACAACGCCATGAACTCCGCCGTCGCCTTTGCACTTGCCCGCTCCGTCGGAGCAGACCCGGACCTCCTCGAAAAATCATTCGATGCCTTTGCAGGCCTCGACCGCCGGCTCCAACTCCTCGGCACACGCGACGGCGTAAAGGTCATCGACGACTACGGACACCACCCCACCGAAATCGACGCCACCCTCCGCGCACTCAAAACCGCCGAAAACCCCGCCAAGCACGGCGGACGACTCATCTGCGTCTTCCAACCCCACCAACACTCCCGAACAAGATTCCTCTTAGACGAGTTCGCCACCAGTTTCGAACACGCCGATGTCGTCATCGTGCCTCATATTTACTTCGTCCGCGACTCCGAAGCCGAACGACACAAGGTCAACTCCTCCGACCTCGTCGACCGCCTCCGCGCACGAGGCGTCAAAGCCATGCACCTCTATCCCTTTGAAGCCATCATCGAACAACTCGAAGGCATGTGCCGCCCCGGCGATCTCTTGGTCGTTATGGGCGCAGGCCCCGTCTGGCAAGTCGGCCAAGGATACCTCGACGCAGGCCTCAACCGATGACCATCCACACCGAGAATCTACATATCGAGCAAAACGCCCCGATCTCCACCTGGTACCGAATCGGAGGCCGCGCCGATCGCTTCGCCACACCAAACTCCCAAAATCAACTCGCCCAATGCCTCGACCTCGACCCAGACATGAAAATCCTCGGCGAAGGTGCCAATCTCTTAGTTGGCGACACCGGCATCAATCATCTCGTCGTCTCCATGCAAACCGACGCCTTCAAAACAATAGAAATCGACCAAGCGGCCGGGCTTGTGTACGCCGGCGCCGGTGTCCCCCTCCCAAGGCTCATCACTCAAACCGTGAGCACCGGACTCGCCGGTCTGCAAGGCCTCGCCGGATTCCCCGCCACCATCGGCGGCGCACTCATCATGAACGCCGGAGGCAAGTTCGGCGCGATCAGCGACCACATCATCGAGGTTCGCGCGATGGATAGAGCCGGTCGCATGCACGATCTCAAAAAATCAGACATCGCCTTCGACTACCGCCACTCAGGACTCGACCACCTCATCATCTGCTCGGCCACCTTCGAGCTCGAATCCGCCGACACCCAGCAACTCAAAGCCCAACTCGCCGAGTGCATGGCCTACAAAACCGCCTCCCAGCCCATGAACGAAAAATCCGCCGGCTGCGCCTTCAAAAACCCAACACTCACCGATTCCATAGAAAACATCGGCCAACCCGGCGACCGCGTTAGTGCCGGGATGCTCATCGACCGAGCCAACTGCAAAGCCATGACCCTCGGCGGAGCAACCGTCTCAAACCTCCACGCCAACTTCATCACCACCACCTCAAACGCCAAAGCAAACGATGTCATCGCCCTCATGAACCAGGTCCGCACAAAGGTCCAAGACACCTTCGGCATCACCCTCGAAAACGAAGTCGTCATTTGGTCTCGTGATACGGAGCAAGAATCATGACCGCCGTCCTCATACTCGGCGGAGGTCCAGACGCCGAACGCCAAGTCTCCATCGCCAGCGCAACAGCCGTCCACCAAGCATGCCTTGATGCCGGGCTCAATGCCAAACTACTTATAGTCGATGAACCAACGACCGAAGAAATCGCCGCCTGGCAAACCGATGTCATCTTCCCCGTTCTCCACGGCACCTTCGGAGAAGGGGGCCAACTCCAACAACGAATCCAAGCCGCTGGCCAACCCTTCGTCGGAGCCAAAGCCCAAGCCGCCCGCATCGCCATGGACAAAATGGCGACCAAACTCCTCGCCGCCACACTGGGCATCCCAACCAAGCCCGCCGCCCTCCTCGATCCCGCCGCCATCACCAACCCAACCCAAGCCGTTCACCCAATCGACCCACCTCTTGACTTGCCAATAGTCATCAAACCCGTCGCCGAAGGCTCAAGTTTCGGGCTCTATCTCTGCCCAAATCTCCAATCCTGGCACGCCGCCCTCCAAACCATCGCTCAATCCGATCACCAATCTATCTATATGATCGAGCCCCTGATCGACGGCAAAGAACTCACCATCGGCGTGATAGACAATGGAAGTGGGGGCCTAAGGGCACTTCCAACCATCGAAATCGCCCCGGCCTCAGGAACCTACGACTACCAAGCGAAATACGAACGCGCCGATACCGTCTACACCGTCAACCCCGATCTAGCCGATGATCTGGTGTCTGATCTCCAAGATTGGTCGCTGTCCCTGTGTCAGTCCATCGGCGTGCGTCATCTGGCCCGCGTGGATTTCATGCTCGACCACCAAGGAACCCCCTGGCTCCTCGAAGCCAACACCATGCCCGGCTTCACCAAGACCTCCCTCCTCCCCAAAGCCGCCG
>JAESRA010000241.1 GCA_016764895.1 Phycisphaerales bacterium | reverse complement strand
TTTAGGGGTTTAGGGGTTTAGGGGCAGCCGGTTGAGAAGGCGGTGAGGAAGCTTGCGATGTCGAAGAAGTCGTATTGGCCGTCGTTGGTGAAGTCTGCGATGGGGTTGTTGGTTGTTAATGCATCAATGAATTCGAAGATGTCGGCAAAATCGAGGGTGTTGTCGTTGTTGAGGTCTGCTGGGCAGGGGGGGCAGTCGGTGAGGTCGAGTATTAGGAGGCCGCCTGTATCAAGGCCCACATATGCAGTCGTGCCCACGATCGCCACTTCATATGCACTTCCAATCGTGTCGTAGGAGCCAGCGAAAGCGGGTGCCGCTGGGTTGCTTACATCGATTATCTGGAGACCGGAATGTGAATCCGCTATATATGCCGTCCCGTCCACGACCGTTAGGCCATATGTGAAGCTTGGCGTGTCATAGGAGCCGATCAAAGCGGGTGCTGCAGGGTTGCTCACATCGATTATCTGGAGGCCGTTATAAAAATTTCCTATATACGCTATTGCGTCGACAACCGCTATATTTGTTGAAACGCCTGGCGTGTCATACGAGCCAATGAGAACGGGTGTTGCTGGGTTGCTCACATCGAGAATCAGGAGGCCATCGTATCCTACGGTTACAAATGCTGTAGTGCCCACGATTTCCACATCAGATCCGTAAAGGAGCGGATCGTCATACATACCTATCAGTATGGGTGTTGCTGGATTACTCACATCGAGAATTTGGAGCTCAACACTTCCGACTAAATATGCTGTCGTTCCCACGACTGTCACACTATATGGGTTCTCCGGCGTGATATACGAGCCAATCAGAACGGGTGCTGCTGGGTTGCTTACATCAATAATCAGGAGGCCGACAGGAAGGCCGGCAGAAGTCTCGATTACATACGCAGTCGTGCCAACGACCGTCAAACGCGATGCGCTGTTTGGCGTGTCATACGAGCCAATGAGAACGGGTGTTGCAGGGTTGCTCACATCGATTATCTGGAGGCCAGCAGAAGCGTCGGCTACATATGCTGTTGTGCCCACGGCTGCAACGCTCCGCGCGTTGCGCGGCGTGTCATACACGATTTGTGTTGCCGGGAATGTTGGATTTCTTATATCAATAATCAGGAGGCCAGAAGAAGAACTTGCAACATACGCTGTCGTGCCCACGACCGTTAGGCCCTTTGCACTGGCCCGGGTGCTATACGAGCCAATCAGAGCGGGTGCCGCTGGGTTGCTTAGATCGAAAATCAATAGGGCTGAAGAATAACTTGCCGTATGTTCAGTTATGTATGCAGTCGTGCCCACGATCTCTATGTTCCTTAAGGAGTTGCCCGTGTCATACGAGCCACTGAGAACGGGTGCTGCTGGGTTGCTCACATCGAGAATCAGGAGGCCGCCGTAGCTTACGGTTACATATGCTGTAGTGCCAATGATCTTTGTTTGCACTACGAAGCCCGGCGTGTCGTATGAGCCGATCAATATGGGTGTTGCTGGGTTGCTCACATCGAGAATCAGGAGGCCAGCAGAACCGGAACCGCTGGCCACATATGCAGTCGTGCCAACGACTGTCACACTATTTGCGATCTCCGATGTGTCATATGTGCCAATCAAAGCGGGTGCTGCTGGGTTGCTCACATCGAGAATCTGAAGGCCATCAGATTTGGCTATATATGCCTTCGTGCCCACAATCGACACATGGTATGTGTGATTGAAGCCCGGAGGATCGTACGATCCTATATGTGTGGGTGCTGCTGGATTGCTCACATCGAGAATTTGGAGACCACCAGCACCGTCAGCAACATATGCAGTCGTGCCTACGACTTCCACATCGAGCGCCTGGCCAGGTGTGTTGTATGAACCGAGGGTAATGGGTGTAGCCGGGTTGGAAATATCAATGATTTGAAGGCCGGACATATCGTCAGCTATATAAGCAATGGCACCGACAACTTGTACATCCCGTGCGCTGCCGGGAGTATCGTGTGAACCGATGTAGTCTCGGGCTTGGCAGAGGAGGCCGTCGGCTTTGGATTGGGGGGTGAGGAGTGTGAAGAGGGTGAGGAGGAGGATGGCAGTGAGGAGTTTGGTCGTCAGTTTGGGGATTGGGGTGGGGGTCATTGGGGTGGCCTTGGATTGATGGGGGTTGGATATAATGTGATTCCTAGTGTACATGGGTTTGGGGTTGGATGCAAGGGTTATTTTTGGGGTAATGGGGGATAAAGGTAGTGGTTCACTTTGAATCAACGGCTGGAAGATAATCCGTGATCCGCCGCCCAAGCCGTGATTCTTCGGCTTCAATCAACTTCACAAGGTCGAGAATCGTCATTTGTCGGTCAGCAATGCCCATTGCTACCGCTGGTGCGGTCTTGATCGTTTGGTGCTTCCGGCAGAAGTTGTAGTAGAAATAGTGCAGTGCGATTGCATGGGCGTGGTTCTCGACTTTCTTGGAAAATGCGTTGGTCAGGCGGGTAAATCGGCGTGATCCCATACGGAGGGTGAGGTTCTGACGCTCAACCAGACTGGTACTCACATGTTTTTCGTCAGGCGTTCCGCATAGCACTCTCTTCTTGATACCGACGCACTTTGCTGGGCTGTATCGGGTGTCTGGTGAGCCATCCCAGCCAAACTCCTTGATGACTATTGCAAAGTCAACACTTCCACAAAATGCGTTGTATACGGCTTCTCTGTAGGCACCAAAGCCATCGCTAGAGAGTTGGATGCGTGAGTCGATCCGGTCGCGTACATCACTCACAAACGATTGTGCTGACTCCTGATTCCGCTCGCCCATGAGGTATGAGACGACCATTTTGGTGTCTGCGTCGATTGCTACCCAAGTCCAGACAGAACCATGCCCGCCTGCGCCCGCCTTGATTGCTTTATCCTTGCATCCGACGAATGACCAGATTTCATCCATCTGGACACGCTCGCATTGGAGATTGCGGACATGCTCATCGTGGTATTCGGCACAGAATGTGCCAGCATCGGCGAGAAGCCGTAGAACAGTGATCTTGGAGCATCCACAGAGCCGGGAAGTGGCGTTTATGCTGTTTCCTTCCACTAGGGCGTGGAGGATCATGGCTCGTTTTTCTGTACTTAGTTTACGCATTTCGACTCCTAGCTTGACAGCAAGCATAGAGTATGGTACAATATGCTTGCTGTCAAGCAGAAAGGTTGAGATATGGCAAAGAAACATGATCCGAGCGAAATGGGCAAGAAGGGCGGGAAAGCAAGGGCGAAATCGCTCACCCCAGAGCAAAGGAGCGAAATTGCACGCAAAGGCGCAGCCGCCCGATGGGCAGGAAAGGAAGATGATTCAATGCCAAAGGCAATTTGTGGCGGTACCCAACCACTTCATATCGGCGAAGTAGACATCCCTTGCTATGTGCTTGATGATGAACGACGGGTCATTATCGTGTCAGGAATGCTTACAGGGCTTGGGATGGCGGTTGGCGGCGGTTTGACCCGATTGGCCAATTTAGCAGAGACAATAGCAGATAACCAAAGCATGAGCAATGACTTATCGTCTAGACTGAAATCGCCAATCGAGTTCATTCTCCCCAAGGGCGGAGTGGGAAAGGGTTATGAGGCAACACTGCTCGCAGACCTTTGCGATGCGATCCTAGAAGCTCGTAAGCAAGGCCGCCTAACCAAAAGGTACGAACATATAGCTCATGCCGCCGAGGTTCTGCTGCGAGGATTTGCAGCAGTTGGTATCGTCGCCCTTGTTGATGAAGCGACCGGGTATCAAGATATACGCCGCCGACTCGCACTCGCCGACATTCTTGATAAATACTTGGATGACAATCTAAACCAATGGACGAAGACTTTTCCAGACGATTTCTACAAACATCTTTTCAGACTAAAAGGGTGGAATTATGAGCGACTAAAGCCGGGGGACATCAAGCCAATGGAGGTTGGCAAGTTCACTAGAGACGAGGTTTACAGGCGATTACATCCTGGCATCGTTGATGAACTTGAGAAGATGAATCCACAGGTTGTCCCCGGACGGAGACGACACAAGCACTTCCAATGGCTAACAAAAGAAATCGGGCACGCCGCGCTTGAAAAGCACATCGCTCAAATCTTGGTTGTTATGAAACTGTCTAGGGATTGGCAGCATTTCATGTCAAACCTTCAGGAAGTGCTTCCTATGCCATCGTCTGACACTGGCTATTTGGGGTTCGTGAGTGAAGACTGACTTGATTCAAATCCCGCCTCAAACGCCGCCCTAAGCAGCGTCCATCCCCGCTCATCCACACCCTTGATCGACTTCGACCATTCAGCCCAAGCCGCTTCCATATCCGCGGGGAGCGGTTTTTCTTTGCCAGTGGTGTGACCCACGATTCGGGCGGCGTTTTCGTTTGGATCGTTGCTCATGCCCTATTCTACACCATTGCGAGCCGGATTCGAGAGGAATCCTGACCAATCAACCACCAGAATCAAAGTGAACCACTACCGGGATAAAGGGGTAGTTTGCCGCCCCACAATGTAAGACGGTCAAACAGTGGCGCCCGGTATCTCTATAGGGGTTTGAAGACACTACTGCGCCGCCCCCCAAAGACGGCGAGTAGTGGCACCCGTTAAGAAAGACCCGACGCGGATAAGAATCCGAGTCGGGGCACCCGGTGTGCTTCGCCGAAGCGGTCGAAGCACGGCACCGGCACCCCGTTTGAAAGTGTGTGTTTGTCAATTGAAAGACCCGCCGGGGGGCCGACGGGTCTTTCGTGATTTTATATGGAACGGATGGAACGGGCTGTTTTACCAGCTGCCGCCGCCGCCTGAGCGACCGCCGCCACCG
>JAESRA010000026.1 GCA_016764895.1 Phycisphaerales bacterium | reverse complement strand
GGTGGTGAGTTTGCGCCAGTCGGTGATGATGTATTCGATTTCTTTTTCGCGTTTGTGATCGCCGGCGGCTTTGATCTCGATTAAGCGATCTTTGATGGTGCCTTCGACCTTATATGTTTCTTCGAGGGCGTTGTGTTGCATGTCGTTGCCTCGCCAGGCGGTGAGATCGCGTTCGGTGTCGGCCCATGAGATGAACTCGGGGACATCGTAGACGCCTACGGGGTCGAATCTTTTGAGGGCTTCACTTGGTGTGATGAAGTGATTTTCGGTGGTGCCGTCTTGTTTCTTTGCGATGTCGAAGATGGCTTCGGGGAGTTTGGTGAGGAAGTTGAAGATGCCGGTGTCTTCCCATTGGTGTTCGCCGAAGGTTTCGTAGTCCATGAAGAGGTTGCAGAGGTAGCCGTCGCCGTTGATTTGGTGGACCCATTTGGCGAATTTTTCGGTGGTGAGTGGCCATTCTTCCCATGATTTGTTTGAGAATCGGAAGGCGATGTCGTCGGAGAGTTTGTAGTTTTTCAGCAGCAGGCCGAAGTCTCGGTTGTTGGGGCCTTTGAGTGGTTGATCGTTGTCGCCGTTGGGTGGGCGGTAGACATAGTTTGGGGAGCGGTATCCTAAATGACGATCCGTACCTTCGCAGATGGTGCCTAGGAATCTTGGGTTGCCGTGCTTGTCTTTGATTTTGGCGAGGGCTTTGGAGAGTTCGTTGGTATAAATCAGCTCGGTGTTGCGGAATACGGCGGGGGTTTGGCCGAAGTGTTCTTGGATGAGTTTGGTGTGCATGTCCACCTGATGGGCGAACTCGTCTTGGGAGTAGATGTAGCTCAGTGAGTGGTAGTAGGTCTCGGCGACGAACTCGCAGCAGCCGGTTTCAGCGAGCTCAACGAAGAGGTCGAGGACATCGGGGGTGAATTTTTTCCATTGTTCGATGACGGTGCCTGTGATGGCGTAGGAGATGCGGAAGTTGCCTTCGTGGCGTTTGATGAGGTCGAGCATGAGTTTGGTGGTTGGGCGATAGCACTTGTCGGCGACTTTTTTACAGATGGTGCCGTTGGCGTCTTCGTCGAAGTAGAAGGGGTCGGTGTTGAAGACGGAGTAGGGTTTGAGGCGGTGGGGTTGGTGGACTTGGAAGTAGAAGTTGATTGATGCCATGGGCAGTGCCCCTTTCGCTTTTGCGATTGTCGTCTATTTTCTTGCTTGATGCAAGGGGAAAGTTATTGTAGGGGTGGGGGATTGACCACAGAGGACACAGAGGGCACAGAGAAGATGAAGAATGAGTTTGAGAAGAGGTACGCAGAGGGGGCAAAGGGGCAGAGGTCGCAGAGAAGAGTTTTTTAACACGAAGATCGCGAAGGGCTCGAAGGGGGAGAAGATGAAGATAGGGGGAAGAGAAGACCCGACGCGCATCAGAATATGAGTCGGGGCGCACGGCAATGGGGAAGATGAAGAGGGAGAAAGAATAAGAAAGACCCCCCAAAGTGAAGAGAAGATCACAGGTGGGACGCCTGTGCCACGGGGGTTTGTACAATCCGCCATTGCCCATTGCCTCAGGTTTTGAGTGCGCTGAACTGAGCCACGGCGACAACCGAGAGGATCATGACCGGGATGAAGACGCCGACGGTCGCGGGGAGGCCTGGGATGGCGGCGGTGGCGCCGATGACGCCTGCGATCAAGGTGATGATGGCGATGGGGGCGCAGCGGATGGATTGGATGACCATGTTCTTGGGCTCGCGGGTGGCGTAAAACGGAGCGGCGATGATGAGGGTGAGGATGCCTGAGATCATCATGGAGAATCGGCCCAGGGCGATGCGTTCGTAGCGGGCGCGTTTGTCGGGGTCTTTGAGGGTTTCGCGGTTGAGCATCTCGCGGGCCTGGGCGAAGCTGAGGGCTTGAGAGTAGGACTCGTAGCGATTGATGCGGAGTTCATTGGGATCGAGTGAAGATTCGATACGGTCGATTGGGAGTTCTTGGCTTATTGAGGATTGGCTTCGGAGTTGTGCGATGCCGTTGACGAGGTTCCATCCGCCGTCGTGGTAGGTTGCAGACTCGGCGGTGATGGATCTGGAGGTGTGTCCGTTTTCGTCGCGTTCGAGGATGTAGAGACCTTCGAGGGTGTTGGTGTTGGCATCAAAGGCTGCGGCTCGGAATATCCGTCCTTGGCCGTCGAGGGTGAGGGGAACGGAGTCAACACTCAGGCGATGATCGCCGGCATCTTCGTGGCCTCGGACAAGCAGTGGGGCGATTTTGGGGATGATGAATTCTTGGTTGATTGCTTGGAGTGCGGTGAGCCCCAGCGCGACGATGATGATGGGCTTGATGATGCGATGGAGCCCGATACCCGCGGCCATGAGGGCGATGAACTCGCGGTTTTTGGACATTTGAGAGAAGGTGAAGCCCATTGCGCCGACCATAATCATGCCGAGGAGGAAGTTGTAGAGTTGGAGAAGTTTGGGCCACCAAAGGTCGGCGATGAGAAGGATCGAGAGGACGGATTTGCGGATGGTGCCTGGGTCTTGCTCGCCGGCTTGGGCGCCGAGGCGTTTGGCCATTTCGAGGAATTGGTCAATGTTGAGGGAGACATCAATGACCACGATGAAGCTAAAGAGAATGACAAAGAGCAGGACCACATTGGTCAAGAACTGGCGCGCGATGTAGCGGTCGATCAGGGACATCGGAGGGATGATATGCGCTCGGCGGGCGATCAGATTGCGAACTTGCGGTCTGGTTTGGGGAGGGTTGATGCGAACCAATAAGCGATAGCCCAGCCGACGAGGGCTCCGAGGAAGACATCAGAGGCGAAGTGGGCTCCGGTGATCATTCTGGAGTATCCACAACCAAGTGCAAGCAGGAGAAGGAGCGGGCGGAGTTTGGGAAGGTAGTAGGCGAGCATGCAGGCGCCGCCGAAGGCGACGGCGGTGTGGCTTGAGGGGAGCCCGAGGTTGTGGCCGTCGATGAATCCGGAGAATGGGAAGCGGAAGTGGTAGCCGCCGGGCTGGATGATCGCATCAGAAACAGGTCGCTCGCGGGTGAAGACCAGTTTGAGGAGTTCTGCCGCAGCACCAGACAAGAGTGGCGCGAGAAATACAGGGAGGGCGCGGGCCCAGTTTCGATCATACAAAAGAAACGCGAGTGCGGCGACACCCCAGGTGCCCACAAAGCCGATGTTGCGGAGTGAGGTGTACCAGTCGTCGGTCTCAAAAGACCGATCCACAAGCCCGGTTTCGGGGTTCGAGGTGGTCAGGGCGTGGAGGAGGATGAAATCAAAAAGGGAGACAATCACAAAGGCGATGGCAAACGCGGCCCCAAATTGGTAAAGGGTGAGCCAGCGTTGTCGTTGTTGTTGGGGGCTTCTGTAGGTCATGGTGTGATAAATCTATCGGCTGATCCACTCATGGTATTCACGGTATTGTGTTGAGCAAGGATGTCTTACTTTGGGGGGGCTTGCTTTGGGGAGGGGCTTACTTTGGGGGGTGTCTTACTTTGGGGGGTGGGGGGGCCAGGAGTTGAAGTTGGTGAAGTTGTAGCCGATGTAGGAGGTTCTGTTGTCGATTGGTTCAGAATCGAGTTGGCCGATGTCTTTGACCTGATCAAAGGCGGTGGTCCATTGATTGATCCTTCCTCCCATGAGGAGCGCGGGACGGCCTTGGAGTGGGGCGAGGGTGTTGGGGTTTGAGAGATCTGTTGATGGCCACATGTCATACTGTGTTTTGCGTCCGCCGACGAGTGCGGAGATGCAGTAGGTGGTGGGGTGGTCTTTGAGGTAGAAGGCGAGTTGGGAGGCGCGGCCGTAGTGTTCGGTGATGATGAGGGGTTGCTGTCCGGTTTGGGATTCGAGTTCATCGAGGATTACTTGGGCGGCTTGGGCGTGTTCTCTCATTCCGGTCATGCGGGAGAGCGGGATGTATTGCCCGATGACGGCACGGTTAGAGAGCCAGGTTGCGGCGGGGAACAAGAGGAGTGAGGTAATGCCGAGGAAGATGGCGGCGCCCCATGCGATGCGGACGGGGTAGTCGTTGCGTTTGACGCCGTCGATTACTGCCCATGCTGCGGCGGGGATGATCGAGACGAAGCCCGCAAGTGCCCAGTTGCCCTCGGTCTGTGTGATGAACGAAACGATGAAGTAGAAGGCAAAGATTGGAAGTGCCAGGAGCCAGAGTGTTGCGGTGGCGTTGCGACTTGATTGGTCGGCGTGCTTCTTGGTGTTTGGGATTGCAAAGAGCGCGAGGATAAGGACGGCCGCGCCGATGGCGAGTTGGAGGACGATGTATTCGATCGCCCAGTATGGTGTCCAGGGTACATGGGTGACATTGGTATTTGCGGTGTCTCCGCCGGGTGCGCCGAGGTGGCCCAGCAGGTGACGGAAGGTGGCCCAGTTGTGGTTGGCGTTCCAGATGAGGACGGGAAGGAGTCCGACTATGGCAATGAGCAGGCCGACGATAAACCATTTGAGGTTGAGTTTGTTTGGTTTGATAAAGAGGGCGGCCAGAAGTGCGCCCGGAACAAGCAGCAAGATGGTGTATTTGAAGATGAATCCGATCCCGATCATGAGGCCAAAGCCGATCCATGATTTAGGGTTATCTTTGATGAGCGCCTTGGCAGCAAAGTAGGTCGCCCATGCCCAGCATGCGGTGTACGGGGCATCGATGGTCATGACCATGCCCGCAATGGCGAGTCCGGGGACACAGAGCCAGAGAAGGGCGGCGATGAAACTGGTGAGGTGATCGTTGTAGGCGACTTGTGCGGTTTTGAGGATGGCATAGGAGCCAAGTGCAGAGGCAATCAGCGCGGGGAGGCGGATCGCAAACTCGGTGTTCCCCAGGATTGAAGTCGAGGCATAAATAACCCACGCGACCCCGGGGCCTTTTGAGTAGTAGGACCAGTCGAGGTGGCGGGACCATTCCCAGTAGTGGGCCTCGTCTTCGACGAGTGTGAAGGGGGAGATGAGTTGCCAGAGGAGTCTGAGCAGAAAGAAGGCGGCGATGATCGTCACGCCCGCGTAAGGCCTAGAGCCCAGACGCATCCACCACCTTGGTGCTGGCGGGCTGGTTGGTTGGGCGGTGTCGGTCATTGTGGTCATCGTGGTCGTCGTGGTCATTGGACCTGTTAATGCTTTGAGGCTTTTCGGAATGCGTTGAGGGTATAACAGGTGATAAGGAGTATTCCAGACCAGAGGAGGGGGAGGGCAACAGCACCGGATTTATGCACGGCTTGTTGTCCGCCTGCAATAAAGAGGATGGTGGTGAGTGCTGGGAAGAATGACCAGAGATAGATCATCAATGGCTGGGCGTAGCGGAGACGCATCGCGGTGACGCCGCCAGCGAGCACCATGATGAGGGCGGCTGTGGAGAACGCCCATCGCTCGTGGGTCTTGGAAAGAACCTCGCGTCCAAGGTGAGCGATCTCGAACTCAAGTTGATCGGCAAAGCGGGCGATTCGACTGTTGTATTTGATGGAATCTACATGGCGATAGTCGGCCGCCGCTTCGAGCATCTCAAAGCTCGGTTTGTTGAGTAGATTTGGGAGGGGATCGTTGTCGACATGGAGCGAGTTGTACTGCGTTTGGGCGATCTGATTCTGCGGGTTCATGGCGTCGCCGAGGATTGTGATGTTTGTGAGGTTCAGGTCCAGTGAAAGTGTATTGGGAGATGATTGGGTGTCGAAAGGATCGATGGTGCCCGACGCGTTGGGGTTGAGTACTGCAGATTCGGCGATCAGGCGTTCGGTGTTGGAAATCGTGTTGTTGTTGTGGTTGTTGATTTCGATTTCGATGGAGTTTGTTGATTCGAGCGGGCCCAGTATCCAGTTGTTGCCCATGTTGGAAATGGAACCGGCCAAGAGGGTGATGGTTTGGTTGGCGTTTGAAATGAGTGTAATGGGTTGCCCGGTATTGATCTGTTTGGTGAGCGTGGCCAGTGTTTGGGTTGAGGCAATCGAACGGCCCAGGGCAACGCGGCGGCGATCGACAAAGTTCATGAGGTCTGGATTGGCTTGGAGCCGTTTCATTTGCACAGAGGACATGTACTTCGGATCATCTTTAAAGACCCGCGGGATTGGGATGGCCGGGGAGGTGACCGATTCCCAGGAGACCGCATCGCCTTGTTCGTTGATGGTGAGATCGACAAATTTCATAACGACCGCCATGGAGGAGTCGTCTGCGATTCGGGCCCGGTCATCTGGGGAGAGTGCCCATGCGGGGAGTATGAGGATCCATGCGCGGGCGGCGGTGCCGTCGATGCGGATCGAGCCGTCGTCGTTGGCCTCGATCATGACCACGCCGCCGAGGAGGAACTGTTGTTCGATGAGCGAGTCTGGTTCTGGGGTGACTTCTTCGACGCGGTCGGCGTGGATTTCGGTATTGCCGACCATTGCCGACCGGCCTTGGGAGAGTGAGTTGACGAGGATTTTGGCAAAATCGCGGGTGACCATTTCTTCCATGCGTTGGAGGAAGTGGGGGATGACGCGGCTGTTGAGTGTGACTAGTGAGCCTGAGAGGATGATGCCGCTGATGAGCATGGGGAAGAGGATTTGTTTGTGTGAGACGCCGGAGGCAAAGACTGCGGTGAGTTCGTTTTCTGAGACCATTCGGTTGTAGGTCATCGTCGCCGAGAATCCCGCGGCAAAGGGCAGCGCATAGGCGAGCATGGGCGGGATGGCGTATCCAAGGAACCGGAAGGCTTGATCAACGGTCAATGAGCCGTCGGCGAGGGGCTTGACAGTGGCGGCAAATGCGATCGCGGCCACAACGACAGAGGTGGAGATGAGAAGCATCCGCCAGAACTCAAATAAGATGGCTCGCCAGAGGGTCCAGAGCATGGGGGATAGTAGGGACTGGCCACTAGGCATTAGCCACTGGGGGAAGAGAAGAAAGAGAAGAGGAACGCAGAGAGCACAGAGGTCACGCAGAGGCGCAGAGAAGAAGGAGATGGTTAGTTGGCGGGGGCGACTTCGACTTTGCCGCCGGGTTTGTCCATGATGGTGAGGTTTAATGCGGTGAGTTGGTCGCGGATGGCATCGGCGGTAGTGAAGTCTTTGGCTTTTTTAGCTTCGGCTCGTTTGGTGAGGAGGGATTCGATTTCTGGTGATGGAGTGACGCCGGGTTGGTAGAGGGCGATGCCAGATTTTGATTCTTCGGCTTCGGGTTGTTTGAGGGAGAGGACACCGAGGATTTGGTCGAATAGATTGAATGTTTGGGTGTCGGCTTGAGAGGGGGTGTCGGTGTTTTTAATCCAAGTGTTGATGACACCTAGTGCGCCGGCGATGTTGAGGTCGTCGGAGAGGGCTTTGGCGACTTGATCTTGGACGATGGTGTTTGTTTGGCCCTTTGGTCCCGATTGGGCGGCTTCTATGAAGCGGCGCCAGCGGGCGATTTGCTTTGCGGAGTCAGCGAGCCCTTGCATCGAAAAATCCGCGTTGGCGCGGTAGTGGGTCTTGATGAGTTCGAGGCGCACGGCGGCGGGGTCGATGCCTTTGTCTGTCAGATCTGTAAGGGTGTACATGGTGCCTTTGGACTTGGACATCTTCTCGCCTTCGACTTTCAAGAATCGGGCGTGGAACCAGTGGCGGGCGAAGGAGGGGTTGTCTTGGTCTACTTGGCCTGTGAAGCAGCAGGATTGGGCGATTTCGCATTCGTGGTGGGGGAAGATGTTGTCTTCGCCGCCGGAGTGGAGGTCGATGGTGGCGTTGTTGATCGCGGCGGGATTGAGGTCTTTGTCAACCAAACGCGAAAGAGCCATGGCCGTGCATTCGATGTGCCAGCCGGGGTAGCCCTCGTCCCAACCCGCGCAATCGGCGTGGTCTGGGGCCGGCCATTTCATTTTATGAGTGTCGTCTTCTTTCCAGAGGAGGAAGTCGGCGAGGTGTTTTTTTTCTGATTGTTGGGATTCATCGACGCGTCCGCCGGCGCCGCCTTTGAGGTTTTCGAGGGTGTTGCCTGAGAGCTTTCCGTAGTTTGGGAAGGATTGTGTGTTGAAGTAGATGGCGCGGGAGCCAGGGGTGCCGGCGGTGTATGCGTAGTCTTTGGTGATGAGTTCAGCGATGACCTGTTTCATGTGCTGGACATAATCAGAGGCACGGGGCATGAGGGTTGGGTCGGCTTGTGCTTCGATGGCGACTTTCAATCCAAGTGCAATGGCGTCTTTTTTGAACCGGGCTTCGTAGAAGTCGGCGATGGCTCTGGGGTTGTTTGGGTCGATGTCGGCGGCTTTGTGGAGGGAGCCGTCTTTCTTGGATTCGGTGATAGAGGTCTTGATTCGTTGGGCGGCGAGTTCCATTTTGTCCTGGCCCGCGCCGTCGGCGTTGTCGTCGTCGGTCATGTGTCCGACATCGGTGATGTTCATGACATGGGTGACGGTTCTTGGGCTGTCTTTGGTGGGTGTGTGGGTGCTGCCGTCGGTTGTTTGGAGCGTGCAGAGCGGTGATTCGATCCAGCGGCGGAGGAGGTCTGCGGCCAGAAATGAGCGAAAATTACCGATATGCGCGTCATCGTAGACGGTTGGGCCACAGGTGTAGAAGGTAATTTGTGAGGGATCTGCGGGGATTAGGGGCTCTTGGGACTTGGTGATGGTGTTGTAGAGTAAAAAATTCATCGCCGAATCGTAGGTAGTACCTTTTGGCTCGTATTATTTCATCGGAAAAGAGGTGTATATAAGATGTGTGCACGCGAAGAAATTTTTAAGATTCTGAGTCATGAGCCGGGGACAGGGGTTTCGGTGCTGGATCGTGATGGGGTGTTGATGTATATCAACGACGAGGCGATCCGGATTTTTTTGGAGAATCCGGTGCGGGCGGAGGAAATTATCGGAAAGAATCTGGTGGAGATTGGATTTCCTGAGGAGTGGGCCAACGAGCGGATCGCGTTGTTTCGTGAGATTGAACGGACCGGCGAGGAACGCTTACTTCGGACGGTATGGCAGGGGAAGCAGCAGTTCAGTTGGTTCCGGTCGCTGGGAGAGATTGGGGATGAGGGTG
>JAESRA010000240.1 GCA_016764895.1 Phycisphaerales bacterium | reverse complement strand
GGCGGTGATGTTTTCCAGAGCTGTGCTGAGTGAACGCTGGGTTGCACCAACAACATTTTTCTGGAAGGCACCGAGACGACCACGGGTCGAGGATACTTGATTGATGGCCTTGTCGATGATTTGCTGTGCAGTATCAAGGTTGTTGCCGTCAACAACATTGAATGACTTGCCTGCGGCGAGGTCATCAAGGAAGCCGAGTGAGGATTCACCGAGCTTACGGGCCGAGAGGTCGCCGATTCCGAGCGACACCTTGCCAGCGATACTGACTTCAGCGGCGAGCTGGAAATCTGCACCGCCACCGGTGATGGTGAGTGCGGCGACTGAACCGAGTGCCTGAGCGGTTGCGGTATTGAGTGTGAACTCGACATCGAGGAAGTCGGAGTTTACTGAGAGGGATTTGCCTACACCAACACCTCTGAGGCCGTTGATTGACCCTGCGATGTTTTGGCCCTCATCGCGGATGCCGTTGGAGGCGCCTGCATCTGTAAATGCGACTGCGGTGCCGGCACTTGCTACATCGAAATCTGAAGTGGCGTATTCGATGATGCCGTCGCCTGCAGCGATGTTTCCATCGTCAACGATGGTGACGGAGACGAATTCGTTTGAGCCGAAATCGACGGATGCGAGTTTGATGCCCGATGAACCGATGACTGCTGCTGAGACGCCTGTGACATCTTTGAAGGAGTTGACTGCTGCGGTGACTTGTGCGAGTGTTGCACCCGAGGCGAACTGGAATTCACGCGAGCCTTTGTCGCCTGAGATTTCAAAGACGAACTGATCTGTTGCATCGGTGAGGTCAATGATGCCGCCACCGAAGGAGAGCAGTAGGCCGCCCTGTTGGGCTGACTGGGTGATGATTGCGTTGACAGCGAGATCTGTTGAGCCATCGAGTTTTGCACCACGGACTTCGAAGTCTGTGACGCCAGCGGCGATTGCTGTGGTTTGGTAATCGAAGTTGCCATTGAGGAGCTTGGATCCCTGGAACTCTGTTGCGCCTGAAACGCGGTCGATGGTTTGCAGGATCGAGTCGATCTGGAGTTGGTTTGCTTCTTTTTCTTCTTGTGAGAGACCTGCGGCGTTTGCTGAGGTGGTGATGAGTCCTTGGAGTTCTACCAGGAGGTTGGAAACTTCTTGGAGGCCGCCTTCGGCAATGTTGACGACTTGCTCTGAGCGATCTGCGTTGCTGATTGCTGCGTTGAGTCCTGCTTTTTCTGAGCGGAGCGCTTCAGAAGCGATGAGGCCTGCGGGGTCGTCCTTACCACGGTTGATCCGGAGACCTGTGGAAAGGCGTTCGAGCGCGACGCCGAGTGATTTGTTGTTTCGACCGAGCACATTTTGTGCGATCAAAGATGAGACATTTGTGTTGATGCGTGTCATTGGCTGACAACCTCCGTGTTATTCCCGGGCATAGTGCCGGGGTTTATTGGGCGGGTGACTTTCCTTAGCCGCCCGTTTTGCCTTGCCGGTTTTTCCGGCTTGGCGTGCTTGCGATTGGTGTATCGCAAAGCTGACCTTCCATCTGGGTACACACCCGGATGACGATTCACGGATCGGCGTAGATTTGGGGCGGGTTTAGTCGTGTCGTCGGTTCTGAGTCATTTTTCTTTTGAATATTGCTCTTAATGGCCACAAATAGGCGTTATTGTTTTTCAGCGCATAAAAAACCCCTCAAAAGAGGGGTGGTGTGAGGTCGGGATATGTGTCTTTAATATGGTTAGCCGAGGAGTTGGAGGACCTGCTGGGATTGCTGGTTGGCTAGGGTGAGGACTGTGATGCCTGAGGATTGGAGGATTTGGGCTCTGGTGAGTGCTGAGGATTCGAGGGCGAAGTCTGCGTCTCGGATCAAGCTTTGGGAGGCTGTGAGGTTCTCGAATGCTCCTTGTAATGATCGGGAGTTGGCATCGAGGACATTTCGTTCAAAGGCACCGAGGCGGCCTCTGAGGATGGAGATTTCGTCGATGGAGGCTTCGACGATTTCTGAGAGGGTGGAATAATCCCGGCTTTGGTCGGCAGCCGCTAAGGAGTTGGTTTTTCCTGTTTGGAGCGAGGAGAGGAAGTTGGCTACGCCGTTTTTGAATACGCTTCCGAGGGATTCTGAGGAGGTGGACTGGATTCCGATATTGGACTGTTGAAGGGCGTTGATGGTTGGTCCGAGTTGGTAGAGTGAGCCGCCGCCGGTGATGTCGAAGGTTGAAACTGCGAGCGAGGGGTCGGTTGCGTAGACCTCAGAGAGGTCTAGTTTGAGGGCGAGGGACGGTGAGCCGATGGATATTTGGAGGCCGTTGCCGCTGGCGACATTGCCGTTGATGAGTGCGGAGATATCTCGGCCTTCATCGCGGGTGGCGGCGACAGTAGTGAGGCCCCATGGAAGTCCTGTGACATCTGCGTTGACATCGACTTTGACAAGGTTGAAGTTGTCGGCTGCAGCTGAGGCGGGTTTGTTGAGGCGTTCTACGGACACGAAGTTATTTGATCCGTAGCCTTCGGAGCGGAAAGCGATGCCTGAGGTGTCGCCTCCACCGAGGATATCTGCGGTGACACCGGTGAGCCCGGTGAGGGCGTTGATGCTTGCTGCTAGATCGGTATATGAAGTGCCTGAGAGGATATCGATTTCGCGAACACCTAATGGGCCTCTGACTTGAATGGTGGTTGCAGAGGCGATGGCACCGTCGGCGGGTGGACCTGCTGCGCCGCTGTTGTCGCCGCTGAGGTATAGAGAGCCTTTCTGGGCTGAAGCGATGACATCGATGGAGACATTGATCGCGCCTGTGTTGATGAAGCTTGCGGCGGTGATGCTGCTTTTGGTGATGGTGGAGACTGAGATTCCTGAGGTGATGTAGCCGAGTGATCCATCGAGGAGTTTTTGGCCGCCGAAGGTGGCGGTGTTTGAGATCCTGGTGATGGATTGGATGGCCGAGTCGATTTGGAGCTGGTTGGCGTCTCGTTCTTCGTCTGAGATGGCGCCGGAGTTTGCGGCTTCGATGGTGAGTGCCTTGATCGAGTTGAGGAGGTCGTTGATTTCGGTCAGCGATCCTTCTGTGGTTGCGATCACGGAACTTGCGCGTTGCGAGTTTGCGATTGCTTGCTCGATGCCTTTGAGCTCTGTGCTGATTCGTTCTGAGATGATCAGCCCTGCGGGGTCGTCCCTGCCTCGATTGATTCTCAGTCCTGTTGAGAGGCGTTCGAGTCTGATCTGGAGATCGTCACCTGAGCGGTTTAAGCGCTGGCGAGCGATCATACTTGAGACATTTGTATTAATCCGTGTCATGGCAATCCTCCGTGATTGCTGGTTGCGGTCCTGTACATAGCGTCACAGGTGCGGGGGGGGGGTTAAGCGGTGTCCTTCTTCGATGAAGATTCTTGGGAACTGGTATTGATGAGATTGTTTGCCAAACTCACCTTTGTGGTGGGCAGCGTGATTGCTGCGGGTGATGAGATGAGATTATTTGTCCGTTGTCCTCGTCTTGCCGGCCCTGGCTTGATTGTTTGGGCGAGCGTGTCGAGGTCTGTGGACCCGAGGCGTGATGCTTCGGTATTTTCTCTCTTGATCGCGTCGTAGACTTCTTTGCGGTGAACCGCAATTCTGGTCGGGGCGTTGATACCCAGGCGTACTTTGTCGCCTCTGATATCGACGATTGAGATTTCGATCTCATCCCCGATCATGATTGTCTCGTCGCGCTGCCTTGAGAGCACAAGCATGCGTCAACTCCTTGCACACGAATTCTGCTGGGTGCATAAGCACCAAGCGGAAGAGTCTTCTGATGACCGGGACAAACTGATAGAGCCCCGGTTTTAGTTGGCATACCGATCACTTGGCACATGCTGTGCTTGAAGCGGTTTGGTATACCCCGTGCATAGACCTGGTTGGGTCTATGCGATTTGGGTGGATGTGTCGGCAACGCGCATGAGCGGGTGCCTTGTTGTCCACCGTTTGTCTGAGAGGACGATCTGTTCTCCGAGTTTTTCCATGGTGTTGATGATCAACGGGCCTTGGAAGTTTCCGGTGAGCTGTTCATCGATTTTGTTTACGATGACAAAGACCTGTGCGTCTTCGAGTTTTTGGATATTGAGTCCTGACATCTGCTCTGGGCGGATGGGGACTGAATACTCTTGCTCAAAGAAGGTTGGGTCTGTGACGACGAACGCGAGGTTCGGGTCGTCCAGGCACTGAAGCCAGAAGAAACAGGCGTCGTCTCCGGGTTGTAGCAGACAGAAGCGATTTCTGTCGCCGAAGCCCAGGAGACCTCCGGGGAAGGTAATCACGCGGTCCTCCGCGATATCGATTACACCAAATCTTGTCGTTCGCACTTCCATTGTGTGCGCTCCGATTGTCGGTC
>JAESRA010000239.1 GCA_016764895.1 Phycisphaerales bacterium | reverse complement strand
TGGGGAACTCGGGTCCATGGGTGATGCAATCAATGCTGTCTATGGCGGCCGGCTTGTGAAGTTCTGCTGCAAAATGTGCGTGCCAAAGTTTGAAGCCAACCCTATGCCAACCATCCAAAAAATCGATGCGGCATGGGCGGCAATGCATAAAGGTAAAGGTCATGATTCCAATGACGGACATGGGAAAGCCGGACACCACGGCGGATAACCCCAAGGAGATCACAAATGAACAACTTCAAGTCCATCAAACTGGTCGGCGCGATCGTTGCGCTCAGTATGCTACTCATGCTACCAAACGCATTGGCACAAAGCCCTGAACATGGCCAAGCAATCAATACGATGTGCCCCATCACGCCTGAAGAAGAAGTCGATCCCGCTTTCACAATCGAGTATGAAGGCCAAACCATCGGATTCTGTTGTCGAAAATGCCGGACACGCTTTGATGAAGATCCCGAGGCCTATCTCGCAGAGCTACCAATGCTGCAAACAGTATCGATGACCACAAACTCAGAGCCATCGCATGACGACGAACACGATCATGCGGAGAACTCAGAGAGTGCAGAATCACCAGCTCACGATGATAGTGAGCCCCACGATCATGCGGTCGATCACGACAAAGGTAAATCAGGGCTTGCCAAGTTCATTTCATGGTTAGGAAAGTTCCACCCACCGGCCACGCACCTCCCGATCGGCATGCTGATCGGGGCTGCACTGGCCGAAGGGTTATTCATCATGACCAAGCGTGACATGTTCCGCCATGCCGGTGCTTTTTGTGTCGTCATCGCTGGATTTGGTGCATTGGCCGCCGTCACACTCGGATGGTTCAACGGCGGTTTCACACTTGTAGACGACCAGTGGGTCCAAACCGTTCATCGCTGGCTGGGAACAAGTACAACATTGCTCACGCTGTTAAGTGTGGGATTATTGTTTCGCGCAAGCAGGACCGGTGCCAAGCCCTCTGCAAGATTGTCCTACCGGGTATCACTGTTTACGGCAGCAGGAATGATCGGCGCAACCGGATTCTTTGGAGGCGCACTGGTCTACGGCCTCAATCACTACCAATGGTAACGAAACAAATTCCTTCGGAAACAGATTGGAGTTCTCAAAATGACACGCCATCAAACACACAAAGAAATTATCATCGATCCTGTATGTGGTATGACAATTGAATCAAGCGCGGTTGCCGAGTCGTTCGAGTATCACAGCCAGCAGTACCATTTCTGTAGCAGTTCTTGTGCTTCAAAGTTCAAAGATGATCCGCAGCGGTATCTTGCACCAATCGAAAATCGGCCTACTCAAGAAGCACCCAAAGGCGCGATCTATACCTGCCCGATGCACCCAGATATTCAGCAAGTCGGGCCGGGTTCGTGTCCAAAATGCGGGATGGCACTTGAGCCCATGGACGCAAGCGTTGAGCAGGATGATGCTGAACTCAAAGACATGACCCGCCGGTTTCTCATTTCAGCGGTCTTTACCATCCCTGTCCTGTTCATCGCGATGGGCAACCTGCTCCCCGGGCAACCTGTTGACAAAATCATGGGCCATGCGACTGCGCGGTGGGGGGAGTTTCTGTTGGCTACGCCGGTGATCCTCTATTGTGCGTGGCCATTCTTTGTGCGGGCAGTCCAATCGGTCAAAAATATGAGCCCAAACATGTTCACGCTTGTTGGGATGGGGGTCGGGGTTGCGTATGTATTTAGTGTGATCGCTACATTCTGGCCGGGTATCTTTCCAGATGCGTTCCGAAACGAATCGGGATTTGTTGCGGTGTACTTTGAGGCCGCGGCATTTATCACGATGTTAGTCCTGCTCGGACAAGTGCTCGAACTTCGGGCTCGATCTCAAACCGGATCGGCGATTCGCGAACTCCTCGAACTCGCCCCGCCAACAGCAATGCTCATTGGAGATGACGGTACCGATACCGAAGTTCCTGTTGAGCAACTCAAAAAGGGAGATCGTGTCCGCGTCCGTCCTGGGGACAAGATTCCAATTGATGGCGAAGTGGTTGACGGAAAGAGTACCGTTGACGAATCCATGATCACCGGCGAACCGGTGCCTGTCGTCAAAGAACAAGGCGTCCAGGTCACCGGCGGAACCGTCAACATGACCGGATCATTTGTGATGCAAGTTCAGCGCGTCGGTTCAGACACAATGCTCGCCCAAATCGTGCAGATGGTCGCCGATGCCCAGCGATCACGAGCGCCAATCCAGAAACTCGTCGACGCCATCGCGTCATGGTTTGTTCCTGCCGTTATTGTAGTTGCAGTGATCTCATTTGTTGTCTGGTCGATCTTTGGTCCACCGCCCGCGATGGCCTACGCCTTGATCGCTTCAATTTCAGTCCTCATCATCGCATGCCCCTGTGCTTTGGGGCTTGCAACCCCGATGTCAATCATGGTCGCCGCAGGCAAGGGCGCAAAGAATGGCGTGCTCATCAAGGACGCTCAAGCCCTTGAGATTTTTGAAAAGATCACAACCATTGTTGTCGATAAAACCGGAACACTCACATTGGGAAAGCCAAAGCTTGTCGAGGTTCACTCAATCGAAGGGGTCGATCAACGGCGGATGCTCTCGATGGTTGCCGCCGCAGAACGATCCAGCGAACACCCCTTGGCAAGTGCAATCGTGAGCGGCGCCACTGACCGCGGCGTTGACCCAATGGAAACCTCTCAGTTCGAATCAATCACCGGCAAAGGTATTCGGGCGACGGTCGATGGCGTTGAAATCGGTATCGGTTCTCCCAAGATGATGCTCGCGATGGAGATCGACCCTTCACCGCTCCAAGATGCCGCAGATGAAGCGAGAACGCAAGGGCAAACAGCGATGTTGATCGCAATGGACGGTCATCTTGCGGGGATGATTGCCGTTGCTGATCCAATCAAGGAATCGACTCCGGGGGCTATCGAAGCGATGCACAAACTCGGCCTCCGGGTCGTGATGCTCACCGGAGACAATGAAATCACTGCCCGCGCAATCGCTTCAAAGTTGAACATTGATGAAGTCAAAGCGGATGTTCTTCCACAGCAAAAAGCCGAAATCGTCAAAGCGTTCCAGGCCAAGGGAGAACTCGTAGCCATGGCCGGCGATGGTGTCAATGACGCCCCGGCTCTGGCCCAAGCCAATATCGGCATCGCCATGGGGACCGGTTCAGGGGTCGCCATCGAAAGCGCCGGCATCACCCTAATCGGCGGCGACCTTCGAGGGCTCGTCCGAGCGCGCAACCTAAGCACATCAACAATGAAAAACATCCGCCAAAACCTGTTCTTTGCCTTCGTGTACAATGCCGCCGGCGTTCCGATTGCCGCAGGAGTGCTGTACCCGCTGTTTGGCAAGGCGGCACTACTGAGCCCATTGATCGCGGCCGTCGCGATGAGTCTGAGTTCGGTATCAGTCATCGCCAATGCATTGCGGCTACGAAAGGTTCAGTTATAAGTGGCATAAATCTAATGTGAATAACTTGAATACATATATAAAACCTATGAGAGCGGAACACATCATCCTTCGCTGAATGGCTTGCTTGTATCTCTCCAGATTCCACACAATGGGCTACATAATACCCGAACCCAGTAGTATGAAACGCTGCTGAGGCGATACGCCGGATCAACAAATCAGATCAAAAAAATCGCCGGAGTTCTTCGTGAACTCCGGCGATCCAAATCAGAATCTATCCAATCCTATATCACTCAGCAGACTTGGCCCCCTTGCTACCGCCAAACCATACATACAAGGTTGGAAGAACAAAGAGGGTGAGAATAGTCGATGTAATAAGGCCTCCGATGACAACCGTTGCCAATGGGCGTTGGACTTCTGAGCCCATTCCAGTATTGAGGGCCATGGGCACAAATCCCAAACTCGCAACAAGCGCGGTCATCAACACAGGACGCAGCCGCGCAAGGCTTCCCTGTATTACCGCATCGAGTGTTGACTTGCCTGATTCAGCCATCTCATTGATAAAGGTGATCATCACGACTCCGTTGAGTACCGCAACACCAGAGAGTGCAATGAATCCGACGCCAGCACTGATACTAAAGGGCAACCCGCGAAGATAGAGCCCCATCACACCACCGGTGAGCGCGAGGGGAACACCGGTATACACAATGATTGCATGACGGACATTTCCAAACGCTGTAAAGAGCATGATAAAGATAAGTGACAACGCGATAGGAACAACAATCATCAACCGTTTGCGGGCTTTGTCGAGATTTTCAAACTGTCCGCCCCATGTGATGAAGTATCCTTCGGGAAGCTTCACTTGTTCATCAAGTTTCACTTTGGCCTCGGCAACAAACGAACCCATGTCTCGACCACGGATGTTTGCTTGAACCACAATGCGCCGTTTGGCATTTTCCCGGCTGATCTGATTGGGGCCTTCGGCAATCACAATATCGGCGACCGCTTCGAGTGGAATATAGCGTATTTCAGAACCTTGGCCGCCCAATGTCCCGCCCAGGTCTTGATCGGGGGCCGTATTTTCAGGAAGCGGAATCGGGACCTGGCGAACAAGGTCAACATTCCCCCGTATCTCTTCGGGCAATCGCACAACGATCGGGAATCGGCGGTCGCCTTGGTAGAGCGTGCCCGCTTCTTGACCGCCAAAGGCAATCGAAACGACTTCTTGTACATCGCTGACATTGAGTCCATACCGGGCGATCTTTTCACGGTCAATATCGATCGTAAGCACCGAAAGCCCGCTGACCTGTTCAACTTTAACATCCGATGCCCCTTGGATACCGGTGAGGACTTTGGCGATTTCATTGCCTGATTTGAGCAAGAGATCGAGATCGTCTCCGAAGATTTTGACAGCCAAATCGCTTCGGACGCCGCTGATCAGTTCATTGAAACGGAGTTCGATGGGCTGAGAGATTTCGTAGTTCTGCCCAGGGATTGTTTCAAGGAACTCTTCGATTTCACTGGCAAGCTCTTCTTGGGTGCTGGCCCTGGTCCACTCATCGCGTGGATACAGCATCAGATAAGTATCGCTGACATTGGGACCCATCGGATCCGTCGCCACCTCGGCGGTGCCTGTTCGTGCAAAGATACTGGCGATCTCGTCGGGGAACTCTTTGACAAGCGCCTTTTCGAGGTCCTTCTGCATCTCAACACTCGTGGTAATACCGATACTGGGGATTCGTGCCGGCTGAACCGCCAGCGCACCTTCACCGAGTTGGGGTACAAACTCGCTGCCGAGTGTCGTCGCAAGCAAAGTTGAAAGTGCCAGAATAACCGATGCGACTCCAATAGTCACCCATCGGAATCGGATGGCTATCGACAGAGTTGGTGTATAAAAACCTTTGACCCATCGGATCACAAAGCTTTCTTTTTCGGAAAATCTCCCTCGAAGAAATACCGCACAAGCGGCAGGAATGAAAGTAAAGGTCAGAATAAGCGCACCGGCCAGTGCCATAAGCACCACCAGCGACATCGGACGGAACATCTTTCCTTCAATACCCGTGAGTGTAAGGATCGGAAGATACACGATCATGATGATGATGATGCCAAAGAATGTGGGCTTGGCGACTTGCTTTCCTGCCGCCGCGATCACTTTGATCCGTTCTTCGTTGGTCAGCTTTCGACCTTTCTTTTCTTGCTCTTCAGATAATCGGCGGACGATATTCTCAACAAAGACAACCGCGCCATCGACGATGATGCCAAAGTCCACCGCCCCCAAGCTCAGAAGATTCGCACTCACCTTGTTCTCTACCATTCCAGTGACCGCCATCAGCATCGACAGCGGGATAGCGCACGCAACAATCAGTGCAGCCCGGAAGTTTCCCAAAAGCAAGAGCAAGATGACAACCACAAGAATGGCCCCTTCGACCAGATTCTTTTCGATGGTATGAAGAGTCGCGTCAACCAAATAAGTCCGGTTGTAGAGTGTCTTGACTACGATATTTTCGGGAAGCGTCTTGCTGATCTCCTCCATCCGATCATGAACACCCTCAGAGACAGTCCGGCTATTGGCACCAAGAAGCATCATTGCAGTACCAATAACGACTTCATTGCCGTCATGTGTGCCGGCGCCGGTTCGGAGTTCTTTACCGATGATGACATTGGCGACATCACTGATGAACACAGGCACGCCGTCGACACTCTTGACTTTGATGTTCTCAATATCTTCAACACTCTGGATCAAACCAGTCGCGCGAACAAGGTAGGCCTCGCCTGCGTGTTCGATGAATCCGCCGCCCGCGTTTGCGTTGTTCTCAGCAATCGCTTGCATCATGTCTCGGAGCGTGAGCCCGTATGACATCAGCTTGGCGGTATCAGGATTGATATGGTACTGCTGTTCATAGCCACCGATGCTGTTGACTTCGGTGACGCCTGCGACTGTGCGAAGCTGGGGTCGAATGATCCAATCTTGGACGGTCCTCAGGTCTTGTTGGGTGTATTCGGTACCGTCAGGCCGAGGCCCAACAGATTCGACCGACCACATATAAATTTCACCAAGCCCTGTAGAAATCGGCCCCATCTGTGGCTCAGCGAGCCCCTCTGGAAGCGATCCGCGGGCCTCGGTGAGCCGCTCGCCAACGAGCTGGCGAGCCCAAAAAATATCAGTCCCATCTTCAAAAATCACGGTCACCTGCGAAAGTCCATACCGAGAGATCGAGCGAACCTGCTCAACCTTTGGCAGACCGCCCATCGCCCACTCAATGGGGAAGGTGATCTGTTGTTCGATTTCGACCGGCGAGAGCGCCGCGACATTGGTGTTAATCTGTACCTGCACATTGGTAATGTCAGGCACAGCATCAATCGGCAATTTTGTAAAGCTATAAATTCCGATGCCTGCAAGGGCAATGGTTGCCAGAAGCACAATGGCACACTGGCGGATTGAAAAATCAATAATTCGATCGAGCATATCATCCTCCTTTAGTGGTCGTGTCCTGCCGAACCCTTACCGAGTTCTGCTTTCATTAAAAAACTGTTCGTAACAACAATCGGTGTGCCGATGGCCACATCGTTGCCGACCAACTCAACATTCACATCGTTCCTTCGTCCAAGCGTCACCCGGACAGGTTCAATCCCGTCGGCATCTTGAATGAACACAACCGAGTTCCCCTCGTAGGTCTGGATGGCACCGATCGGGACAACCCGATCAGCATGCACTTTGTCGGTCTCTACGCGAACAGTAAGAAAAACACCCGGCTTCAAAGAACCATCAGAATTATCAAGCACCACCCGCGCGGCCACAGTTCTGGATGACTCAGAAACAATCGAACTAATATAGTCAACCACGCCCGAAGCAAGACGATCACCAATATGAACAGTCACATCCTGCCCTTCCTCAATCATCTCTGCATACTGCGAATAAATCGAAATGTTCAGCCAAACGCTGCTCAAATCAGCAATCGTATACACCGAAGCCTCGGTCCCAACCTTTTCGCCCGGCGTAAGGTGCTTGGCAACAATCCGCCCACTCATCGGTGCCAAAAGTGTATACTGAGCGGCATCGGTATCAGGTTCGGTCGTGATCTGTTGAACCTGCTCATCAGTCAATCCGAGCAAATGCAAACGCCGCTCGGCGTTATCCACGCCTGAAGTAGCAATCATCATCGCATGCATTGCCCCTTGCATTTTGACACGGAACGAGAAATCAATATCCTCAAAGGCAGCCATGTACTCGGCCTGCGCACTGTAGAACATCTCCTGAGATGCAAGCAGATCCGCTTGCGTAGAAAGCCCCTTAGAATGAAGCTCTTGCTCGCGAGCATAGTTCGCGGCCCCGGCTTTCATCCGGGCATATGTCGAAAGAAGCCGCCCTTTATTAATGCCGATTCGCAAAGAATCAGCTTGTTCTCGCAGAACATCAGGAGCAGGATCTTCCCTGAGAATATCGAGAAGCGTGGCGGTGTTTTTACTGATCGTGATCTGCCGATCATGCTCGGCACCCGCGATGATCTTTGCCTGGATCGCTTGCAGATAAATAATCTTTTGTTCGCCAAGTTCCGTGCTTTCAAGCTTTGCAAGCAAATCGCCCGCCTTCACTTCGTGCCCAAGATAACCATTGACTTGCGTCACAATACCTGGAACGCGAGGCGTCACATGAAGCACAGCATCTTGGTTGAGCCCAATCTCCGCCGGAAGCATAATATGGGTTGCGATCTCTCCCCCGGCAAGAGGCTCAATCTTCACGCCCGCAGCGCGAAGTTGTGCATCTGAGAGTTTGATAACATCATCGCCATGCTCATCACCCCCGCCTTCATCTTGATGTCCAGCTTGGGTCTCTTCGTGTCCATGACCATCGTTGTCGCCATGTTCATTTGAACCGCCGCCGCCACAGCCGCTGATAGCGAACAGTGACGGGGCGATGATTGCGATTGCCAGTAGTTTATGAATATTCATTGTTGGTTCACCTCCGCCTGTGGCTGGTTCTCTTCACGAGGATTCCGCCAAGGAGTATTTGATTGTGAAAGTTCGTTGAGCAAAGCAGCCGCGGCTTGCAGCTGTTGCAATGTGTCGACATATGCAATCCGCGATTCAATCACGACTTGCTGCGCATCGAGAAGCCGAAGATAATCGGCCTTACCACTCCGATACGCCTGGCGTGTCAGGTCCAGTGTTCGCTCGGCCTTTGGTAGAAGCCGTCCTTGATACCGGGTCGCCGCCGTAGATGCGGACTGATAAACCGGCCATGCGTTGGCTACCTCAGAGAGCAACTCAAGCTGCACACCCCTTAACTGGGCGGATGCAGAAAGTCGTTCAGCCAGCGTGGCCTGAACCTCTCCTTGATTCCGATCAAAGAGCGGAATTTGGATACCAAGCCCGACATCAACGGTCGTCTCATTATCAATATCAGAATACCGTGGCCCAACCGAAACCACCAAATCAGGAACACCCTGCGCCTTGGCAAGCTTATGGGCTTGCCGAGCACGGGTAATGGCAATCTGCGCCAGTGAGATCCGGCTGTTGGCATCAAGTGTCGCTCCCAACAGTTCTTCATACGACGGAAGGTTCGGGAGTTGATACACCGCAGTTGATAGGGGGAGAACGATTGGTCGATCAAGACCGATCGTCGCCGCGAGCCCTTTCCGGGTTGCCTCAGACTCGAAGCGTGCAGATTCGAGTTGAATCTGAGCTTGTTCAAAGACGACTTCTGCGCGAAGGCGATCCGGCTCAGTGGCTGACCCAGCCTCAACTTTCGCCGTAGCTGCCTCAAGAAGTTGAGAAGCAAGGGCAGAAAGTTCCAAGCGTTTATTGAGCCGCTCTTGAGCCGACGCCGCAGCGAAATACGCCCGCGTCACTCTGGTCGCCACCGAGAACTCCTCGGCAACAAACTCCGCCCGAGCCGCAAGCCGATCAGACTCCGCCACATCACGGGCACGATCGAGCTTGCCGCCAAGAACAATCTCCTGTTCAATGACATAGGTACTCTCGCCACCATTGCCGGCATTGGACCCAAGGGCTTCGCCTCCAAAGTTAATAGATGGATTGGGGTACAACCCGGCCTGAAGCACCCGTCCCGATGCCGCATCAATGCGATATCCAGCAGAGCGAAGCCGCGGGCTATGGTCGATGGCAATGCGGATCGCATCATCAACGCTCAATTCTTGAAGCGATTCAATCCCGACCATCACAGCGTCGGATTCGGTATCCATAGAATCAGCAACCAGCCGGTCATGATTCGTATACCGGCTCTGAAGTGATTGGTACACAGGGTCGTCCCACCGTTGGTCCAATGGCCCAGCACACCCGGCAACCAATGAAGCTCCGATAGCGGGCAAAAAATAAGATTTCCAGTTCATGTTGTATGTATCCTAAAGAAGTATGCATCTAAAAACTACCGTATACGCGGCAGCGACATCGCAAAACAACTCTAGAATTAAAGGACTAAAACAGTTGTACGCAGAGAGCTTTGAAGCCCCAACAGACGGCATGCAACTTCATGCCCGGTGTCCTGGCCGAGCTGCTCCATCGTCGAGTCCTGTGACAGAACACAAACGAGACTCAATGGAACGCCGGTAAGGATCAGATCCGTGAAAGAACCATCCACAATGCCTCGACGATTATTGATCGTAGTGGTAAAGCTGATTGCCTCATCAACACATGGTGATCCAGCACATAGACTCGCTGCAACTCTATCGAGTCCTGTAGACACTTGGCCGCAGTCTTCTGCGACAAGGTTCGGCGATGAGTTGCTGTGAATCAGCTCAATATGCGACGGGCCATCTTCATCATGGCACACCACAACTTGTCCAGATCCTAAGACACTGAATACCAACTGGGTCACGATGAGTACCCAGGCGAGCGCGGAATGTTTCAATAATTGGCTCATCTTCGGTGCAAAGTCTAGCAAGTCTGGGGCGCGAATCAAGCGGGAGCCCTTGGGGCGGGGTTTGGGGGGAGCGGGTCATTCCTCGGTATCGTTTATATCAGACCCTCGTGTACTTCAGCCAGGCCGGGTATCTCAGTTGTCTGTTCTGTTGTGCGTTCAAGGTATGCCTTGCAAACACACACCATTGCTCGTTTATTCCCTCTGAGATTTGGCCCCGATAACGGTTGGACTTGTAAGCTTGATTGCTCGACGGAATAATCCCCCGGGGGGGGATGCTCATGCGTATGGAGGAACACCATGTCGAAAAACAAAATCAAGCCAAAGCCATGCTGTCAGTCGAGCGAGTACCTCTCAGAAGAAACAGTAAAGAGCCTTTCCAATGCACTGAGCCGTATTGAAGGACATGTTCGTGCGATCAAGAGGATGGTCGAGGATCGGCGATGTTGCGATGACATTCTAACTCAAGCGGCGGCGGTGCGATCGGCGATGAGCCGGGTCACGG
>JAESRA010000238.1 GCA_016764895.1 Phycisphaerales bacterium | reverse complement strand
TGTGGGGGTGGGGGTGGGGGTTGCGTGAGTCCGATGGGTTCTGTTGATGACCTGATGCTTCTTGGCCGGTATCACCGAACATTCTTTGGAAGTCGGTCTGCTGGCGTCCTTGGACACTTAGATCATCTACCCGCACCCCGCGCGACTCCATCGCGCTGCGCAGAGCTTCGAGCCCATCCTTGAGCATTTCTCGTGTCTCATCGTTCTTGGCATCGATTTTGACACTGACATGACCGTCCTTGGTCATGAGTTGAATATTGACTTCCCCAAGATGTTCGGGACTCAATCGGAGTTTCATTGAGCCGCCCTTGGTGTTCATGATCGACGCGAGCCCGCGTTGGACCTGGGCCATGACCTGCTGGCGTTGGACGGCTCGATCATCATCGGGCTGCTTGGTCTGGAGTATTTTGGATGTGTTCTTTGATCGGTTGCCCAGATCGAGCCCGCTCTGATCTGAACCGGCACTGCCCGAAGAATCGCTCGCCATGACCGCCCTTGATTTACCCGAAAATCCAGCGATCTCATTGATCGATCGGAGCCCTTCGAGCGGGCGAGCGTTGCGTGATGTATCCGCTGTGATCGCCTGCGCGACCTGAGCCATCTGGGTGCTTTGGGGGGGTTGGGGGTTCTGTATTTTGAGGGACTGCTGAGATTCAACGGATTGTTGAACGGCTGTCTGTTTCTGATTCGCTTGATCCAACGCGCTCGGTTTGGATGCCTCTGGCTTCGTGTCTGATGAGTTGACGGCGGCTTCGGTACCTTGGGCCAAGGTCCGGGTTGATGTTTGTTGATTCTGGGCTGCTGCTGGTTCTTGGTTGTGCCCTGCCCTGCTGGCCGCCAGTTTGGCGAGAAGTTCGGTCTTGGATTGTGCTGAATCTGACCGAGCCCCGTCTTCTCGGATTTGATTGGCCTGCGCCTTGGCGGAGTTTTGCCCGAGCCCTTGAAGTTCTTGTGTTGCCAGTGCGGCGACATCGATCATCGCCGCATTGGTCAGGAGCCCGGCCAGATCCCCCACCGACTTGACACGCGGGGCACCCTTGCCCAAGTTGTCCTGGCCATTTTCGGTCCCTGGTTGAGTTTCAGCATTTTCAGAATCGTCGGTTTGCTCTGCATTGCCGGATTCGGAGCCTGGGAACTCGTTGAGTATTTCGCTAAATACACCTGCAAAACCCGGCGCATCGTCTGCGCGGAGGCTGTTGGTTTGTGCGCGTTGAACAACAGAGCTTGCGCTGTCTTGATTACGGGTTGAGAGTGTTTGGAGTGTTGTCATTGCTGGTTGAGTCCGCCAGCGCGGTTTCTTGGCCGCGCATCCGGATAGACTCCAGCAAACCGGCTGCCAACTGTTCCTCACCCGCTTTGATAAACTCAGCGATCACTTCTGTTCGGACCCCAGTATTGAGTGCGCTCAAATATGTGACGACCTGCTCGCGTTTCCCTTGACCGATCAGCACGCTGAGCATGGACATGGAATCCTTGGCTTTGGATTCTTTGAGTACCGCCAATGATTTCCCGAACTGCTCGGACCCTTCGATCTCTTTGAGGCGGTCCCGCATCGCTCCAAAATCTTCACGCTGGACCTCAAAATCAACCCGTTCGCTGGCCAGCAGGGCTCGCTCGCGTTTGAGTGTGTCCTGGAGGTCCGCAATTTCCCTTTGCATCCGTTCGAGCCTGGCGCGATCGATCTGGGTCATTTGGAGTCTGATATCGTTGAGTTCAGTGGCGTTCATTGCCAGTTCGGGCAATGCGGTTTCCTCAAACACTTTCGCTGCTACAGCCTCGGCCTCTTCTTTTTTGATGCGTATATCACGCCCCGAAGTGGTTTCCTCAAACAACCCGACCACCTCAAGGGCCCGCTGCTTATCTACCCGGCCAGAAGCAAACACCCAGCCTGCACCGGCCAGTACCGCCAAAAGATTTAGAATAGCCACGACCATCACCACTTTGATCAACTTTTTCATATCAGAGTTCCTTCACGCCGGGCGTGGCGCATCACAGACATATCGTCCAACTCGATCGACTCTCTTCGTTTTTGTTCCAGATCATGGGCCTCGCGTTGTCGATCCCGGAGCAACTCGACCGCCTTGCGCCGTGCTGCCGCATGAGCAAGTTCTTCACGGGCCCGTTCCATCAGGTGATGCACCCCGGCGAGTTCCAGCACTGTCCGCTGGGCCTGGAACCGGTTGTGGAGAGCCGCGTTTGCCTGCAATCGGGCACCGCGAAAATCAATTCCCTTCTTTCCGATGAGCATCTCGGCCAGGCTTGCCTGCTCAATCTCGATATTGCGCTGATAACCCCGGATGCGGTTTTCGAGCTCCATCCGTTGGCGTTGAAACTGAGAGAGCGCGAGTTTCTTGTCGCGTTCTTCGCGCTCTCTCATTTCGAGGACGGGTTGGAGACGGAACTTAAACATTCAGATCAGCCTCCTACATTTCCGAGTGTGTTTCCGCCCGGAGGCCCGACCGGAGCTGCGGCGGCTTGGTTCTGTGACTGGGCAAAGGCGTGTCTTTTTTGGATCATGTCGCCGGACTGCAACGCGAGTTTGACCATCATGTTCTTTGCAGGATCAAACGGGGCAAGTTCATCGGTCCGCTGTCCGAGGAGTTCGTTGATTACCGGGTGCAGATCGATCGCGGTATCGGCCTCGGGATTCACCCCCTGCGCATACGCCCCGATCTGGACCAGGTCCTCAATCTCTCTGTACTTGGCGATCATCTTTGAGATTTGCTGCCTCGATGCTTTGTGCGCATCGTCGGTCACATCGTCGGCCACGCGGGAAACCGAATCAAGCACATCGACCGCTGGGAACTGGCCCATGTGCGCGATCTTCCGCGACAAAACAACATGTCCATCGAGGATCCCCCTTGCCGCGTCGGTCACCGGCTCGGTCATGTCGTCGCCCTCAACCAGGATCGTAAAGAGCCCGGTGATTGATCCGCCGCCCAGCCCGTCTTTGGGTTCGATGGTCCCGGAGCGTTCCAAAAGCTCGGCCATCGACGAAAATACACTCGGCGTGTACCCCTTGGTCGTGGGCGGCTCCCCGACCGACAACCCGACCTGACGCTGGGCGTGGGCAAAGCGTGTAATCGAGTCCATCATCAGCAGAACATCGAGGCCTTTGTCGCGAAAATATTCGCTGGCGGTGCATGCGAGTTTGGCGGCGCGGATCCGAAGCAACGGCGATTCATCGCCGGTCGCGACAATCACGACCGATCGCTTGAGTCCTTCTTCTCCGAGCGCGTGATCGATAAAGTCCCGCACTTCGCGGCCGCGTTCGCCGATCAAGGCAATCACATTGACATCGGCATCGGTGCCTCGGGCGATCTGTCCCAGCAGCGTCGATTTCCCAACGCCGGGCCCCGCGAAAATCCCCAGCCGTTGACCGCGACCGATCGGGGTCATCAGATCGATGACCCGCACACCTGTTCGCAAAGGTTCGTTGATCCGCCGGCGTTCCATCGCGCCGATTGGTGTGGGGTTGATGGCGCGTTGGACGGTTTCTGAAATCGGTCCAAGATTATCGATTGGTCTTCCGAGCCCGTCGATAACCCGTCCGAGCATTTGCTGGCCGACGGGTGCTACTTGATGCACTTGTTTCATTATGATTTTTGAGCCTGGGACAATCCCGGTGGTTGCCGCCAGCAGCATGACGATCGCTTGTCCGCCGTCGAAACCGACGACTTCGCCAGCGATTGCAGAGTCATCGAGCCCTTGAATTTCAACGAGTGATCCGATTGGCACCGGAAGATCCGTTGCCATGATCGTCATTCCGCGCACGGCTTGGACCCGGCCACTGATTCCGATGGGACACACCCGGCCGACAATTTCCATCTCTCTGGCAAGGAGTTTCACGCCGCATCATCCTTGGAATCGGGCACTGATTCAGAGCTGGGCCTTGACTGATCTTCGAGATGCTGATCGTATTCCGGGCCTCTGTGGGCGGGAAGCAGCGTGGCGACGACTCGGTCGAGTTGCGTAGCGATCGACGCATCAATCTCCCCGCCGCCTTTGGTCGAAACCACGCACGAGCCTGGTGAGAGTTTTGCATCTTCTAGGAGATCGGCATGGTTGCATGCTGCGCATTCTTCGACCATGGCAGGCAACACTCGCTTGAGGAGTTCCATATCGCCCGGATGGACCCGGATCCGGATATCGGTTGGGGTGACGAGTGTTTCGAGCACTGTTTCGAGTTGATCGACAACCACTTCTGGGTCCAGATCAATAACGCGTTTGATAACCCGCGCGGCAATCTGCGCGGCCAGTGAGATCACTTCGGTTCGGGCATGCAAGAGCAATTCGCTCCGGTCGCGTTCCCATTCTTTGATCGCTTGAGCCCATTGTTCATCCAGCATCTTGAGGGCCGCGCTGGTTTCTGCATACGACTGCTCGGTCCCTTTGGCCAAGCCTTCTTGAAGCCCTTTGGTATGGCCTGATTCATACCCTTGCGTTTTGCCCAGCTCTGCGGCATCGTCGAGCAGTTTTTGGCGGTCTTGGTTGGCTTGGCGGAGAACCTGGGCCGCCTGTTCCTGAGCCGCGGCAATCACGGCCTGGCCTTGACGATACAAATCGCCAAGATCCATCGGCACCGCGTCGCGGGTGTAGGACTCAAGATCCGCTCGTTTAATGATGCCCATCACAATGCCCTTCTAGACCTCGCCTTTGTAGACAGTGCCTTTGTAGCAAACCACCAACACGGTTTAGACAACCATTTCTCCATCGCCGCCGCGACCTTCGATCATCACATCGCCGGCCTCTTCAAGGCGACGCACAATATCCACAATCCGCTGCTGGGCCGTCTCCACATCCGAGACCCGGACCGGACCCATAAACTCCATATCCTCCCGGACCATCTCGGCGGCCCGCTCGGACATATTGGTAAATATCTTCTCGGCCAGTGCCTCGCTTGCAGTCTTGAGAGCGACAGAAAGCTCGTCGTTCTCGACCTCCTTGAGCACCGCCTGAATTCCCTTGTCGTTGACGAGTTTGATGTCTTCAAAGACAAACATCAATCGGCGGATCTCTTCGACCAAATCAGGATCATCCGACTCAAGCCCTTCCATGATCGTCTTTTCGGTCGCACGATCAGCCAGGTTGAGAATTTCGGCAACCGTCGGCACGCCGCCCGCTTTCTCCATGCTCTGCATCAGCATATTACTGAGCCGGCTCTCAAGCCCGATCTCGACTTCTTTGATGACCTCGGGGTTCGTCTGCTCCATATTGGCGATGCGTTTGATGACCTCGAGCTGTTTCTCCATCGCAAGACCAACCAAAATTTCCGACGCTTTGTGGTGCGTCAAGTGGCACAGGATGAGCGCGATGGTCTGCGGGTGCTCTTCTTGAATAAAGGTCAGCAGGTTGTCGCTCTCTGCACGCTGCAAGAAACTAAAAGGTGTCTTTTGCACCTGAGTCTGGATCTGACCAAGCACACGCTCGGCATCACCGGGATCCATCGAGTTCTGGAGCAACTGTTTGGCGTAGGAAAGCGAACCCTCGTTGGCGTACTGCGTTGCGACCGATATGTTGTAAAACTCTTCGATGACCTCGTTCTGGAGCGAATCAGGAACACGCCCAAGCGATGCGAGCTCGCGTGTGATCTCTTCGACCTTGTTGGTCGCCAAATGCTTAAGGACTGACGATGCTTGATCAGCACCAACCGACAGCAGCAAAATAGCCGCCTTGGAAACTCCTTCGAGTTCACGGATATCCGTGGGTACTGGATCGTTTGGTTTTCGTGCCATCACTGAATCCTTTCCACGGCTTAATCCTCAACCTCAGCCCAACGCTCCACAAGACCGGCGGCAGATTCGGGGTCTGCAGCGATCAACTCACCAACCTGCTTGCGAAGCTGCTGAATCTGCATATCTGCATCATCAATCTCAATACCCGCCATCGCCGATTCACTTTCGTCGGCTTCACCGATCAAGTCACTCGTGCCCTCAAGCTGCGGAGGAAGACCGACGAGTTCTTCGGCGGTCGGCAACTCGATATTCTTACTCGAACGCTTAATCATCATCAGCATCATCAATACAGATACCGCTGCCAGAACTCCAATGAGTACGGTTTCGACCAAACTTCCGTTGCCAAAGACCATGGACCCGCCGCCGCCGCCGCCCGATCCCATCAGAGACCCCATAAACCCAGCCGACTGCACCTGGCCAACTCGGCGGTACGCATCTCCGATTGGTGCCATTGACACGATCACTTCGCCGTTGATCATTGAGCCGTCGGGCGATTGTCCGATCAGGTGCGGGGCGACTTGTTTCATGACGAGTGATTTGAACCCGGAGTTTCCGTCCATCCCCTCGAAACGCTCACGGATTTCTTCTGCGGTGATTTCCACCGGCTCGCTCCCGTCCTCGGCAGGAGGCAGGGCGTTGGTCAACAACTCTCGGATGTATTCTTCTGGAATGATGATTGAAGCACGAATATGCGTTGGCATCCCGCGATGATCCAGCGTCGATGTTTCGACATACCCGAATTGATTGTCAAACTCTTTTATCGTGTCTGTGGAGTTTGAGGAGTTGCCTGTGCCACCGCCGGTATTGATGCTGGCGGTTTGGTTTGATCGCACGCCTGGCTCGGCACCTTTGGATGCCTGCTGCATGGTGTCTTCGGTATTGCCTTGCGATTTGACCGCTGAAATTGAGCCGAACTCCATCTTTGAATATGCCCGCTCGATGCTCTGGACTTTGGTCACATCCACCATTGCCGTGACTGAAATAATCACGCCTGGGATATGCCCGAGCATCTGTTGGATTTGTTGCTTTTTGCCATCGCCAATCGCAGAGGCCTGGTCCATAAACTTCGAAGAGAGACGCGAATCAGCCGACGACACCGTCCGAGGCTGCCCCGTTGTCCCGTCGATAACCTGAATATTCTTGGGATCAAGCCCCGACACCGCCCCCATCACCATCCCAGCAGCCGCATCGACAATATCCTGAGAAAGCGACCCACCGCCGCTGCTAAACATCGTAATCGAAGCACTCGGAACCCGGACCGCGCGCCCAAGCCCAGAACTCTGAGGCACATCCAAAATCACACTCGCCTTGTTGACCGAGCGAAGATTGGCAATATCTCGCGACAACTCGTTTTGCAGCGCGATATTAAATTGCTGGCGGTGCTGTTCCTTTGATGCTTTCCAATCCTGTGCTTCTCCAAGATTTCCAAACAGCAGGGTTGTATCTCCGGGCATGTTCCCGGATTGGGCGAGCACCGCCATGGCCATGCCCCGCTGTGATGGCGGCACCTGGATCGTCCCGTTGACAACCTGGGCATCAATACCGGCAGCACGCAAAGACGACATGGTCATCGCGCTCCCCGAATCGCTCATCAGGTCAACAAGGGCTGGTTTGGATGCGTATTGAGAGACGAGGAACATCGTCATCGCGAGGATCACTGCCAGTGAGCCGAGCAGTAGTTTTTGCGAGGCTGTCATCTTTCCGATGTAGACTCCCGCATTGTCAATTATTCTGCGCAGTTGATTCATCGGGTCCTCGGCCTCCATGCCGTTGCAGCGTCATCCTGACACCGGCCATTCAAGAAGAATGACTCACGACTTCATCGGCCCATTGCAGCGCAAAGCATGACAACCAAACGCATGTTCTGCGCTTCATTTTTTCAAGCATGTACATTTGTTGCGCCACCCGCCAAAACCCAAGCGATCCCCACAGATCAGACACGCATCTGCTTGACCTCGTCATACGCCTGCATGACCTGGTTCCGCATCGCTTGGAGCATCTTAAATGCGGTGTCCGCTTTATCAGTCGCGGCGATCACGCCTTCGATATCGTCCCGCTTGCCGGTAATCAAATCCTCGGCAGCCCTGGTCGCATCCTGTTGCAACGCATTGACTTCCTTCAAATTCCCCATCAGAACAGCCTTAAAATCAGGGCCATTGACCCCGGGCTTCTGAACAGACCCACCGATACCACCAGGCATCTGCCCCATGCCACCGGCTGAACCAATTAGTCCTAAAGGATCACTCATGATCTTGCTCCATGCAAGTTAGTCTACCCGATCACGCCAGAAGTCGCAACGCCTGTGCCATCATATTTTTGGTCGTCTCGGCGGCGACGATATTCGCTTCATACGCCCGTGATGCCTGCAAACCATTGACCCATTCGACAGTCGTATCAATATCAGGCACCTGGAGATACCCAGATTCATCGGCATACGGATGCTCCGGGCGATAGGCCGCTCGCGTAGCCCCTTCCTGGATATGGATTTCACTGATCTCAACGCCCATCCCAACACCGTTGCTGTTTGATACCGCAGAGAACATCGCTGCTCGCCGAAGGTAGGGCTCGTATTCCCCAAACTCGTTCTCGATCGTCGAAGAGTTGGCGATATTGGACGCGATCACTTCCATCCGTGTTCGCTGGGCGATCATGCCGCTGGTTGATACATCAAGTGCGCCGTACATGGGCTAACTCCTCTGTGTTCTTCATCAGTTCTAGAGCACCCGTTGGGCGATCGCATTCTGAAGTTGATTCCTCTGACTCCGCAGCAAATCCGCGGCCACACGGTATGCCGTCGCATTTTCGACCATCTCTTGCATCATCCGTTCCAAATCCCGGTCATTCCGGTCATGATGCAAGATCCCGCCGCCGCTTGTTGTCGGGTTGAGCTCAAAATCATTTGACCGCCCAACCCGACGGATTTCCTTGTTTTCTTTCCATTCAAGAGCCCCAAAGGCCCCGCCGTTTTTATCACGCCTCAGGTCGATGGCGTCTCCGAGCATCTTCTGAAACGCCCGCGGATCGACATTCTTTATCTGAAATCCTGGTGTATCGATATTGGCGATGTTGTGCGCGATGATCTTCTGTCGCTGTCCAGCGAACTTCAGCAGCATCTCCGCTGCGGGCATTGAACCTGAATTTCCTAGATCACCAATCAACATAACGCTTCATCCTCGCACGACTTGTGCCACCCGATCAAAGATTCGGAGATACCAAACTGTCTTCTTTCCATTTCTTGAGTTTGAGCCCCAGTGTCCGCAC
>JAESRA010000237.1 GCA_016764895.1 Phycisphaerales bacterium | reverse complement strand
TTTTTGGCGGGATTGATTGCGGCGGGGATTGCGTGGATGCTGACGCTGGTGATCGGGCCTTATGCGCCGGCGGTGGCGATGATCGCGGGGATTATTATCTTTATCCCAGGGCTGACGCTGACGATGTCGATGACCGAACTTGCGACGCGCAATGTGGTGTCGGGATCGGCGCGGTTGATCGGGGCGATCATGATCTTTTTGTTGATCGGGTTTGGGGCTGCCATTGGGAATCAGGCGGCTCATGTGTTCTTTGAGTTGCCCGAGTCTGTTGAACCGGTGCGGCTTGCTGAGGGTTGGAATATTCTGGCGGCGTTTGTGGCGGCGTTGTTGTTTGTAATTTTGTTTCGAGCCAAGTGGTCCGATGCGTGGGGGATGGTGCTGGCGGTGTTTGTGTCGTTCTATGGGTCGCGGTTCGGGGTTGCCAACTTCGGGCTCGAATTCGGGGTGTGCTTTGCAGCGGGGTGCGTTGGAGTGCTGGGCAACTTGTATGCGCGGGTGATGGATCGTCCCGCAGCGACGGTACTTCTGCCGGGATTGTTGATATTGGTGCCTGGGTCGATGGGGTTTACGAGCTTGCAGATGTTTATTGATGAGGACACCATCATGGGGATGCAGTCTGCGGTGGGTGTGTTCATCATTGGCGCGGCGTTGGTTGTTGGGTTGCTGCTTGCCAATGTGATCGTGCCGCCTCGGAAGGTGCTTTAGTGCCGTCTGGTTTATAGGTCAGGATTTGGCTTGGATGGCGATGTGTTGTTCGAGCAGGTCGGCGTAGGACATGCCGATGGGCTCGCCGAGTGCGGGGAGGAAGGTCGATTTGAGTTTTTCTGCTCGCTCTGGGGCGGACTCGATGTCTTTTTCGGAGTTCATGAGGATTTCGAATTCGAAGTGCCAGCCGAGGTCGTGGACATCGTCGATGTGGATGCGGATGGAGTTCCAGAGATACAGCTCGCGGACTTTGGTGACGGTGAGCCATTCGGGGAGTGGGGCTTGGCCAAAGCGGGTTAACACTTCGTCGTGGGTGTAGATGGTGTAGTCTGAGACTTTGGGCGCGACTTGGTCTGGGCGTTCGTAGAAGATGTATTCGATGGGTTCTGGTGAGCCGATGCTTCGTTCTACGGCGACGGCTTCTCGTTTTTTGAGTCGGCCTCGGGCGACATTGTAGTAGGTGTCGGTTTGGCGGATCTTGGCGACTTGGGTCGCGCCGATTTTTTTGCAGATCAATCGTGCGAGGTTGGGGTCGCGGAGTTCGGCTTTCCATTCGAGGTTCTTCATGGGTGGTCTATCGGCGGTTTGGGTCAGTTTGTGTTGATGGAATCGAGGGTTTGTTGAAGTTTGGCTTCGTCCCAGATTTCGATGTTGAGGGATTGTGCTTTGGTGAGTTTGGAGCCGGATTTTTCGCCTGCGATGAGGAGGTCGGTGGATTTGGAGACCGAGCCGGTGATTTTTGCGCCGAGGGCTTCGAGGCGTTCGGTGAGGTCGGTTCGGTTGAAGTTTTCTAAGGTGCCTGTGAGGACGATGGTTTTTTCAGTAAATGGGGAGTCGATAGTTGTTGAGTTGTGGTCTTTGCTGGTGAGGTCTACGCCGCAGTTTGCAAGGCGGGTGAAGGTGTCGGTGGCGGCTTCGGAATGGAGGTAGTCATAGACGGCTGGGGCGGTGTCTACGCCCAGACCTGTTTCGTAGGTTGTTTCGAGTTTATCTTTGGAGCCGGTGAGTTTCTCTCGTTCTTTTTGGCTCATGGTGTTGACGGCCGTCGGCATGAGTTGCCAGAGTTTGGCGTTGCGGAGGTCGTCGATGTCTTTGAACTGGCGGGCGAGGAGTTTGGCGGTGGTGGTGCCGATGTGGCGGATGCCCATGCCTGCCAGGACCCTTGCGAGGCCTTGGGACTTGGCGGCTTCGATACCGGCCAAGAGGTTGTCTACTTTTTTGTCGGCCATGCGGTCGAGCTTGATGAGATTGTCGCGGTGGTCTTTGAGATTGAAGATGTCGGCGAAATGGTTTAATGGAATTTCGGTTGTTCGGATGAGGTCGATGGTGGATTCGCCGAGGCCTTCGATGTCCATTTGTTTTCGGCCTGCGAACCAGACGAGTTTTTCGCGGATTTGTGCGGGGCATTCGGGGTTCATGCAGCGGCGGGTGGTTTCGAGGGTGGGGTCGTCGTGGGCTTCTGGGGGGTCGATTTCCAGTGGTGCGTGGCAGGCGGGGCAGTGGTTTGGCGGCAGGACTGGTTCGGCGTTTTTGGGGCGTTTGGATTCGATGACGCCGACGACTTGGGGGATGATTTCGCCTGCTTTTTCGACTTGTACGGTGTCGCCGAGGTGGAGGTTTCGGGTGCGGATCATGCCGTAGTTGTGGAGGGTGGCGTGGGAGACTGTTGTGCCGGCGAGTTCTACGGGTTTGAGGGTGGCGCGGGGGGTGATCTTGCCGGTTTTGCCGACTTGGTGTTGGACGCTCAGGAGTGTGGTGGTTTTTTGTTCTGCTGGGAATTTGTAGGCGATGATCCATCGTGGGGATTTGCTGGTGGAGCCGAGTTGTTTTTGTTGGGCGTAGGAGTCGAGGCGGATGACGACGCCGTCGGTGGCGTAGTTGAGGGAATGGCGGAGTTGGTCGATGTGTTCGATGGCTTTGAGGATGTCGTCGATGGAGTGTTGGGTGGTGCGGAGGGTTCCGGTGTCGAAGCCTAGGGATTTGATTTTTTGTGAGAATTCGGCGTGGCCTGTGGCGAAGTTTGGGTCTGAGATTTCGCCTGAGCCGTGGGCGAGGAAGCCGAGTTTTCTTGAGGCGGTGATTTTGGGGTCGAGTTGTTTGAGGGCGCCGGTGCAGGCGTTTCGTGGATTTTTGAAGAGTTCGTCGCCGGCTTCTTCGCGTTCTTGGTTGATGCGTTTGAATTCGGTGAGTGGGATGTAGACTTCGCCTCGGACTTCGAGGACTGATGGGATGTTCTCGCTGACGAGTGTGAGTGGGATGGACTTGATTGTTCTTACGGTGTGGGAGACATCGTCGCCTTGGGTGCCGTCGCCTCTGGTGAGGGCTCGGATGAACTGGCCTTTTTCGTAGCGGACGGAGAGGGCTACGCCGTCGATTTTGGGTTCGGAGGTGAAGGTGGGGGAGGAATCATTGTTGAAGAGGGCGGAGGAGTCGGAGGGTTGTGATCCGAGGGCTTTGTGCATTCGGTCGACCCATTGTTTGACTTCTTGCTGGTTGTAGGTGTTGTCGATGGAGAGCATTGGGATGGCGTGGGGGAGTGTGGTGAAGCCAGCGATGGGTTCGCCTCCGACGCGGGCGGTGGGTGAGTTTGGGTCGTGGAGTTCTGGGTGGGCTTGTTCGAGGGCCTGGAGTTCTTTGAGGAGTTGGTCGAACTCGGAGTCGGACATGAGTTCAGAATCGCCGGCGTAGTAGGCGGTATTGGCGCGGCTCAGAAGGGCGCGGAGTTCTTTGATTTTGGCTTTGGCGTTGCTCACAGGGAGATGATACGGGGATTGGATGGGCGAGGGCTATGATTGCCTATGGCTGCACGGTTGATTGATGGAAGAGCATTGGCGGATGAGTTTCGGACGCAGACGGCGATCCGGGCGGGGGAGCTGCGCGATGCTGGGAGGCCTGCGAAACTCGATGCGATTTTGGTGGATTCTGGGGATAATGGGGCGCGGGTGTATGCTGAGAATCAGGCGCGGACATGCGAGAAACTGGGGATCGAATATCGGCTCCATGAACTGAAGATGGGCTCGTCGCAAGGGACGATTGAGACCAAGGTGATGGAACTGAATCTAGACCCATCTGTGCATGCGATTATGGTGCATATGCCTTTGCCTGAAGGGGTTGATGCGCATCATATCAAGATGCTGCTGGACCCGGATAAGGATGTCGAGGGAGTCAGCCCGGCCAATATTGGGAATGTGGTGTATGGGCAATCGATGCGGGCGCCGTGTACGGCTTTGGCGACGCTCAAACTGATTGATTCGACGGAGATTGATCTCAAGGGGAAGCGGTGCGTGGTTGTTGGGGCTTCTGTAGTGGTGGGGAGGCCGATCGCGGTGTTGCTTATGCAGCGGGAGGCGACGGTGGTGAGTTGTAATAAGTTTACTGAGGGGCTTGGGGATCTTTGCCGGTCTGCTGATGTGCTGATTCCGGCGGCGGGGGTTGTGGGGTTGATAACAGGGGAGATGGTCAAGGAGGGGGCGTTGGTGGTGGATGTGGGGGTGAATCGGGTTTTGGACGAGGGGACGGGGAAGAATCGGACGGTTGGGGATGTGGATTTTGATGAGGTTTGTGAGGTGGCGGGGTGGGTTTCGCCGGTGCCTGGGGGAGTTGGGCCTATGACTGTGGCGGTGTTGCTTCATAATGTGGTTGAACTGGCTGAAAATTGAAACTGGCTGAAAATTGAGACATTGGTATCAGAAATAGGGATTGTCGTTGACTCTTGGAAGGCTGAACCATTGAATAGCACTATGAACACACTTGGAAGCACCCTTGGATTTTTGCCCAATCTTGGCTGGCCTGAAATGCTTATTGTTGGCATTGTGATGCTGTTGCTGTTTGGGCGTCGGTTGCCTGAGGTTGGTAAGAGCTTGGGGCAGGGTATTGTGCAGTTTAAGAAGGGGCTTAAGGAGGTTGGTGATGAGATCAATGTCCAGAGTAATGTCCAAGGCAATGTCCAGGGCAATGAATCTGCCCAGCCGCCGAAGTTTGATGCTGCCAAAGCCCCGAATAATCCCGATATGATGAGTTCGGCCCATACGACAGCGACTCCGGTCGCACAGTCCAATGAGCCGACATCCGACGAGAAGAAGTCCTGAATCTCAGTGAACCCGGTTTTGCCTGATTTGGGGCTTTCCACGGGGGGTTGGTCTGCTATCATTCCGACCAATCACTGTTGATCCAATACATGATTGACCTTTGGCGAGGTAGCTCAGTCGGTCAGAGCGATGGATTCATAACCCATAGGTCGAGAGTTCAAGTCTCTCTCTCGCCACTTTGTAGAGTTCATGCCGTCCCATTTATGGGGCGGCGTTTTTTTTATCGGATTTTGTGTCATTCGGTACTTTTGGTGCGTTAGTCTGGGTAATCAGAACGGAGTGACCAATGGATACGAAGATTCTCGTGGGCGGTGTTGTGGGCTTGGGGTTGATTGGGATTGCTGGGATATTGATCCTCGGCGGTGATGGCAGAGGTGCGGGGCTTTCGCCGGTGGGCGGGGCGGGGAGCGAGGGGTTGGTGTTTGATGATGGGGCGAGTGCGTATGCGTTGGCTGAGGATGTGGGTGAGGATGTTGTTGAGATTGAGCTTGGGGATATTGAGCCGGCGCGGGGGGGCCGGA
>JAESRA010000025.1 GCA_016764895.1 Phycisphaerales bacterium | reverse complement strand
TGGGGGGGTGTGAAGTAGTCGGTGCGGACGGGTGGGTGGATGACGACGGCGTCGCGGGCGTAGGTTGCTTTGATTTGATTGGCGATGAAGTGTGAGTTGGCGATGAACTGGGTGACGGTGTCTGTGGTTGACGCGTCCCACGCGCGGAGCTTGTCTCCGAAGTGGTCGAGTCCTGCGGCGCGGAGTCTGGATTTGAGTCCTGGCTGGGATGTGTATTGGTCGGTTTGTGACCAGAGGTAGCGGGCGGGGGCGTGGCAGTAGCAGATGTGGGGGACGCCTGCTGGGGGGACGAGTGCTTTGATGGCGGCGGAGGATGTGGAGATGAGGAGGTCGATGGGCTGGAGCTCGTGTCGGATGGCGAGTTTGCGGGAGAGTTCTGCGACGGCTTTGGGGTATCGCGGGAGGAGCCAGCGGCGGAGGGGTTTGGGGAGGTGGTTGAGGGTGGAGGTTGTTCTGGGGATCGCGTCGATGGCGGGGGTGATTTGGGTGCCCGAATCAAACATGGTGTAGAGCTGGGTGATTCGGTAGTCTGGTTTGTGGTTTGGTTTGAGGAGGTGGGTCGTGATGGCGTCCAAGACGAGTTCGCCTCCACGGCGGGCGACGAGCCAGTCGTGGGCGAGGGCGATGGAGATTTTTGCGTCTGGGGTGGACATGTTTATGATGGGGGTTGGAATAACTAACTGATCGGTTGGGTGTATATTTCAGGGGTCTATGATTGTGGGCATTTGTATTGGTGAATGTGGAGGATAGACGGATGAGCGAGCAAACCCAGATGACGGCGGCGAATCGGCTTGGATTGGATTATCGCGCCGAGGCCAAGCGGCTTGGGGCTCCGGCAGTGCCGATTATTGATGGGCATGTGCATATCAATGGGGCGCGGGCGGCGAAGGTGTATAAAGAAGTGTGCGATTTGTATGGGATTGAGCGGGTGTATTCGCAGACGCAGTTGGCACAGGCCGATGCGGTGAAGGAAGTGTTGGGGGATCGGGTGCGGTTTGTGGCGATTCCTGAGTACATGCATGAGGATCGGAAGTGGGCGCATACGGAGGGGTTTCTTGAGAACTTAGAGGAATGGCACAAGCGTGGGGCTCGGATGATTAAGTTTTGGGGTGCGCCGCGATTGCGGGATTATGTGAAGCCGATGGGGCTTGATGCTGGGGAGATTGTGCCTTTTGATTCGCCTTGGAAGATCAAGATTGCGGAGCGGGCTCGGGAACTTGGGATGTCGCTGATGGTGCATGTGGCGGATCCGGATACTTGGTTTTCTACGATGTATAAGGATGCGTCGGTGTATGGGACCAAGAAGGAGCAGTATGAGTCGTTGCACCGGCTGCTTGAGAAGACGGGGATGAAGTGTTTGGGTGCGCATATGGGGGGGTATCCCGAAGACCTTGGGTTTGTGGGTGGATTGCTTGATCGGCATCCGGGGCTGATTGTTGATACGAGTGCGACCAAGTGGATGGTTCGGGAGTTGAGTAAGCAGCCTACGGGGGAGTTGGTTGCGTTTTTGAAGAAGTATGAGGGGCGGGTTGTTTTTGGGTCTGATATTGTGACGCATGACGAGCATTTGGTGGATACTGATTTGGATAATCCTGGGTTTGGGAATCAGCTTGCGAGCAGTGAGGAGGGGGCCTTTGAGTTGTATGCTTCGCGGTACTGGGCGTATCGGATGATGTTTGAGACGGGGTATCGGGGGGAGTCGAATATTGCTGATCCTGATTTGATGATGTGTGATGCTGATCGGTTTGATGCGATGAGCGGGCCTGTGCTTCATGGGCATGGGCTTGATGGGGAGGTGCTTGGGGTACTTTATCGAGGAGCTTGTGAGAGATCGCTGGACCAGTGGTATAGTGGGAGTGGGTAAAACTGTTCAAACTCGTGTTGGATTGGGTGTTTTTTGCTTGTGTTGCGGTTGGTGAGTGGATAGTCTGCTTGGGTCGTATTTCTGGTTGCGCGTTGTCTTCGTGGGGTTGATGGCGGGCATGACACTTTGGTTTTTCGTGAATATTGGGTAAGCACGCTGGGGTCGTTTTGGCTTTGGCGAGGAGGATGGTTGCTATGCGGTTTGCATTGATTGTTTTGTCGATTTCTGGTGTGGCTATGGGTTCGTTTGCGGGGGAGATGGGTGAGACGGAGGGGAGTTTGTGGGAGGATGTTTCTGTTGAGATGCTTGAGCCAAGTCATCGACAGATTGAGATGGATATTGATTCTGGGTTGGTTGTTGGGGGGAGCAGTCAGGCAAGGAGTGGAAGGCAACAGATTCAGGAGCCGGTGTGGTCTACGGTGGTGCGGGTTGAGGATGCGGAGTGGTTGCGGGTGGAGTTTGGGGATGTTGATTTGTCGTCGGCGACTGGCGACGGGCGGGAGAGCTATTTGCGGGTGACTTCGCTGCTTGATGGGTATGAGCAGTATTTGGATTATGATGCGTTGCAAGTGTGGGGGAATACGACGGCGTATTTTAATGGGAATGCGGTGCGGGTGGAGATTATGGCGGCTCCGGGTTCTGTGACTGCTGATCGGGTGGTGATTTCTGGGGTGCAGGCTTCGGCGCCGGTGGCGGGGGCTTCGATTTGTTTTAGTGTTGATGATCGGGTGCCTTCGAGTGATCCGCGTGATGCTCGGTTGATGCCGATTGGGTGCAGTGCTTGGTTGTTTTCTGAGCATGGCAATACAATGTTGACGGCGGGGCATTGCAGCCCGAGTGGTGGGAATGTGGTGCAGTTTAATGTGCCTTTGTCGAGTGGTGGTGGTGGGTATCAGAATCCTCCGCCTCAGGATCAGTATGTGCTTGATGGGGCCTCGGTGCAGAGACAGGCGGGGGGGGCGACGCTTGGGAATGACTGGGGGTTCTTTGGGGTGTTTGACAATACGGGGACGGGGCTTTCGCCTTTGGATGCGCAGGGCGATTCGCATACGCTGGCGGGATCGATGATTGCCAATGATGGTCGTCCTATTCGAATTACTGGGTATGGGGTTGTATCGTCTCCGGTGTCGCCGACTTGGAATGGTGTGCAGAAGACGCATGTTGGTCCTTTTCGCGGGTATTCTGGGAATGTTGTTCGGTATACGACGGACACGACTGGGGGGAACTCTGGGTCGGTGATTCTTGATGACAATAACAATCAGGCGATTGGGATTCATACCAATGCTGGTTGCGGGGCTGGTGGTGGTTGGAATAATGGGTGCAACTTGTTTAATGGTGGGTTGCAGAATGCGCTTGCGAATCCGCTTGGGATTGCGGCGCCTCGGACGATTCAGGGGGATGTGATTGCTGCTCCTGAGTTTGTGTCGCCTGATGGGGGCGAGGTGGTGCGGCTTGAGATTACGAATTTTCATGGGCGGACGATTGTGGGATTGCCTGTGTTGTTTGTTGATAATGGATCGGGGTATGCGGGGTTGGCTACGAGCATGGTTGATGCTTCGACTTTTGAGGGTCAATTGCCTGCGACGGATTGTGGGGGTGAGCTTTCGTATTACTTCCAGATTTCAGATACCGATGGGAATACGACGGAGTATCCAGAAGACGGGGCCAGCGCGGCGTTGCGGACGATTGCACTTGATGGGTTGACGGTGCATGTTGCCGATGATTTCCAGACTGATACGGGCTGGATGGTGCAGAGTGGTGGGGTGAGTGATGGGCCTTGGGAGCGGCGGAGTCCGATTGGATCGACGGCCAATGGTGGGGCACCGAACGATGCGGATGGCTCTGGGATTTGCTATGTGACTGGGGGCGGGGTTTTTGAGGATCTTGATGGGGGGCCTGCTCGGATTTTGTCACCGTTTGTTGATACGAGTGTGATGGAGGCGCCGGTGGTGAGTTTTTGGGCTTGGGTGAATACTGCTGATGGTGAGCGGATGACTGTTGAGTTTTCGCCGAATCTTGGGATTCAGTGGTTTTTGGTTGATGAGATTGATGACACTGTTGGTTGGGAGATGAAGCGGTATTTGGTGAGTGATTTTGTTGAGTCGAGCCCGTTGTTTACGGTTCGTATTACGATGAACGATGAGGGTGCTGACTCGCTTGTTGAGGGTGGGGTTGATGGGTTCTCGATTTCGACGATGGTTTGTAATGGCGGTGATTGTGTTGCGGACTTTACCGGTGATGGGATGCTGGACTTCTTTGATATTTCTGCGTTCTTGACGGCGTTTGGGGATTTGGATCCTTCGGCGGATTTGACTGATGATGGGAGTTTTGACTTCTTTGATATTTCTGCATTCTTGACGGCGTTTGGGGCTGGTTGCCCGTAAGGGTTGTTGGTCGTTGTAGGTTTATACAGAACAAGCCCGCGTGAGTGAATGCTCGCGCGGGCTTGTTTATTTTTTGGAGTTGTGTTTTTTTATTGGATTGGTGTTGCTCTTGCAGCGAGGGCTTGGACTCTTGAGGCGAGTTCGATGGCGGTTTGCTCGTCGAGTTTGGTGGCGAATTTGATGTTGATTTCTGGTGTGATGAGTGGGTCTGCGAAGCCTGGGGTTTTTCGTGTGAGGCGGAGGGGTGCGTTGCGGATTGATCCTGAGATGTGTCCTTTGGCGACTTGTCGTCCTGGGAGCAAGAAGCCTGCGCCGTCGTAGATTCCGATTTGGCCATTGGCGATGACGATCCATCGTATTGAGGCGGAGGCTGCGGTGGGTTCTATGGGGGTGCTTCCTGGTTTTGGGTTGAGGAAGAGGTGTATTTGTGCGATGGTGCCTGAGATTTGTGACCAGTCTTGTGATTTTGTGAAGAATGCGGCGAGTTCGTCGTCTGAGAGGTCTGTGAGGTAGATATCTGCGGTATTTTTGTCTGTGAATTGGTATGCTCTGGTGGGGTATTTTGTGGAGAAGGTGAGGCCTTGGGAGTCTTTGGTGATGCTTGATCCTGAGGAGCCACCTGTCAGGCCGATGGTTGAGCATGCGGTGAGGAGGAGGGGGGCGAGTGTGGCGGCTGTGAGGGCGATGAGCTGTCGTTTTTGCGGATTCATGGGTGACTGTAGGGTGTCTATTGGAGGATGGGTGGCGGGAGATGGGTGGCGAGGAATGGGTGGGGATGATGCAACCGGGGAATGGAGCGGTACGGATCTGATAAGGTGCTGATATAGACAGATATAGAGATGATAGAGTATTATGATGATGGATTGATGAAGGAGACTGCTATGAAGAATGGGATTCAGTGGGTATGGGTTGGAGCGATGGTGTTGTGTGGGTGCGTGGGGGCTGGGTTTGGGCAGAGTTATTCGGGGTCCTATTCGACAGCCAATTACAATGTGAGTTGGACCATTAACATCAATATTGGTAGAACAGAGATTCGACATCTCGGGGTTGGTTGGATTCCGGAGGGGTTTAAAGAAGTGATTGAGGGGGGTGAGGGGGGAGCTTGAGCGGATTGGAGAGGGGCCGAGGGAGGTCG
>JAESRA010000236.1 GCA_016764895.1 Phycisphaerales bacterium | reverse complement strand
TTTGAGTCATGCGGCGGGGGCGTTTGAGCGGGCGTTACTTCAAGGTGCGCAGAAAGTAAACCCCTAACATTTGCCTATTTTGCTGTAGCATGCTATAGTGGCTCAGATTAGTATCTAAACACATGGGTGAATCGGTATGGCACTGCAGTTTATAGATTTATTTGCTGGAATTGGGGTGTTCCGGTTCGCGCTTGAGGAGCTGGGGCATCGCTGCATCGCGTTTTCTGAGATTGAGAAGCATGCGATTCAGGTGTATGAATCCAATTTTGAGACCGCTTCGGAGTGCAATCTCGGGGATATTACTGAGATTCAATCACTGCCAGATCATGATTTGCTGGTTGGGGGAGTTCCTTGTCAGTCTTGGTCGATCGCGGGTAAGAATCGGGGATTAGAGGATGAGCGGGGGCAACTCTGGAACGATGTGATTCGATTGGTGGATCAATCGCGGCCCAGGGCGTTTATCTTTGAGAATGTCAAAGGGCTCATCGATCCTCGGCACAGAGAGTGCTTGGATTCGATTCTTTCATCATTCAAATCGTTGGGGTATCGGGTTCATTACAAGTTGCTCAACTCGTATGACTTTGGATTGGCACAGAACCGGGCCCGGGTCTTTATTGTGGGAACTCACAAAGAGTCAACAACGGATGAGTTTCAATGGCCTACGCCTACCGATGGGCACCAGCGATTGTATGAGGTCTTTGATAAGATTCGAAAGCCGAGGAAGGCCGGGCGGTTTGTTCCGATGGAGCGGGATCTTGCGGGGAATCGGATTAATCCTGGGTTCGACAAGCTCATTTCTAAGGGGCAGAACAATCCGTTCTTTGTGCTGACTGATATTCGGAACGGGCCGACGAGCATACACAGTTGGGACATTTACGAAACAACTGTTCGGCAAAGAGAAATCTGTATGGTGATTCTCAAGAATCGTCGGAAATCTATGTATGGGGATTGCGACGGGAATCCAATGAGCTTTGAAAACATCAAGGCACTTGTGCCTGATTTGAAGAAGTCGGAACTGAATCAGCTTGTGAAGTTAAATATATTGCGGAGGTATGAAGAGGGCGGGAAGTATGAATTTTTCAATCGCAGACTTTCGAGCGGGATTGATGGAGTTTGCCGGATCTATCTGCCTGATTGTACCTTTTTCTCTACACTGACGGCTACGGGGTCGAAGGACTTTGTGGCGACCCGGGGTGTGAGCGATTGTTCTCCTGAGAACTATCGTGATGCGTTTGTGCATGAGATTCTTCAGCCGGGGCATTATCGCTCAATCTCGGATTCTGAAGCTGCATCGCTTCAGGGATTCCCGGATTTCTTTGTAAAGCTCGAGAATCCATCGCATACCAAGCGTTTATTGGGGAACGCTGTTTCTCCGCCGGTTGTCAAAGCGGTAGCAGAGCAACTTGCCTTGACCGGCGTGTTTCGGGGCAGTCTCGTCAATGTGTAGATTCATAGCGAAGGAACAGTGATGAACGATCTTGATATTGATGATGTTGTGCGGTATGTTGAAGAGAATATTGGCGTGTTTCACACCAAGAGGATCGAGAGTTTGGGAAAGCTCAAACTTGCAAAGATACTCAAACGCAAGAATATCTACCTATTCAAAGCGAAGAACACTCAAACAGCAAGCCAGATTGTGAACGGCATTGTGGATGCGTACAGTTCTTCTCGTGAAGAAACTCTGTTTGGGAACTGGCTCGAAGGACTGGCTATTTATATCAATCAGTTGGTGTATGACGGCGTGAAGTCTGGCATCGAAGGCATCGATCTTGAGTTTTCTGACAATGATCGCCGGCACATTGTCACCATCAAATCTGGCCCCCACTGGGGCAATTCGAGCAGTGTTAAGAAAATGAAAACCGATTTCATTCGAGCAGCTAAAACAATCAGAACGAGCGGCTCTGGAGTTTCTGTTGTTCCAATCAATGGTTGCTGCTATGGGATTGACAACAATCCTGATAAAGGCGACTATCAGAAACTGTGCGGACAGCGGTTTTGGAAGTTTATATCCAATCGTGACGATTTGTATGAAGAGATCATCCAGCCGCTTGGGCATTTGGCTCATGAGAAGAACTCAGAGTTTGACCATTCGTATAGCAAAATGGTCAACAAGTTCACCAAGGAGTTTACGAACACCTACTGCCTTGATAATGGTGAGATTGATTGGAAGAAACTCATCGAGCTCAACTCGAAGTCGAAATGACTAACCCTCTTGATCCAATAATCACTATAAATTATTTCTATTGATCTTGTAAATGCTATTGATTTGATTCATGGCGGGTTGTGGCCGATACTACTTGTAGAACACCACTTTATGGAGATTTTCGATGACTACTGACCCGTTTAATGCTGCCTCGAATCTTGATGTCAATGGCGAGCGCTATTCCTATGTTCGGCTTGGGGCTTTGGAGGAGGCGGGGTTGGGGGATATGTCGAGGATGCCGTATTCGATTCGGGTGCTTTTGGAGGCGATGGTTCGGAATCATGATGGGTTTATTGTGACCGAGGATGATATTCGGGGGTTGGCGGGGTACAACGCGGGGGCGGTGAAGTCTGTGGAGATGCCGTTTATGCCTGGGCGGGTGGTGTTGCAGGATTTCACCGGAGTGCCTTGTGTTGTGGATTTGGCGGCGATGCGGGATGCGATGAAGAACCTTGGGGGGGATCCGGCGGCGATCAATCCGGCGGTGGCGTGTGATCTGGTGATTGATCACTCGGTGCAGGTGGATGACTTTGCGAGCTTTGTGGCGTTGACGATCAATGCGGAGAAGGAGTTTTCGCGGAATGCGGAGCGGTATACATTCCTCAAATGGGGTCAGGAGTCGTTGGATAATTTTCGGGCGGTGCCGCCTGCGACGGGGATTGTGCATCAGGTGAATCTTGAGTATTTGGCTCGGGGGTGTTTGGTGAAGAATGTGAATGGGATGCAGTGGGTGTATCCGGATTCGTTGGTGGGGACGGACTCGCATACGACGATGATTAATGGGGTTGGTGTTTTGGGCTGGGGTGTTGGTGGGATTGAGGCCGAGGCGGTGATGTGTGGGCAGCCGGTGTACATGCTTACGCCAGAAGTGGTCGGGTTCAAACTTAAAGGCAAGTTGCCTGAGGGCGCGACGGCGACCGACATGGTGCTGACGGTGACGGAGATGCTTCGCGCTCATGGCGTGGTTGAGAAGTTTGTTGAGTTCTTTGGTGAGGGGATGGAGCAGTTGTCGATTCCTGATCGGGCGACGATTGCCAATATGGCTCCTGAATATGGGGCGACTTGCGGGTTCTTCCCGATTGATGCCAAGACGATTGAGTTCTTCCGGTTTACGGGCAAGAGTGAAGAGGAATGTGCGCTCACCGAGGCGTGGGCGAAAGCGTCGGGGTTTTTCTGGACACCTGATGCGGCGGTGCCTGAGTTTGGGGCGACTTTGGAGCTTGATTTATCGACGGTGAAGCCTTGTGTTGCGGGGCCGAAGCGGCCTCAGGATCGGATTGATTTGGATTCGTTGCATACGGCGTTTGCTGAGATGCTTGTGAGGCCGATGGGGCCTCAGGGTCTTGGGGTTGATGCAGCGGATGTTGATAAGAGTGTGACGATTACGCATACGGCTGAATCGCGCCCGGCGGAAGTTGGGATGACTTCGGAACTCAAGCATGGGTCGATCGTCATTGCGGCGATTACTTCTTGTACGAATACTTCGAACCCGGATGTGCTTGTGGCGGCGGGGCTGGTTGCTCGCAAGGCGCGGGCGTTGGGGTTGAATCGGAAGCCTTGGGTGAAGACTTCGCTTGCTCCGGGGTCCAAGGTGGTGACGGAGTATTTGGACAAGGCGAACCTGAGCGCGGACCTTGACTCAATTGGGTTCCAGACTGTTGGGTATGGTTGCACGACTTGTATTGGGAACTCTGGGCCTTTGCCTTCTGAGATTGAAGATGGGATTCAGGAGGGGGGGTTGGCCGTGGCTTCGATTTTGTCTGGGAATCGGAACTTTGAGGGTCGGATTCATCCGGATATCAAGGGGAACTTCTTGGCGTCGCCGCCTTTGGTTGTGGCGTATGCGCTTGCGGGGCGGATTGATGTTGATGTGTATAACGAGGCGTTGTGTCAAACTCCTGATGGCAAGGATGTGTTCTTGAAGGACATTTGGCCTACGAACCAAGAGGTTTCTGAGACGGTGGCCTCATGCGTGACGACTGAGCAGTTTGTTGAAAAATATGGTTCGGTGTATACGGAGAATGAGCAGTGGAATGATGTGCCCGCTTCGCA
>JAESRA010000235.1 GCA_016764895.1 Phycisphaerales bacterium | reverse complement strand
CTCTTCGCCCCAATCCTCTAACTCCCCTACACATCAACCCACCAAACCCGCTAAACTATACCAAACAAACACACACCCCCCACACCCCCCCTCCCCAAGGACGGCAACACCATGAAAATCCACGAATACCAAGCACGCGACCTCCTCTCCGCCTTCGGCATCCCCGTCCCCGCTGGCCAAACAATCACCAACCCAAACGACGCCGCAAAAGTCTACACCGACATCACCACCCAATCCGGCTCAACCCTCGCCGTCATCAAAGCCCAAGTCTTCGCCGGAGGCCGAGGCAAAGCCGGCTTCGTCAAACTCGTCAACTCCGCCGCCGAAGCCACCGTCGCCGCTGACTTCATGCTCTCCAACAAAATGGTCTCCGCCCAAACCGGCAAAGACGGCCTCGATGTCAACACCCTCCTCATCGCCGCAGGCGTTGACATCGCCAACCGCCCCCCAAACGCCCAAGGCCAATCAGTCCCAGACGAATACTACCTCGCCATAACAACCGACCGCAACACCCGCCGCAACACCCTCATCGCCTCCCGCGAAGGCGGCGTAGAAATCGAACAAGTCGCCCACGACACTCCAGAACTCATCTTCAAACAACCCATCAATCCCCAGATCGGCCTCCAACCCTACCAAGCAAACGAAATCGCATTCAAACTCGGCTTCAAAGGCAAACAAGTCCGCCAAGCCGCCACCATCATGCTCAAACTCTCCGAACTCTACCACGCCAAAGATTGCTCACTCGCAGAAATAAACCCACTCATCGTCACCGACCCAACCGACACCTACCCCGACGGCCAAGTCATCGCCATCGACGCCAAATTCAACTTCGATGACAATGGACTCTTCCGCCACAAAGACATCGTCGCCCTCGCCGACCCAAACGAACAAGACCCAAGAGAAGTCGAGGCCGACAAGCACGGCATGTCCTACATCGCACTCGACGGCAACATCGGCTGCCTCGTCAACGGCGCCGGACTCGCCATGGCCACCATGGACACCATCAAACTCTTCGACGGCGAACCCGCCAACTTCCTCGATGTCGGCGGCTCAGCAACCGAAGAAGCCGTCACCGAAGCATTCAGAATCATCCTCTCCGACAACGCCGTCAACGGCATCCTCGTCAACATCTTCGGCGGCATCATGCGCTGCGACATCATCGCCCAAGGCATCGTCAACGCCGCCAAATCCATCGGCTTCTCCGTCCCATTAGTAGTTCGGCTCGAAGGCACCAATGTAGAAGCCGGCCGAAAGATCCTAGAAGACGCAGCCGCCGACCTCCCAACCCTCCAAGCCGCCGCCGATCTGGGCGACGCCGCACAAAAGGTTGTGGCAGCGGTGGGTTAATCCGGATTGTGTGGCCCAAGAAATTTATTGCCATTGAAGTGGATTAAATGCTCAGGAGCATCAGCGATCCAAACTTCAGTTTCCCACGAAATTTCTGCTACCCATTCACGAAATGCCGCTCTGTTCAAAAATGCAGAGACATAAATTCTCGGCGCAATACATTGAGCCGTGAGGCGTTCCAATGAAGCGTGCCGCAATCTACTCATTGGATTTGATGAGTGCACGGCTTCAATCAGGTATATCCAATTTTTAGTTTTACTGTAAGCTACTACATCTGGAAGCGAATCATGTGCGAGTTCAAAGAACCCTAGTTCTTCAAGTTTCTCTTTTTCAATATGAAGTATTTTCTTTGTCGTGTCGCCAATATACAGAATCTCAGAGTCATACCCATAGATGGGCAAGAATTTTTCTACAATTGCTTTTTGTATGACATTGTGCTCGCCCGGAGACAACTCAATTTCTTCGCCATTAGGCAACTGAACTGGCATTTTGGCAATTGCCCGCTTCTTCGCCAGCCTCTCTTTTATTTCGCCATGCTTGCCTTTAAAGTTTTCAACCAAAGAAGGCCAATCATTCGTACCGAAATCCTTGACCAAATCAGACGCCTCTACAGAAACAGCGTATTTTCGCGTTGGATCATTTGTGCTAGCATCAGGATTTATTGCACTTCTTAGGACTAAGTTGCTCTCCACTAGCCAAATCAAATCCTTTCTTCGCACATCATCATAGGATCCTGAAGAGATATTCTCTTCGTAATGTTCATTCCAAAAAGCAATGACTTCACGAGTAGAAAGAGCATGGCCAGAAGAATCCCCGTGTATACATGCATCTTTCCAATCTGTTTCTGGTTTAATATTGGCAACTGCAAGAAACGCCATAGCCAGCCTCTTTTGTCGTCTTGCAGTCCGTAGTTCATCTTCTCCTAAAGGCAATCCGATGGCTTTGAGCAGTTGTTGGGCTTCAAGAATTTTCTTATCTACAGACACTTAGTCAAACTCCAATTAATAAATTGCCAAACAAGCCGTCTTTCTGAAGCGGCTGCTTGTCTGCAATCTCATCTGAGCAAATTTCACTCGCCTCAATGGCCTTCAAGAGCGAATCCCCAACTGCACGAGCCAACAACGGAGGTACAGCATTTCCAACTTGGTTAAATTGGGAACCTTCTTTTCCACAAAAATTGATCCAATCAGGAAAGGATTGCAGCCTTGCTCCTTCGCGTACGGTCAGCCTTCGCCGCCTGCCATTTTTAAGCTTTAGCCTCATCATGTCCCCAGTAGCTCCATTCAAGTTTCGACATGTAACTGTTCTTGACGGCCGATCTAAGTAGAGGTCTCTAGGGCGGATACATTTAGATTTCTTTTCGTATCTCGCTACATACTCATCCATGCTCGCTGTCAGATACTTTGAGTCCTCAGAATATTCAAATGCCATCCCTCCGAGTGCTTCGCCAGCACTAATCGGAAGATCATGGGTCGAATCCGGCCATTCCCAATGCGTACGATGAGCCACAACAAATAACCGTTCACGCTTCTGGGGAACTCCATATTCGATTGCTTTCAAAACTCTCGGCTTCTCGACTACATAGTTAAGATTTATCAACTCTTCAATAATGCTATGTAAGTACTCTTTATTTCGAAAAAGCATCCCCCGGACATTCTCAAATAATACAACTTTGGGTTGCAACTGCTCTATTGCTGCTAAAAAAGCAGGAAATCCATCTCGAGAATCGCGTGGGCCAGCTTGTTTTCCACCAACACTGAATGGCTGGCATGGCGGTCCCCCTACAACTATATCTACAGTGTGATCAATCTCGAACTTAAAATCTGCGTCCAACATTGCTTGATGACAAATTCCATGCAGGTTTGCGTTGTATGTCTCACATGCACTTGAGTCCATTTCATATCCAACAGTTTTAATGCCTGCCGCTTCAAGCCCCAACGCCAACCCTCCACATCCTGCAAATAAATCTACAGCTATTGGCTGCCCAGAAGACCTACTGATCTGAAGTTTTCGATCAAGAAGCCTTGTGTATTCTTTATCGTCGTTCTGCGGAATCATGTGCGGAATCCAAATGGTCTTTGTGATCAAGCTAGGATACACCTAGAGCTAGTTTGGGATATGGTAGCATATATTCTCACTCTGTGTTGACGAGATAAATCAATACCCCAACAACCACATCCGTGCGCAAATCTCCCCCACTCCCCCCTTCCAATCCTCACGGCGACCAACTACAATTCCCTCCAATGCGTACGAAACTCCAAGAACTCCTTACGCGGATGAAGGATGACACCCGCGACT
>JAESRA010000234.1 GCA_016764895.1 Phycisphaerales bacterium | reverse complement strand
GGCGCGGCCGACGATGCGGCTTGGGATTGGTGAGCCGAGGGATGAGCAGAGTTCGTAGGAACTAGCGATGAGGTAGTCGCCGAGGATGACGGAGGTTTCGTTGCCTTTGAGCGCGTTGATGGTTTTGCCCCGGCGGCGGATTTCTGCTTCGTCGAGTACATCGTCGTGGACGAGGGTTGCCATGTGGACCATCTCGCAGACGGCGCCGCAGACGGTGTGGGCGTTGGTGATGATTTGGTTGTTTGAGCCGGATTTTAAGAGTTTAGTCAGGTCTGGGTTTGCCGCGGCACCGCAGAGGAGCACGAGCATTGGGCGGAGCATTTTGCCTCGGTAGCGTTCGACATGCTCGCACATTTGGTCGACGGGCTCTAGGTCTGAGACGAGTTGTTTGGCAAAGACCTGTTCGACGGCACCAAAGCCCGAAGCGATGATGTCTTCGAGGGACTTGAGTTCATCTGGGATTTGGACAACGCCTTGCATCATGTGATTCTATCGAGAGATTGGGTCTGATGCTCAGTCGTAGGCGACAATGTAGGAGATAAAGGCGGGATCGGCCTCGCCCTCAAGGGTTGCTTCGTATTCTCCGTTGCCTTCGCCGTCTTCGTCTTCGCCTTCCCAGTAGACATCGACCTTGGCAAAACCGGCTTCTGAGAGCAGTTCTCGGATTTCGACCATGGTCCAGAGTCGCCATTCGTAGGTGAAGGCTTTGTTCATGCGTGTTTTGTCTGGGAACTTGAAGTGGATGTGGCAGACGAAGTCGCCTGTGATTGGGTTGTAGGATTCTTGTTGCCAGACATAGGTGAAGGAGCGGCTACCGCCGGCGTCGATGGATTTGGTTTCTTCGGTTTCGGTCATGGTTTCGGAGCCGCCGTAGTGGTCGAGGAAGAAGATGCCGTCGTCGCCGAGTGAATCGCGGACGGATTTGAAGTAGTCGCGGAGTTGGTCGCGGGTTTTGAAGAGCCAGTAGGAGAAGTTCATTGCCAGTACGCAGTCGGTGCCTGTGGCGTCGCCTGGTTTGAGGACATTGCGGTTGTGGAGGGTGACGCGGGTTTTTTGTTCGTCGGTGAGTTTGGCGATGTGGTGCTCGGCTCCCCAGTCGAGTGTTGGCTGGTCGATATCGAGCCCGACGGCGGTGTTGGTTTTGCGTCGTTTGATCCATTCGACGGAGGTGTTGCCTGTGCCACAGAAATCTTCGCGGAGGGATTTTGCTTTTTTGCCTCGGATGTTTTTGAACTCTTCTTCGATGAAGTCGATTTCTGCTTCGACATTCTGGACGGAGAGTTGGTAGAGTTCGTGTCGGTCCGCAGTCAGGGCTGTGAGGGCTCCTGTTTTAGCGGCTCTGACGGCGGCTTTTTTTTCAACATTGGCTTTGCGGCCTGATTTATGTTCTTTGGTCATGCTGCTCATCCGAACCCTCGCTAGGTCAACTCGTACTGGTGAGAGCCCGGGCGTCGGGCTGTGGGTGATCGTAGTGATCGCCAAGGCGGTTGTCACGCGAGAATGGTGATTCTGGAGGAATCATTGGGTGCCTATTTTGGTGGCGAGGGTCTACACTGCCTGTCCTTGTTGATCTATTGGTGAAAGGAACTGAACGATGCATTTGACCATGGTTGGGACGGGATATGTGGGGCTTGTGACGGGTGTTTGCTTTGCCAATACGGGCAATGATGTGACTTGTTTGGATGTTGATCCGGAGAAAATTGCCAAGCTTGAGGCCGATATTTGTCCGATTTATGAGCCGGGGTTGACGGATTTGATGGTTAAGAATCGTCAGTCGGGCCGGTTGGTGTACACGCTTGATAAGAAGGCGGCGTATCAGAAAGCGGACATGATCTTTATCTGTGTGGGGACGCCATCGGATGATAAGGGGCATACGGATATGTCGTACATTGACGGTGCGGCGGAGGATATTGGCAACGCGATTAAGGAACTGGGTAGTGATGCCAAGCCGAAGGTGATCGTGGTTAAATCGACGGTTCCGGTGGGGACGACCTTCCGGGTGCGGGACCGGATTCGGTCGATTGTGGGGGATATTGAGTTTCATGTGGCCGACAATCCTGAGTTTTTGAAAGAGGGCGATGCAGTAACCGATTTTAACAAGCCTGACCGGGTTGTTGTTGGGGTTGAATCTGATATGGTGGGGGAGATGTTCCGTGATTTGTACGATCCATTTGTTCGCAATGGGCATCCGATTTTTATCATGGATGTGTTGAGTGCCGAGATGGTGAAGTATGCCTCCAACAATTTCCTGGCGACGAAGATTTCGTTTATCAATGAAATGGCCAATCTTTGCGAGGCTTATGGAGCCAACATCAACCGCGTCCGCGAAGGAATGTGTTCAGATTCCAGGATCGGGCATCAGTTCTTGTATCCGGGGCTGGGATACGGCGGGTCATGTTTCCCGAAGGACACGCTGGCGTGTGTGATGATGGGTGATAAATCTGGCGTGACGATGCAGGTTTCAACGGCGGTTCACGAAACGAACGAACGGCAACGAGATTTGTTCTTTAAGAAGATTCTGAAGTACTTTGGTGGGGAATCGGGGCTTCAGGGGAAGAAGATTGGGTTTTGGGGTTTGGCTTTTAAGCCTCGGACTGACGATATTCGTAAAGCGCCGGCCCTTACGCTGGTGCGCAAGGCCCTTGGCTATGGGGTCGAGTGCAGCGGGTTTGATCCTGTAGCTGCTGAGAATGTGACCAAGGAAATGGGGCAGACCATTGCGATCCATGATGACATGTACGAGTGTGCTCGTGATTGTGATGCGATTGTGATTTCGACGGATTGGCCTGAGTTTAAGAGCCCGGACTTTGAGAAGCTTGCCAGCGTGATGAGGGGCAAGGTTATTTTCGATGGCCGAAACCTGTACCGCCGCCAGCAGCTTGGGGATCTGGGATTCCATTACTACTCGGTCGGGCGCACCCCGGTCATTCCCTCATGAGTACATAAAAAACAGGAAATCCGTTCACGACGGATTTCCTGTCAAGGGAAAGAGTTGGTTGGGGGGTTGGGGGGGGGCAGATTAGTTGCGACGCCGGCGTGATGCTGTGAGGCATCCAAGACCGAGGATTGCGATGCTGCCTGGTGCTGGGACGATCGAGATATTGTCGAGATCGAAGTTGGCAATCAGCGGGGTTGTCAAGCCATCAGGACGGAACGAGGATACTTGGATATTCCCGACGGCCTCCATGACTGAGTTATAGAAATCTGGTGTGGGAGGGAAGGTTTCGAGCGTCAGGAGTGGGTTGAAGAAGCTGAGGTCGTAGCTCAGGCGTACCCATTGGCCTGAGGCTATCAGTGTGGGTTGTTCAACGCCGAAGCCTGGGAAGTTAAATGGGCCAGAAACGCGGAGTGCGATGCCCAGATCGATCCCGGCGTCGTGACGGAAATCGAACTCGATGGTGGTGATCCCGCTGGCAAGGTAATTGCCAACAAATGCACCGGCTGATGCGTTTTGGTTACTTTCGCCACGGAACAGCGTGAGTCCGAAGGGGCCTGCTGCATTGAGGTCTGCCGAACTGCTGACATAGGCACTGCCGTCGAGAGCCCCTGTAGCGTTCCATGTAAGGGGGGCGTGGGAGCCTGAGAGCCAGTTATTGGCACCAGATTCAAAGTTCTCTGTGAATGAAGTCACCGATGCCGAAGCTGCGAATGCTGTTGCGGCGATGGTGATGAGTGTCATTGTTGCTTTCATCGTGTACTCCTTGAAAAAATAGAGGGAAATGTGTCCCCGGTGTGTTGGATCAGTTGGTTGTAAATGCGGTTAGGAATGCGGAAATATCGAAGAAATCGAAGGAGCAATCTCCTGTGATATCTGCGCTTGGATCGTTTGCGGTGAAGCTTGTGAGGAATGCTGAGATATCGAAGAAGTCTCGATTACCGTCGCCGTTGAAGTCGCCTGGCGAGCCTATTTGGACTTGGATTTGGAGTGTTGGTGAGAAGCCCAGGATTTCGGAGAGTGGGTTTTCTCTGCTGTACCAGACTGGGTAGTTGACGCCTCCTCCTCCGTCTGGGCCACCGGTTGCAGGCTGGAGTGAAGAGATCGAGAATCGGATTTCGCCAAGGTCGAGCATTTTGCCGAGTTCGAGATGATCGCCGAGTTGGCAGGGAGTGAATGTAAAGCTGAAGGTGGTGTCTGCTGGAACCAGATCGCCGGGATTGATTGTGTTGGATTGTCCGATGGCAAGGGGTACTGCATTGAACTGTTCTTTGATATTGTTTGAGATGTCGGTTGGGATGCCAAGGGTGTCGAAGGTTGCTGCGAATGCGTTGCGCATTCCTTGGGCTGGTGGGACATCGGCTGTGAAGCCGAAGGGGCTGGATTCGAAGTAGGTGGTTTGATCTTGTCCGCCTCGGTAGCCTGTGAGCCAGAGGTTGAGTGGTCGTCCTGGGTCTGTGTCGAATGGTTCGCCGAGTACGCCATAGGTGTCGAAGGTGTCGTGTGTGGGGTCGTACATGAAGTCGTCATCGTTGGTGACGGTCATTGTGACGGTGACACTGAGAACCCGATATTGATCTGCACCGAGCCCGGCGGTGATGTCGTTGAGTGTTTCAAATCCGAGGAGGACTTGTGCATCATGATCGTCAAAGCCTGGGGTTTCGAGAGCGCCGAAGGATGTCATTTCGAAGCGGGTACCGGGTGAGCCGTTGAAGGGGTAGTTCCAGCGATCGAGTGTGGGGGTGTTGTACTGGACATCCAGTATTTGAGCGGCCCCGGATTGGGTAAAGCAACCCATAAGCAAGGCGGGGGCAAGGCAGAGGAGTGGTCTGTTCATTGTGTGCTCTCTTCTTATGCGGCCGGGCCTCTCGGCTGAAATTGCGCGTGTGTGGTAAATGTACTACGAAAATACTCGGAAACCATCGTATTTGGCCAAAACAATCGGGTCTATCAAAAAGGACAAATATGTATTAAATATCCTGCGTACCGCTAATCTTGCTTGCCAAACAGTATTTGCATGCTAATCATTGAGAGGTAATTTGAGTTTCTCAAGTCCGTTCGGAAAAAAATTGAGAATGGGTCTCAATAACGGACGATAATAAATCGCTGAAAGACTGGTAGAGGACTGGCCTTAGATAGGAGCAAAAAACATGACCGCTCAGCATCAAAAAACATCCGCATTCACACTGATTGAGCTTTTGGTGGTCATTGCCATCATTGCGACGCTGATTGGGATTCTTTTGCCTGCATTGGGTGGGGCTCGGGAGAGTGCTCGGGCGGTTCGTGAGCAGGCGGGGATGTCTCAGGTTTTGGTGGCTTATACGCTTTACAGCGACGATCATCGCGGCAAGTTGCTCACCGGTTTTCTGTCTGATAATCACTGGCAAGAGATGGTCAGGAACAATACTGTTCCAAAGGATCTCAAAGGTGATTCGGTGGGACCGATTGCTGGCAAACGGTACCCTTGGCGGCTCATTCCGTATATGGATTACCAATTTGATGGGCTCTATATGGACCGCCGTGTGGTTGAGGGTCTGGCCGATGTGCTTGAGGCCGATATTGATAGCTTCCATGCTGGAAGTGAGAACGAACGGATGCGATATGTCGCTTCGCTGTATCCGTCCTTTGGGTTGAATTCGTATTTTGTTGGTGGTGGTGCCAATGGGGACAATTTGCCTTGGTCGTCGGCGGGTCGGCGGGTTTTTGGTAAGTTCCATGTCGATAAAATGCACCAGATCCAGCGTCCGAGCGACTTGATGATTTTTTCCAGTGCTCGCTCGATTGCTGAACCTTCGCTTCTTCCCGGCTATGGGTCTGTCGAAGGCTACTTTATTGTCAAGCCTCCGCGTTTGTACTCGACCACTGGACGCCAGTGGGAGGATGTCTACTCTGCCAATGCCGAGTCCCCAGGAAATAACTCCGGCGGCGTCTCACTCCGGCATAATGGCAAAGGGATCGTTGGGATGATCGACGGGCACGCCGAGCAGTGGGGCTGGGATGAGTACAACGACATGCAGCATTGGTCCAACGATGCAACGAGCAAGGACTGGGAAGTCAAAGCTCGTTTGCCATGATCTTTCTTGCTCCTCCCCCGTCCTGACGGGGGAGGTGGCCGCGCTTGGCGGTCGGAGGGGGTCTTCTCTTGGCCCATGCAACTACACCATACCCTCGAACCGACCTACGCTCCCAGCATGAGCAAGCGGATCGACCTAATCAACGAGTTGGAATGGCGTGGGCTTCTGAAGGACTGTACGGATAAGGAAGGGCTGTCGAAGCACTTGGCTGATCCTGACAAGTCGCCTCGGAAGATTTATGCTGGGTTTGATCCGACGGCGGATTCGTTGACCATTGGGAATCTGGTGCCGATTATGCTGCTGGCTCATGTCAAGCGGGCCGGGCATGTGCCTGTGGTGGTGATGGGTGGCGGGACGGGGTTGATTGGTGATCCGTCGGGCAAGAGTGCTGAACGGATGATGATGACCGAGGAGATTGTGCAGGGGAATGTCGATGCCCAGAAGCCGATTTATGATGCGATCCTCAACAAGATGGATGGGGCCGACTACATCCCTTTGAATAACAACGATTGGTTGAGCAAGATTTCGTACATCGAAGCGTTGCGGGATATTGGGAAGCATTTTTCGGTGAACATGATGATGCAGAAGGAGTCCGTCAAGGAACGGCTCAACAACCGCGAGCAGGGGATCAGTTATACCGAGTTCTCATACATGATTTTGCAGGCGTACGACTTTGCACATTTGTATGAGCATGAGGGCGTGACGGTGCAACTTGGGGGGAGTGATCAATATGGGAATATCGTGGCGGGGAGTGATCTGATTCGTAGGAAGTTGGCCGCCCAAGCGGGGGCGGATGCACACATTTCGGGTACGGAGTTTGACACAGAAGCACTCAAAATAGCCAAAGATATTGGTACAGATTCAATCAAGACTTCATTTGGCCTCACCGCCCCCCTCGTTTCCAAAGCCGACGGCGGAAAATTCGGCAAGACCGAGACCGGAGCCGTGTGGTTGACGGCCAATCGCACGAGCCCCTACGCCTACTACCAGTTCTGGCTCAACGCGACTGACCAAGACGCCGAGGGGTGGATCAAGGTGTTTACATTCCTCGATCAAGACGCCATCGAATCACTCATCGCTCGGCATCAAGACAACCCCGGCAAGCGAGAACTTCAGCGAACACTCGCCCAGGAAGCGACCAAGATTCTTCATGGGCAGCAAGCGATGGAGAACGCCGAAGCGGCGGGCAAGGCGTTGTTCAGTGGTGATATTGGCTTGCTCGATGAGCAGACGATGCTTGAAGTCTTTGCCAGTGTGCCGACGACTGAATATGCCAAGGTTGATCTGGCCGGTGGTGTTGATATGGTCGAGATGCTCAAATCGACCAAACTCGCTTCGTCGAATCGCGAGGCCCGCGAGTTTCTCAGCGAGGGTTCGGTGTCGATCAATGGCGAAAAGATTGGCAAGGACACCCAACTGACCGAATCCCACCTGCTTTACGGCTCATTTATCGCGATTCGCCGAGGCAAAAAGAAATGGCACATGACCAAGTGGTCGTGACATATCATTGACCATGACCACAACACAGAACCAGACCGATGTGATTCAAGCCGAGTTGGCCGAGGCGGCCCGGCTTGCGGGGGTGTTTGCTGGCGATGCCACAAATGCGATCAAGGTCGCCGAGTTGGCGGCGGTGATTGCGGACCGAATCAACAAAGGCGGCAAAGTGCTGGCGATCGGCAATGGCGGGTCGTGCGCCGATGCGATTCATTTTTGTGAGGAGTTGACCGGGCGGTATCGCAAAGATCGGCCATCAATCCCGGCCATTGTGTGTGCTGATCCCGGGCATATTACTTGCACGGCCAATGACTATGGGTTCGAGCAAATTTTCAGCCGGTGGATCGAAGGGCTTGGCAACGAGGGTGATGTGTTGATTGGGATGTCGACTTCGGGGAACTCGGAGAATGTCATCAAGGCGGTGGATGTTGCCAAGGGGAAGGGGTTGCATGTCGCGTTGTTCCTTGGCAAAGATGGTGGGGAACTGGCTGGGAAAGGTGATGCGGAGTTTGTTGTTCCTGGTGAGACTGCGGATCGTATTCAGGAACTTCATATGCTTGCGTTGCACACACTGGTCGGGGCGATTGAGCGGGCACTTGGGTATTGTCAATGAAGTGGTGTTAGATGATTCGCTCTCTTTCGGTAGAACGGGCTTCCAGCCCGTTTTCTTATATTTATCTACACTTGAAGAAACGGGCTGGAAGCCCGTTCTACCGGGGATTGAAGAGTCGTTCGGAACTGCTTTAATCTTCGGGGTAGATTGGGGCGGCGCATGCGCCGCCGGTGCGGGCGTAGTAGTCTTGGTGGTACTCTTCGGCTTCGTAGAACTTGGCGTTGGATTCGGATCGAAGCTCGGTGGTGATGGTTTGTTTGGACCATCGGCCTTCTTTTTGTTGGGCTTGGATGAAGGCCTGGGCTTCTTGGTGTTGCTCGTCGGAGGTGGTGTAGATGGCTGATCGGTATTGGGTGCCGATGTCTGGGCCTTGGCGGTCGCCTTGGGTTGGGTCGTGGATGCGGAAGAACCAGGCGAGGAGTTCGTTGTAGGTGATGACGGATGGGTCGAAGATGACTTTGACGGATTCGGCGTGGCCTGTGGTCCCGTAGCTGACTTCTTCGTAGGTTGTTTTGGTGTCGTCGCCGCCTTGGTAGCCGGAGATGACATTGAGTACGCCGGGGAGTTTGGCGTAGCGGTCTTCGATGCCCCAGAAGCATCCGCCGGCGAAGTAGGCGGTTTGGAGTGCCGCTGGCTTGCCCATTTCGGGGATGTCTTTGCCGTCTTCAAAGAACTCGAGTGATGCTGAGTTGACACAGAAGCGGAGTCCGGTGGGTTCTGGGCCGTCGGGGAAGACATGGCCCAGGTGTCCGCCGCAGCGGGTGCAGGTGATTTCTTCGCGTGTCATGCCGAGGGTGGTGTCGGATTCGGTGAGGACATGGTCTGGGTCCACTGGCGTAAAGAAGCTTGGCCAGCCGGTGCCGGATTTGAACTTTGAGTTGCTGCCGAAGAGTGGGAGTTTGCAGAGGCGGCAGTGGTAGGTGCCATCGAGTTTGTTGTCGAGGAGGTTGCCGCAGAAGGGTGCTTCGGTGCCGTCGTTGAGGATGATTTTTCGTTCTTCTTCGGTGAGGTCTTTGGCGAGGGTTTGGATTTGGTCG
>JAESRA010000233.1 GCA_016764895.1 Phycisphaerales bacterium | reverse complement strand
GCCGTCTATTCAACGGGTGATGCAGCGGCGGTATTCGCATCTTGTGCTTGCGGATTACATGGGCGGGAATGTGGCCGATGCGATGTGGGCGGATCCTGCTGATGGGCAGTTGCTTGATTGGCAGGCGAATCCGCTGGGGTATTTGAATGATCCGTCGAGTGTGCCTTATGGGGATGGGTATCCTGAGGCGACGGAGGGGTACGACATGACTATGAACTGGGACCATATTGGGATGCGTCAGTTGTGGTCGTTTGGTTCGAGTTATTCGGTGGTGCCTGCGGGGTATTTGCCTGATGATCGTTTGTCGTATGGGCCTCGGTCTAATACGCCTCATTTGTTTGAGACGCAGGGGGTTGGGTCTCAGGACTTGGTTGTTCAGCGGTATATGCATGAGGTTGCGGTGCCTTATGGCAAGGTGTTTATGTTTGAGGAGTTTGATCGCGAGCAGGAGGGGTCGCCTTATTTTGCCTATGACCATGCGCGGCCGGCGAAGTTGATGTTTGATGGGTCGATCAATACGATGGAAAGCGGGCGGGCGCGGACTTCGATTTCTCCTGAGACTTGGATGAGTTTTGTTAATATTCCTTCTTTATATAAGAAGGCGTTTTATAATGAGTGGGAGCAGAGGTATGTGCCTTTGGAGATGTTCCCGGTGCCGTTGGGTGGGCTTGGTGATGAGACGGAGCTCAATATGCGGTATCGTTGGACTGGTGGGGGTCTTGGCGGGCTGGACTATGGGCGTGTGCTCTTGAGGCCTTGAGTATTTTTGTGTTGAGATGTAAAAATTGAAAAGCCCTCCCGGTGGTGGTCGGGAGGGCGTTTTTTTTCGTTCCGAGTGTTTGGTGGCGACCCCTGCCGGGGTTGTGTCCCTGACCGTGGTGCGTCCTTGCACCTCGATCCCATCCTTGGTGGGGCTTGGGGGAAACAGAACCCCGCGCTTACCATTGCTCGGTCCGGATTGTTTCGATGGTTTGGGCAGGCAGTGCTTTTTCCATCGACGCTTGGGCCTTTGGGTGCGTCTTTGCAACCCTTGGGCGTGGTTTGTCATCTTTCGGTCGGGAGACTGTTGATTTTTTCAGCAGTCTCGTGCATACGGGCGAGCTTCTCGTTGAAGGCAGCTTGCCAGGATTCTCGGTCTCGGATCTCCAGTCGGTCGCCCGCTCCGATCACGATGATGTCGCGTGGGAGTGCTAGGGTCTCGACCTGCCATGCGGGCAAACGGATACGGTTGTTGGCATCGACATCGACTTCTTCTGCTGCTGAGAAGAGAATCGCATCGAGCTCGGCTTGATCTGGGGAGGGTGTCAGGCTGGGTGCTTTCCTGCCTGCTGAGTAGAGTTCGTTGAACATTGCGTGGGTGTAGAGCCGAAGTGTTTTGGTTTGTGGCCAGGGGATGCAGAACCATGTGGTTCCGTCCTGGTTGGGATCCCATCGGTTGCGGAACTTGGCCGGGATTGCGAGGCGCGTTTTGGCGTCGATCGTCGCGTTGGCTTGTCCGGTGAATGGCACGGGTTGGGGCCTCGATGGGGTTCATGAATGGGATTATGTCCCACTTCGACCCACAACGCAACCCCCTTTACCCACAGTATGGTATTTTGGGGATTGAATGTGGATAGTGTGGGGCGGTGGCATTGCTGATAATCTGTTCTAAGTCGAGGGTCGGTAAGAGATTGCGGTATTTGGCGGGTTGAATATGCGCGGGCAATGAAATTGTGCGAAGTTGAGGAAGTTGGGGAAACCGAGTGCGGTAGAGGGTCGATCTGGGGGGTTGGGGGGTATCGCTGTCTTTTTTCAGAATTGACTATGGAGTACTTCGATGGATGCGTCGGGCAAGCAACTGATTGACCGGGTCATTGCGCGGATTGCGCGTGGGCGGTATTTGATGACTGCTTGCCATGAGGGGTCGCGGGCGGGGGTGCTTGTGGAGTCGGTGCATTGGTTGATGACTGAGCCATTGATGGTTGGGGTGTCGATGCGGAAGGGGCATGAGATTGATCCGCTGATTCGGGATTCTCGGTCGTTTGCGATTGGGTTTATTGACGAGGGGGATACATTTGTTGAGCGTCGGTTTGGTCGCCGGCTCAATGGGGCTGACTCTGCGATTCATGTGCCTGGGCTTGATCCGTTTGATACGCTGGCGTGCAGAACTTTGGAGACGGGGAGTCCGATGCTGTCGCAGTGTTCGTCTTGGATTGATTGCGAGGTTCTTCGGCGGGTGGATTTGGAGAATGCGCAGGAGTTTTTTGTGGGCTCGGTGGTGGGGGTGATGCATAAGGGGGAATCGGTGAAGATTGAGCCGATTGCATTTGGGGTAGATGACGACTAGGCCGTGTCTGTTATTGACTGAGCGATGCGGCGATGACGGCGTCGAGTTTTGTTGTGAATGCTTCGTAGGAGAATCGGAGTGCGTTGGTGCGGCAGTTGCTTGGGGTGTCTGGTGTGGTGGGGAGTTTTTCGATGGCGGCGGCGAGTTCTTTTGGGTTTGGGTGGTCAAAGAGGGTGCCGGTTTTGGATTCGATGATGGAGTCGAGCGCTCCGCCTGCTCTTCGTGCGATGACGGGTAGGCCACAGGCTTGGGATTCTACTGCGGTGATTCCGAAGTCTTCGATTTGTGGTTGGAGGAGGGCGTGATTTGTGCGGAAGAATGTGCGAACTTGTGGGTCGTTGGCGTGGCCATGGAAGGTGATTTGTGGGTTGTTTTTATAGGTTTTTTTGAGTAATGCGAGGTGTGAGCCGTCGCCTGCGATGTCGAGTGGTTGGCCTAAGAGGAGTGCGGCTTCGATGGCGAGGTCTACGCGTTTGTAGGGTTCGATGGCGCCGATGTAGAGGAGGCGGTTGTTGCGGATTGAATCGTCGTTTGGGGGTGTGAAGTAATCTGTGCGGACGGGTGGGTGGATGACGACGGCGTCGCGGTCGTAGGTGGATCTGATTTGGTTGGCGATGAAGTGTGAGTTGGCGATGAATTGGGTGACGGTGTCTGCGGTTTGTTTGTCCCACTGGCGGAGGCGGTCGCCGAAGTGGTCGAGGCCTGCGGCACGGAGTTTTGATTTGAGGCCTGGTTGGGTGGTGTATTGGTCTGTTTGTGACCAGAGGTAGCGGGCGGGGGCGTGGCAGTAGCAGATGTGGGGCGTGCCTTTTGGGGGGACGAGGGCTTTGATGGCGGCTGAGGATGTGGAGATGAGGAGGTCGATGGGCTGGAGCTCGTGGCGGGCGGCGAGTTTGCGGGAGAGTTCTTCGACGGCTTTGGGATAGCGGGGGAGGAGCCAGCGGCGGAG
>JAESRA010000024.1 GCA_016764895.1 Phycisphaerales bacterium | reverse complement strand
GTCATACGCCCAACGCCTCAACTAAGACCGTCTCGACAGATTCTCACGCGAAATCATCACTTCCAGCGTCTGCACCACCAAATCCACCTCCCGGCTCGTCATCCACCCATAAAAAGGCAACGCCAGCGTTCGGCTGCTCACCGACTCAGCAATCGGATACGCCCCCTCCCGATACCCAAACGCCTCCTGATAGATCGGCTGAAGGTGGATACACGGAAAATAGTCACTCGATCCAATATCGTGCATCCGCAAGCCCTGGATCACCCGATCCCGTTCCTCGCGGGTATACCCCGTCGAAAGCCTCGCCACAAACACAAACCAGCTCATGATCGAATCTTCCGGGATCGTCGGCAGGATTAACTCGCTGAGTCCCGCCATTCGCTCGATGTACATTTCAGCCGTGTCGGACCGTGCCCGCAGAATCTCGTCGAGCCGTTCCATTTGCGCAACCCCAAGAGCCGCAGCGATTTCCGACATCCGATAGTTGAACCCCAGCCGCTCGTGATGGAGCCAGCTCCCCGCTGTAGACCCACCATCAACAGCCCCCCGCCCGCTGGCGGCCCGTCCATGATTCCTGAGCGATCGACACAAATCTGCCAACCGATCATCATCGGTGACAATCATCCCGCCTTCGCCCGTCGTGATTTGTTTATTGGGATAGAACCCAAAAACTCCGACCCGTCCGAACGCCCCAGCAGAGATTCCCTTGTATTTGGCCCCCAACGCTTCGCAGCAATCTTCGATGAGTGGAATCTCGTGCTTGGCGGCGATCCGTGCATAAGCGTCCATATGTTCCGGGTTCCCAAACGCTTCGACAGCCAAAATAGCCTTCGTCTTGGGCGTAATAGCCTTTTCAACAAGCGCAGGGTCAGCATTGAGGCTGCGAGGGCAAATATCCACAAACACAGGCTTGGCCCCGACATACAAGATGACATTCGATGACGCAATAAACGAAAAAGGCGTCGTCACCACCTCATCCCCAGGCCCAATCCCCAGCGCAACCATCGCCATATGGAGCCCCGCAGTCCCCGACGAGCACGCCACCGCATGCCGAACCCCGACCCGGTGAGCAATCAATTCCTCAAATCGCTCAACCATAGGCCCAATCGATAATCGACCCGACCGCAGAACTTTCAAAACCAACTCTTCCTCATGACGAGAAATATTGGGCCGACTCAGTGGTATTTCTTGATGTTCCATCGCACAGATTGTCGGCTCAAACCACCACTCAGCACAACCCCTTACGCCAAAGATTTTATCACAAATCTCGACTTTCTCGATTTAACCGCCTTGGCCCCGCTGAGAATGCGTCATTCGGACCCGCTCGGTGAGTTCGTCGGCCAATCCCTTGACGGTCACACCAGACTCAGGCCCCATCGCCACACACAGTTCCAGATTCTCGATCCGCCCCTTGATCCGCTTGGCGGCCGTGATCACCGTCGAATGGTTCGGCCTCCCGATCGCATGGGCAATCTCCGGGAAACTGTGCGTCGTCAAGTCCCGGCACAAATGCACAATCAACTCCCGAGCCAGCACAACAGTCCGGTGACGGCCACGCCCCCCAAGGTCCTGACGCGACACACCAAGATGCTCAGTGACGACACGGGAAATAGTCTCAATCGGGATCGGCCCCATTGATCGCTGATGCCCGCTGCTCCCAGTCCGAAGCTCAAGGGCTCGGTGGATACTCGTCAAGGTCGGCGCACCGTTTGGATTCTGATCAAGCAACCGAGCCACAGCCTGAACCTGCACAATCGCCCCCTCAATCTCACGAACAGAAGCCCTTCTCCCAACCCCCCCAACCCCAGTCCGATCCAGAATCGCCCCAATCCCAGCATCATCTATCGACATCCCACGCACCAAACAGATCTGCCGAGCAATCCGCAGTCCTAGTGCCCGGTCTGGCGTGTCGATCCGCGCTACGACTCCGCCGTTGAAGCGTGAGGCGAGCCCGGTGTTCAATCGAGCAATTTCGCTGGGGGGCGCATCAGATGCGAGAATAACCTTGGCACCGCTGAGTGAGAGCGTATTGAAGATTTGAAGGAGTTCGTTTTGGGTGCTCTCTTTGCCGGCCACCAGATGCACATCATCAAGGCACAGCACATCGAGTCCGTGAAACTTCTTCTCGAACGCATCAACCGTTCTCGTGCGGATTGATTGGACAAATGAGTTCGTAAACGCTTCGCCTGTGATATAGCGAACCTTTGAACCCGGCACCATCTGCCGGTACCGCTGTGCCGCGGCCCGCAACAAGTGCGTCTTGCCGACGCCGCAAGTCCCATGGACAAACACAGGCGGGCTCCCGCCCGGTGATTCAAGCAATGATTTGACGGCCGCAAATGCGAGCTTGTTGGGTTGCCCGACCAAAAAACCTTCGATTGTTGGACACGCCGGAAGTTTGTTGCGGACTGGGGTTCTCGACGGTGCCGAGCCGGCAATCAGGCTCTCAACCTTGGGCGATCCCGCTTGCCTGCCTGGTGTGGCCTTGGCAGCAGTTGAAGTGGGGGATTGGCGACCATCAGTCCGAACCGAGAACCGAACATTGGCCGACGGATTACCAGTTTGATCCCGGAGCGCGGATCGGAGGTCTTGACCGATCTGTTTTTCGATCATATCGAGTGTGAACCGGTTGCTCGCGGTGATGTGCAAGCCCTCAGTTTCGGGCGACATTTCGACTCCAGAGCCCAAATATCGCCGAACCTTATTGGCACCCAACCGTGATGAAAGTTCCGAACGAATCTGGTCACACAAACCCCGGCCCGATGCAGGTCTATTTGACGCCGATCCATTTGACACCGATCCATTTGACACCGATCCATGCACAGCAGCAGAATGATCGCTGAACTTCAGGCTCACACGCTCAGAAGAGTCGTCCCGGGATGGCGTATTGATGCGGTTGGAATGGATCGTTGTCACAAACAGGCCTCTCAAGTCGCCAGGGGACCGCACGCTGCAAGTGGGCGCGAACCGATCGCGCCTGGCACCTTGCACCAGCGTTCAAACTCAAATAATGTACAGAATCCTTCACGATTTGATAGACCGATCGCCTTCACAAGGAAATGTGCATCTCCTTATCCCGTTGTACTTCATCCGAAGTGCTCAAAATATTGAGCGGGGTATCGCATGCTTCTCTCGGGCAGTTGCTCTCGCATCACCCGTCGTTCCCTGATCTCCATTCATTCGCCCGTGTTGTCCGTCAACAACTGGTTGCCCATCTGACGGCACGGCCTGTGAACTGGCTGGATCGGGTTGTCGCACACGACAGATAGAGTCCTGTCTGCCCGCCGGTCATTCCATAACCTGCAAAGAGATCGTAGTACACAACGGCTCCCCATGCAACACTTGAGTTGCCCCCCAAACCCGCCCAAGCCACGCTGCGTCTCAGTTGACAGACACTTACGATCAGAAAACTTTTTTCATCCACACTCGGCGCGTGTTATACACATTTCAACACCACCACTTGATACTGGATTCCGGTATTATTGAATACATGAGTTCACGAGAGATTGCAAGTAGTTCCCCCCATTTTATACGGAGCGTACATACCCGCATCGAGCATCAAACCGCTTGAATCCAAGCCTCATATACACTTTTGATGCCGCGACATTGCGCCGGTCAACCGCGCAGGTCACCTCATGGACAGGCCCATCAACTTCCAATGCTTGCAACGCGTGTATGAGCAAGCGGTTGCCAAGCCCCTGCCCCTGAACCGCCCGTCCAAGACCCAGGTACACCAGTTCGATCGACTCATTGGCCGGGCAGTGTGACAGCAGGCAGCACCCCGCAGGCTGATTGTCCTTGAACAGCAACCACCAGCCAGACGCATCAAACACCCCCGTCGATTCATGGCTCGCGATCACATCGCTCATTGGCCTCATCCCACACAACTCAGGGCAGTCCAGCGTGTCCTCATACGAACTCTCAAGAGCCGCAGCGAGCATGGATCCATCACTGCTCGGAGTCCTCATCGACAGATTCTGAATCTGCCGAACCGTGATCCCCTCACCCCAAGGCTCATCGCTGATCGGCCATCGCTCAACAAGCCCGTAATCCATCCGCAGATAATCCAGAGTCCCCACGCAAATCATCGAAGCCCGCCGGCAAACCTCATGGGTCCACTCCTGCTTGGGCTCAAAGAGCATCTGGGCGAGCCGAACCCGCCCCCCAGCGACCTTCGGAAGTTCTTTGAGGGCGGCCGCCAAACTCGCCCCGATTTCATCAATCTGGGTCGCCTCATCACCCATTTGGGGGGTGGTTATATTTGAGGCGGATTTCACCGGATTGGAGACAAAGCACATCCCCGTCCCCCCAGCCCCAGGGACCACCATACACACCTGCCGGACCGCTGGTTGATGCAAACCCAAATTCCCTAAAACGCCCCAAATCAGGTCCAAATCAATCCCGTGGGCGGCCGCATTGCGGGCCAGCCTCTGGGCTCCAGTTCGTGGATTCCCGGTCGTAATCAACCTTTCCAAGGCCGGCTGGATGATCCCACGCCCGATCTGCACCCCAGTCGCACCACGACCAGCGTCTGCGGGATCATGTGATGCTGAATGGTTGGGATGGATACTCATGGAGATTCTTCTGATTTCTAGATCATTCTGACCAAAGGCGGATACTGTAACTATCGGCTACTGCAATCATCGGCTACTGCAACCATCGGCTACTGCAATCATCGGCTACTGCAACCATCGGCTACTGCAACCATCGGCCAAATCCTGCGGATCGGGACATTCAGCGTTTGACACCTTGGCGGCTAACACTAGACTACCATGCACCTGCTGTCGGCGCCTCCAGTAGGTGCCCGACATTCGAGAACTGCAAGTTTGACCCGTTTCCTTTTATTGGCGAGATCATCATGGCCTCACATATCCGTACAGCACTCAATGCCTTGATCCTGGGCTCCCTGCTCCTCTTCGGGGCCGGATCGACTGCTATTGCAGCACCAGAGCCCTCCCCGGTCGCAACCACCTGGGAGTTTACCTTCGACCGTGGCCCGCTGCGTTTGGCATGGGTAGAGACCGAGCAAGGCAACAAACCCTACTTTTTCCTGACCTACAACATCACCAACTTCTCAGGCGACGACCTCCTCTTCGCACCCGATGTTTCCCTAATGACCGACAACATCACCGTAATCAAGTCTGGACGCAATGTCCCCACAGCCGTCACCAACGCAATTCTCGAAGAACTCGATAACCCACTCATCGAATCCCAGATTGATATCGTCTCCACCGTCCTCCAAGGCCCAGAGCATGCCCGCGACGGCGTCCTGATCTGGCCAGCCGAGCAACTTGATGTCGACGAGGTCAGCATCTTCTTTGCCGGGCTCAGCGGCGAGTTCGAGTCCTATGTCGTCGGACGAGAGACCGATAACCCACGCCGATACACCCTCCGCAAGACCCTCATGCTGAGATTCGCCACCCCAGGCAACTTCGGCGAGCAGGGCGCCCGCCCCTTCGAACTGGCCGAAAAACGCTGGGTCATGCGGTAGTTCAAGACCCCATGACCGGGTGCCCCGATGGTGGGCTTTGCCACCTTCGGGTCTTGGTTAACCAGCGATCTTTCCATCACAAGCCCTCCCCAGCACGGCAATTGCACTGGACAGATTCATCTTCCCCGCCTACGCTTGCCCCCGCGACCCATCCGGTCGTTTGACGAAAAAACACCCCGATCCGCTCGTTCTTTTTGAAAGTTCGTGCACCAATGGATCAGATTGACGGAGATCACTGACATGGCACATAAAAAGGGCCAAGGCTCAACCAAGAACGGCCGCGACTCAAACCCGCAGTACCGGGGCGTCAAGCTCTACGGCGGCGAAGCAGCCAAACCCGGCGCAATCATCATCCGTCAATGCGGCACCAAGTTCAAACCAGGTTTCAATGTCCGCATCGGTAAGGACGACACCCTCTACAGCGTCGCCACTGGCAAAGTCGTCTTCCAAAAGAACGGCCGCGTCCATGTCGATCCATACGAGGCCGATGTCAATCGCCCCCAATGGCTCCGCGACTACCGCACCGCCCACGCGAGCTGATTGCTTCGATCAATACGAACTCAAAACGAGCCGCGACCGTGAGGGAGCGGTTTTTTCATGCCATTACGCATCAGTCGCCTGTCGGGATGTTTCTGTGAGCCGGTGCCGTGCTGTTGTCGTCTTCGACAAGAGCACGAACGGGGTGTGTGCTGTTCGTAGATCGTGCTCTTGGAAGCCAAGAGCACGGCACCGGGCTATGGGCTTTCTGACATGTACTCTGCGATTTTAGTATTAGCAAGATCAAGCTCGATGTCGTTCATGTTCTCAGTCAGTGTTTTTATCATTAGTTGTGCATCTAATTGTTTTTGCGAGATCAAATGGGGCTCGCATATCGTTAGCCATTTAAATGCAGAAATTGTGTCGTATGGTGAAGCTTTGAATGTCGAACTCGCTCTTAAAAAATGGGGCTCGCATTGTCGATAGTGATGACTCGCAAGTTCAAATTGAGACATAGTGTGGCCGCTGTCGGAGGCACGATTTAACAGGCCGAGAGATTCTGTTTTATCCGGTTTGATTTTTTTATCGAGCTCGGATTTTATCATGAATTTCAACTCGTCTTCGCGTGCTTTGAGTTTGCGGAGTTTTTCTCTGTGTTCATTTCCTGCAAGCATGTCTTGAGATTCAGTTCTTCTTGTTTGTTTTCCAAGGAACATCCTGTTGGACTTGAGTTGCTTGAGTTCATAGCGGAAGAGTGTTAAAAAATCGTACTTAAGGAGAGCTAGGCGGTACATCGCGTCAACATTGCCGCCCTCTACAGCGGTCGTGTAATAATCAATAGCTTTCGAATAATCAGGGCCGTCAAGCCCGTCTCCGTTTTCGTAAAAGTATCCGCAATTATATGTGGACTGTATGTCTCCTGCTGATGACGCTTTGATATACCATGTCAATGCAGTTGGTAAGTCTTTGTCGGTGCCAAGACCAAATTCATAGACTTTCCCAAGGTTTGCAGCAGCTACAGAGTAGTCATTGTCAGCCGCTTGTTTTAGTAAGGGGATTCCGAGCGATGAATCTTGTTCGAGAATGTCGCCATTTATAAGAATGACGCCCAGTTCGTTGCTGGCATTCGGATGTCCATTTTTTGATAAATATCGCAGGGTCTGAATTCCGTCATCAATTATTGAATGATCGGATGACTGCGTGTTTTCAACCGCTTCGTTGAAGGCTGTGCTTGGGTCAGATTCAATAAGTCTGATTTCTTCGGTAGTGAGTTTGTTTGGGGGATGTTCTTGATGTGGTAGTTTTGAAGCAAATACAGTTGAGGAGTTCAAAGCTAAAAAACATATGTAAATGAAATATTTCATGATGATCCCTTTCGCTCTATTGTCGCTAGTTTGGCCGATGAAAATATAAGTTCAGAAATCCCATCAAACCCCAGCTGCGTCGCCCCATCCGACCATGCTTCCTTCGGATTTGGATGACATTCGACAAACAACGAATGCACCCCGATCGCCACCGCCGCCTTGGCCAGTTGCAACGCCCGATCAGGCCTCCCCCCAGTCTGCTCACCACTCCCAGGCAACTGCGTCGAATGCGTCACATCAAAACAGACTGGTGGCGATCCAAATTTGCTAAACCCAGAACAATCCAGTTCCATCATGTCCGCGATCCCAATAAAATCATTGACCAATCGGTGGTACCCAAAGAAGGTCCCGCGTTCGGTGAGCATCAGATTCTCGCATCCGGCTTCGGTCGCCTTGCGCACCGGACCACCCATCTCACCGGGCGACAAAAACTGACCCTTCTTGATATTCAATCCCCGCCCATGCGACTGACACGCCTGAGCAGACGCCACCACAAGATCCGTCTGCCGGCACAAAAACGCCGGAATCTGAATCAAATCCACCACCTCAGCAATCGCCTCGGCCTGCTCAGGACAATGAATATCCGTCGTCATCGGCACCCCCAACTCCTCCTTGATCGCCAAAAAATACTCCAACCCCCGCTCAATCCCGATCCCTCGTTTGGAGTTCATCGACGACCGATTCGCCTTATCAAAGCTCGCTTTGAAGATATAGGGCAACCCCGCCGCGCTGCACACCGCCTTGCAATGTTGGCCAACCTCCAGCCCCAACTCCAACGATTCAAGCGTGCAAGGCCCAGCAATAATCGCGAGCGGCTGGCCCTGACCAATGGTGATGGGGCCGACGGTACAGGTACGGGTATTTGTCTTGGTAGTGCTCATGAACCAACGGTAGGGCGTGTCTCAGGGGTGCGGGTGCCCCGTCGGAGCCGTCTTCGGCTCCTTCGGGTGAAATACCAACCACTATCGATCCCGAAGGAGGATCAGAATCCTCCGTCGGGCCACCCATCAGAGTCGTCAGACGCGGCCTAGACTACTGCCCTGATTACCCGGGCGGGTAGCTCAGTTGGCTAGAGCAATCGCCTTACACGCGATGGGTCGTGGGTTCGAGTCCCTCTCCGCCCATTTCCCCCCCAAAGTGGGCAACTTGCGAAATGAACGCACCAACCCCCCAAAGTTGGAAACCTGAGAAATGAACGCGCTTGATTTTCTCTATATCCCACTGGCGGCCCTAAGTGCCCCCTTCTGGGCCCGCAAAAAACGAGGCGGGTGGCCCGAACGCTTCGGCAAAATCGAACCGATGCTCAGCGAGCGGTTTGGGGGGCGGGAGGACAACACAAAACCAGTCATCCTCCTCCACGCCGTCTCTGTAGGCGAAGTCAACGCACTCCGCGCACTGGTCCCGCTCCTCACCGATCAAGCCGTCGTCGTCATCTCCACAACCACAGACACAGGCCTGACCCGCGCCCAGTCGATTTTCAGTGACACCTGTCAGGTCGTCCGCTATCCCCTCGATTGCTCATGGATGGTCAAAAGATTTCTCGACACCATCAAGCCAAACGCCGTCGCCCTCGTCGAACTCGAAGTCTGGCCAAACTTCGTCAAAGCCTGCAAAAATAGATCAATCCCCATCGGGCTCATCAACGGCCGACTCTCAGCCCGCTCCTTCAAAGGCTACCAAAAAACCCGCTTCTTCTTCAAACCAACCTTCGCCCGCCTCGACTTTGCCTGCATGCAAGACGAGAGCTATGCCCAGCGCGTCACCGCGATGGGGGCAACAAACGCCCAGGTCACAGGCACCATGAAATGGGACGCCGTCAATGTCTTTGGTCCGATTCCCGATCCCTCTGACCAAGCTATTGAACTGGCCGACCAGCTTGGGCTTGATTTCACCCAGCCCATTATCGTCGCTGGTTCTACAGGTCCCGGCGAGGAGGTTCTGCTCGATCAATCTTGTCCAAAGCATGTCCAGCTTATTTGCGCTCCGCGCAAGCCGGATCGTTTCATGGAATCCAATGAACCCAACGAGTCCAATGCAGCCGTCGCTGGATGGACCCGCCGCTCCACTGGTGAGCCAAAGGCCAACTTTCGTTTCCTTCTCGACACCATCGGCGAGTTGTCGACTCTGTACGAGTTGGCTGATGTGGTGGTCATCGGGCGTTCTTTTTTCGATCTCCATGGCTCAGACCCTCTGGAGCCGGCAGCCCTAGGCAAACCCGTCCTCATTGGTCCAGCAAACTCAGATTTCACATCCCAAATAGAGGCTTTACTGGAGGCCGATGGAATCGAGGTCGTTGATCGCCAAGGGCTTGGGGATCGGTTGAGTGCCTTGCTGGCTGACCCAGATCGACGGGCAGAGATGGGTGATAATGCTCGTCAATGCGTCGGTCGGCATCAGGGGGCTTCAAAGAGGCACGCCGAAGTTCTTTTGAAGTTTGCCAACTGAAGAAATCAGCCAAGGTTCAGGCATACTATGACTCTCTTATGCCCACCAGACCTTTAACGGGTGTGGTTGGTATCTGAGACGCTATAGGAGCGTAGCTCAATTGGTAGAGCATCGGCCTTTTAAGCCGCAGGTTCAGGGTTCGATTCCCTGCGCTCCTATTCCGAGTTCCCGCTGATCAGATCAGATCAGTGGAGTTGGTGCCCAGTTGGAGCCTTGCCCTTCGTGATCAACGCGAGCCCCCCAGAATCCGAGACAACGACCGTTCCAGAAATGGTGCAGGTCATCCACGCCAATTGGGCCGATGAGAAACTCCACCTCTGGGTCGAGCAATGTCCAGGCCGTCAGTGGTGGTCCAAAACCTCAGATTCCGACACCGACGACGACACCCTTGTTCATCCCAATGTCGTCATCCCAGACTGGATCCAAGGCAAGCCCTCCTCCATCGTCCTCCGTCTCCCGATGCACAATGACTCGCCGATGCCCTCGACCCCGATGTCCATGTATGGCGGGATCGAAACCGAGGAAATCACATCCAGCGGGCTCGCCGATGTCCGCATCCCGACCCTCGCCATCGACGCCGCCCATGTCCCGCTCCTCCTCGAATCCCTCATCGACCGCCAGGACGCGCTCGAAGATTTCCATGTCGGCCCCGGAGTCCAATACTTCGTCGCCGCTTCCCGCCTCGCCGAGCATCTCATCGCCGGTCACCGCTTTGTCCCGATGGTTTTTCAAGACGCCACGGGAATGCTCACCGGTCGCTGGCAACCATGGCTCGCCGACGACATGACAACCAAGCGGGTCGCCAAACTCGTCAGCTCCATGCCAGCGGCGGCCAGAGCCGTCCCCGACGGCCACGCCCACGACGCATGGAGCATCAGCGTAGATTTCCTCTCACACATCACCGACGCATCATGCCGGCGTGTCATGATGACCGAAGAAATGACCGACACCATCGACTCGATTGATCCAGGCATGGACCAACAAGTCGCCTGGCTCAACGGCCTCCTCGGCTCAGGTATCGAAGTCCCCGCCACCACCGGACAACGCGCCGAAATCGCACGCACCGTCCGAAAATGGATCGCCGAACTCGAAGACCGAGGCGAATCAAGCACCTGGCGTTTCGGTCTCCGTCTGACCGAACCAATCACCGAAGGGCTCGCCCTGAACATCGACCAACCAGACGAAACCGTCATGTGGTCGATGAGTTTCTTCCTCCAATCACTCGACGACGAAGAGGTCATCATCCGCGGCGCCGATGTCTGGCTCATCAACCGCGAACGCATCGTCTACGAGGGGCTCACCCTAGAAAACCCACAAGAACTCCTGATGGGCGAGCTCGGCCGCGCAAGCCGCTACTACAAAAAACTCGAAGAAGCCCTCGACGAAACCGAGCCCATCCAACTCCTCATCGACACCCAAGAAGCCTACCGCTTCCTCAGAGAAGTCAAACCAGTCCTCGAAGAGCAAGGCATCGCCGTCCAATGCCCCGGCTGGTGGGAATCCCAATCAGGCCGACTCGGCACCAAACTCCGCATCGACTCAGACCCCTCCGAAATGGTCCTGGGCGAAGGCGCCGACGCTGAGGCCGCCGGGGCCCAACTTGGACTCGGAACCCTCGTGGGCTATCACTGGGAAATCGCCATCGGCGACACCACCCTCACCCTCCATGAGTTCGAAGAACTCGCCCAAAAGAACTCCCCCCTCGTCCGCATCGGTGGCCAATGGGTCGAGATCCGCCCCGAAGATGTCGAAAACGCCATCAGCTTCATGCACGAAAATCCGGGCGGCGAAATGGAACTCGGCGAAGCCATGCAACTGGCACTCGCCTCAGACTCCTCCCAAACCGGGCTCCCCGTCACCGGCGTAGAAGCCACCGGCTGGGTCGCCTCGATGCTCGGAGGCGAAGAAGGCGTCTCAGTCGAACTCCCAATCCTCGAAACCCCCGACACCTTCAAAGGCACCCTCCGCCCCTACCAAACAAGGGGTTTGAGCTGGCTGGCGTTCATGGAACGCTTCGGATTCGGCGCCTGCCTCGCAGACGACATGGGCCTGGGCAAGACCATCCAAATGATCGCCCTGATCCTCCACGAACGCGCGGTCAATACCGAGCGACCCGACCCCACCATCCTCGTCGTCCCCATGTCCGTCATCGGCAACTGGGTCAAAGAGTTCGAAAAATTCGCGCCCTCACTCAAAATTCAGGTCCATCACGGCGTAGACCGTCCACAAGGCGACACCTTTATCGAAGCGACTGATACCGCCGATGTCGTCGTCACGACCTATGCCCTGGTCCACCGCGACAACGAGTTCATTACCAAAGTCAAATGGGGTAGAGTCGTCCTCGACGAAGCCCAGTTCGTCAAGAACCCCGCCGCCAAACAATCCATCTCCGTCCGCTCGCTCAATGTCCCCCGCAGGGTTGCGATGACCGGTACGCCAGTGGACAACCGCTTGTCCGAGCTTTGGTCGATCATGGATTTTCTCAATCCAAAATATCTCGGTTCAGCCGGCGCGTTCCGCAAAAAATTCGCGCTCCCCATCGAGCGACACCGCGACCAGATCAAGATGGAAAAGCTCCGCACGATGGTCCGTCCATTCATCCTTCGCCGGGTCAAGACCGACCCGACCGTGGTTTCGGATCTCCCAGAAAAGTTCGAGTCCAAAGAGTGGTGCCCGCTCACCAGCGAGCAGGCCTCGCTCTACGAAGCATGCGTCAAGCAGATGCTCACCAATGTCGAGCACGCCGAGGGCATCCATCGCCGCGGGCTGGTTCTGGCAACGCTCATCAAACTCAAACAAATCTGCAACCATCCAGCACAGATGCTCAAAGAAGCCGACCCACAGTTCGGCAAAATTATCGACCCAGGCCGTTCAGGCAAGTGTGTCCGACTCCTCGAACAACTCGACGAACTCATCTCCGAAGGCGACCAAGCACTCATCTTCACCCAGTTCCGCCAAATGGGCCACATCCTCTCCAACATGCTCAAGCATGAACTCGGCAAAGAAGTCCTCTTCCTCCACGGCGGCACCTCCCAAGGCCAACGCCAAAAAATGATCGACACCTTCCAAGAAGCCACCGGCAAAAATCCAATCCTCCTCCTCTCGCTCAAAGCCGGTGGTGTCGGTCTCAATCTCACCGCCGCGACGCATGTCTTCCACTTTGACCGCTGGTGGAACCCAGCCGTAGAAAACCAAGCGACCGACCGCGCCTACCGCATCGGCCAAACCCGCACTGTCCAGGTCCATAAATACATCGTCCGAGGCACACTCGAAGAACGCATCGACGAAATGATCGAATCCAAAACCGAACTCGCAGAAAATATCATCGGTCACGGCGAACGCTGGCTCACAGACCTGGGCACCGACAAACTCCGAAACCTGCTTGCACTGCGGGCAGACACAATCTCAGACGAATAAGAACGGAATAACATGGGCGACGAAAAGAAACCCACATCCAAAAAGGCGACAAAAAAAGCCGCCAAGAAGGTCTCCAAGAAGACCACCAAAAAAGCTGCGCCATCAAAGCCAGAACCCACCAAACCAACCCCACCCCCTACAGACCGCAAAGTCAACATCGTCGCCCGCCCAACACTCTCGGCCCATGTCCCCACAGCACCAAAAAAAATCAAGCCTCAATACGCCTCCTTCCGCTCATCAAGAAAATCACTCACCAACCCAAGACGAGTCCGAGGCGGAGTCAAACTCAAACTCAAACCCGAAGAACAACCCGGATCATGGATCACCCAACGACTCCTGAGAGTCGCAGAAGACGGTGCTGATGGTCAAATCAACCGCGAAGGACTCGAATACGCCCGCGCCGGTCAGACCAAACGCCTCACCATCGAAGGCACGCTCTGCGAAGGCATCATCCAAGGCCGCTCCGACAAACCCTACAAAACCGAACTCGCACTCTCCCAGTTCTCAGCCCACGATCAAGAACAAATCATCCACGCAATGGCCGACCAGATGCGCTACGCCGCCAAACTCCTCGCCGGCGAACTCCCTTCAAACATCGAAGATGTCTTCGCTCCCCTGGACCTCCGCCTCTTCCCAACCGAACCATCCGACCTGAGCCCCACCTGCTCATGCCCAGACTGGAAAGAAGACGAGCCCTGGTGCAAGCATGCCGTATGCCTCACCGCACTCCTGGCCGAACGACTCGGAAACGAACCCATGGAAGTCTTCGGACTCCACGGCATGCCCGGCGATGAACTCATCGACGGCCTCAGACAAAAAAGAGCCCTCGGCGTCCAAGGCCCAGGCCCCGCACCCGTCCTGGTTCCACACATCCAAGGCGTCTCAGACCTCTCAAGCCCCCCCCTTGAAGATCAAATAGACACCTTCTGGACCGTCGGCCCAGAACTCGAAGACCTCGACACCCCCCTCACCCCTCCAAAGGTCAACTGCGTCCTCCTCCGAAGACTCGGCCCAAGCCCCTTCCTCGGCTCCTTCCCCCTCGTCGGGCTCATGCAGACCTGCTACGAACTCATCGGCCAGGCCGCCCTCCAAATGGATGACCCCGAATCGGACGACCCCGAATCTGATGACCATGAATCCGACACCCCCAACCAAGATGACCCATCCTCCTGACGGGGCTATACTTGATCCCTATATGCGGAACCGACCGTGACGGACGCTCTGAGCCGGTGAATCTCACCAAATCAGAGCCGAGGCACGGACATGGGTTCTCCCCTTTGTGATCGATCCGGCTCAAGCCAATCGACCACAGCAGCCGGGGGGAGTCCGAGTTCCAAGTCTTTGCCGGCACTCATGTTTGAGCCCGGCATCGACGATTCGTGCTGCGGCCGATGTCTGTCATGCTTGTCATGACGGTGTCCAAGCCGCGATGGTTTGTGACACCGATCGTATGATCCCAAAGATCATCCGGTCATAACGACAGCGGAGGTCGAGCAGCACTGCTCATTGTGCCGATAGAATGAAACGATAGATAGAAAGTACCGATAGAAAAAGTTGATTAAATACACTGCCCCATGGTGTAATGGTAGCACTCCTGTTTTTGGTACAGATAGTCCAAGTTCAAATCTTGGTGGGGTAATTTTTCTTCTTCATCTTTCATTCGACTCAGCGCACAACGAGTTCAGTCCTGCCAACTACACATGGCAACCCAAAACACAAACCGCCTTGAAGCCATCATCCTCGCCGCAGGAAAAGGCACCCGCATGGAGTCAGATCTCCCCAAAGTCTGTCACCATGTCGGTGGCCGACCAATGGTCTGCGCCGTCGTCGATGTCTGCCTAGATGCCGGTTGCGACCGCGTCGTCGTCGTCGTCGGATACGAACAACAAAAAGTCCGCGATGCCCTCGCCAGCTACGGCGACAAAATCGTCTACGCAGTCCAAACAGAACAACTCGGCACCGGGCACGCCGTCATGAGCGCAGCCGACTCATACAAAAACGCCGACACCGAAAACACCGACATCTTCGTCCTCTGCGGCGACGGCCCCCTCATCCGAACCGACACCCTCACCAAACTCCTCGACCTCCACCGCTCAACCAAAGCCGCCGGCACCCTCGCCACCAGCCGCATCCAAGACCCCTCCGGCTACGGCCGAATCGTCCGCGATAACAACGGCAAGTTCGCACGAATCATCGAACAAAAAAACGCCTCCGAAGATGAACTCACACTCAACGAAGTCAATCCAAGCTACTACTGCGTCAACGCCAAAGCCATGTTCAACGCACTCGAAAAAATCAAACGCAACGAACTCACAGGCGAATTCTACATCACCGACATCTTCGAGTTCATGCTCGATGCAAACGAGCGCGTCGAGGTCATCGACGCCGTCCCCCCAGAGGACATTCTCAGTATCAATACCCTCGAACATCTCGCTCAAATCGACGAAATTTACCGAACGCGACAAATCTCCAACTGTGATACAAAAACACAAGGAACACCGTCATGATAGGTGAAATGAAAGTATTTTCGGGGCGCAACTCCAAGCACCTCGCCAAAGAAGTCTGCCAAGCCGCCGGGATAGAACTCGGCAAAGCACGCACAATCCTCTTCCCCGACGGCGAAATCACCGTCAAACTCGACGATGATGTTCGAGGCCGCGACTGCTATGTCATCATCTCAACATGCAATCCCGTCAACGACAACCTCATGGAACTCCTCGTCTTCTGCGACTGCCTCCGCCGGGCCAGCGCAAGCCGCATCACCATGGTCATGCCCTACTACGGCTACGGCCGCCAAGACCGCAAAGACGAAGGACGCGTCCCCATCACCGCAAAACTCGTTGCGAATCTCATCACCGCCGCCTGCGCAGACCGCGTCGTCGCCATCGACCTCCACGCCGCCCAGATCCAAGGCTTCTTCGACATCCCCGTAGACCACCTCTCGGCCACACCCGTCTTCTTCGAATATTTCAAATCCATCCGCGATCAACTCGGCGACCTCTGCATGGTCTCGCCCGATGTCGGCAATGTCAAAGTCGCCGAAAAAATGGCAAACCTCCTCGACGCAGACCTTGCAATCATCAACAAACGACGAATCTCAGGCGACACCGTCGTCGTCGGAAACCTCATCGGCGATGTCAAAGGCAAAACCGTTCTCATGTTCGACGACATGATCTCAACGGGCGGCACCGTCTGCCAAGCCGCCGAACTCGTCATGGATGAGGGCGCATCGGATGTCATCGCCGCCGCCACCCACGGGGTGCTTGCAGGCAAGGCCATGGAAAAACTCGCCGATTCCCCATTCTCAAAGATCGTCGTCACCGACACCATCCCAATGGCCGATCGCTGCGATCTCATCAAAGACAAACTCACCGTCCTCTCAGTCGGGACGCTCCTAGGCCAAGCCATCAAACGCATTCATAATAACGATTCAATCAGCGAACTCTTCAAAGGCACCTCAGGCGCCAAACGCTGAACCCAATACACAAAAATAAACAAGTACACAAGTTTAAAAAGTTTAATAAGGAGAAACAAAATGTCAAACAACACACCAACACTCACCGCTCAAAAGCGTGAGCGCACCGGATCACGGTACTCCCGTCGTCTGCGTGATGCGGGCTCGTTGCCCGCCGTCGTCTACGGGCACAAGGAAGAGCCCGTTTCCATCTCGGTCAACATGCACGAAACCATGCTCCGCCTCAACAACGGCCACAAGCTCTTCGAACTCGAACTCGACGGCACCAAACAGCATGTTCTCCTCAAAGACCTCGGCTACGACTACCTCGGAAACAACATCATCCACGCAGACTTTGCTCGCGTCTCCCTCGATGAACGCGTAGACACCAAAGCCCGCCTCGCCTTTGTTGGTGAAGCGACCGGCCTCAAAGAATCCGGCGCGATCATGATGCACCCCATCACCGATATCGAGCTCAATGTCCTCATCACCAACCTCCCAGGCCAAATCGATGTCGATGTCTCGGAAATGGAAGTCGGCGATGTACTCCACGCCTCGGATGTCAAACTCCCGATTTCAACAATGGTCCTCCTGACCGATCCAAACACCATCATCGCCCAAATCGTCCTCAAAGCAGTCGTCGAAGACGACGCCGAAGCCGAGGAAGTCTCCACCGATGCCGCCTCACCAGCAGTCATCGGCGAGAAGCCCGCAGAAGACAAATCCTAATAAGGAAACAGTAATAAGGAAACAGATCCCCATGAAGCTCATCGTCGGACTCGGAAATCCAGGAATGCAATACAACAACACCCGCCACAACGCCGGGTTCATGGTTGTCGATGCGCTGGCAGACAAGTTCGCCGTCGGACAGATCGCCCGCTCACGCTTTGGCAGCGTCACCCTCGATGCCAACATCGGAGGCGAAAAAGTTCTGCTCATCAAGCCCACAAACTTCATGAACAGATCGGGACAATCAGTCGGAGAAGCACTCCGCTTCTTCAAACTCGATCCCGAGGACGATCTCTTGGTTCTCGTCGACGACATCGCCCTCCCAGTCGGATCCATCCGGGTCCGCAAGAGCGGCGGCGCCGGAGGCCACAACGGACTCAGCGACATCGACCGGGTTCTGGGTGGTGCAAACTATCCGAGAATCCGCATCGGTGTCGGCGAAGTTCCAAGGTTAATGAACCAAGCCGACTGGGTCCTGAGCAAGTTCATGAGCGAGGAAATGGCCAAAGTCAAAGAGAGCATCGACAAAGCCGCCAATGCAGCCGAGCATGTTCTCGATCAAGACATCACCAGCGCAATGAACACCTTCAACGAGAAGCTCGTCAAGCCCAAACGCAAAGAGCATCCCAACGATAAGCCAGATGACAAGCCAGACGACAACAAGTCTGTTTCAGATATGAAAAGTAACGAAAGCAATACAAACAACACCCCGGCCAAATAAGCCGGACACGATTTGGAGTAAAGACATGACAGCAACAGAAACAAGAATCGGAACCTACGAAGGCATGTTCCTCGTAAACCAAACAGCCGCCGCCGACTTCGCAGGCATCCTCGAGCACATCAACCACCTCTTTGAGCGTGCCGACGCCACCGTCGTCGCCATGAAGAAGTGGGACGAACGCCGTCTCGCCTTTGAGATGGACAAGCAAAAACGAGGCGTCTACATCCTCGCCTACTTCACCTGCCCGGTCGACATGGTCGCTCACCTGGAGCGTGATGTCGTGATCTCCGACAAGATCATGCGTCTGATGGTGACGACCGCCGCTCACCTCACCGACGAGGAAATCGCCGTCAACGATGACCGCAAGGGCCTCGAAACCGAAGCCAAGTTCAAAGCCGAGCAAGGCCAAGCCGAGGAATCCAAAAAATCCTCCACCGTCCGCCTTGGTGCCCCGGTCCAAGCCGCCCCCAAGAAGGAAGAAGCCGCACCAGCAGCCGACGCCGCTCCTGAAGCCGCTCCGAAAGCCGATGCCCCAGCAGCAGACGCAGCCCCTGATGCGACCCCTGATGCGGCCACCGATGCGGCCACCGATGCTCCCGAAGGCGATGCAAAGGCCCCAGCCGCCGAATAATCCCACACATAGGGATTTGATGCCGATTTCAACCAACCGCCCGATCCAGCCAATTCTGGATCGGGCGGTTGTGATATACTGACCCCGTCTGTGTCTCTTACGAAAAGTCACACGAATTCCGACCTGCTACACAAATTAAGGAGAACAACAAATGGCCAGTTTCAACAAAGTCATGCTCATGGGAAACCTCACCCGCGATGTCGAGATCCGACCCGCCGGCTCAACAAGCGTCGGAAAATTCGGCCTCGCCGTCAACCGAAAATTCAAAACCCAGTCCGGCGAACAACGCGAAGAAGTCACCTTCATCGACTGTGAAGCATGGGGTCGTACCGCCGAAGTGATGGCTCAATACCTCAACAGAGGCAGCCCAGTCTTCATCGAAGGACGACTCAAACTGGATCAATGGGAAGATAAAAATGGTGGCGGCAAACGCTCCAAACTCTTCGTCGTAGTCGATAACTTCCAGTTCATCAGCTCAGGCCAAGGCGGCCAATCCAGCGGTGGCGGCGGAGGAGGCGGCAACTACGCCCGCTCCGGTGCCGGCGGCGGTGGGGGTGGCGGCGGCAACAGCGGCGGTGGCAACAGTGGTGGTGGCAATAGTGGCGGCGGCGGCGAAGTCGCCATCAACCACGACGACATCCCGTTCTAATCCAAGCGTTTCTAATCCAAGCGTTTCAAATCCAAGCGTTTCTAATCCAAGCGTTTCAAATTCGAGTTCTTTCTCCTCCCCCGCGCTTGCGGGGGAGGTGGCCGCGAAGCGGTCGGAGGGGGTCTTTCTTCTTTCCAAGCACTCAATCAAGCACACAGAAGCCCACAGCCGTGGGTTTTTTCATGCCAAAGCTCGCCCCATTGGGCACTTACGACCTACACTCCAAACCCTCTGCCCGGTTCCAACAAACCGGCCAGAGACCTTTGTTGGGGATCCTCGCCGTGAAGATCTCCTCAACTCTCCGCTCCTGAGCTGATTACTCAGCAGCGGTCAGGACAGCGAAAGGAACCATACCAATGGCCAAATCAATCAAACTTCTCCTCACCGAAAATGTAGACTCCCTCGGAATCGTCGGCGATGTCGTCAATGTCAAAATTGGCTACGCACGAAACTACCTCCTCCCATTCCAATACGCAACCACCCCCTCCGACGAACTCATCGCCTCCCTCGCCGAGCGACGCGCTCAAGCCGAGAAAAATGTCGCCGCAATCCGTGCCGAGCGTCAAGACATGATCACCAAACTCGATGGCCAAGAACTCACCATGGATCGCGCCTGCAACGACCAAGGTCACCTCTACGGCTCAGTCACCCAACAAGACATCTCCTCAGCACTCAAAGAAGTCGGCTTCGCCGTCTCCCCACGAGAGGTCCGCCTCCCCGTCGCCATCAAACGCGTCGATTCATACGACATCCTCGTCAAGGTCGATGCAGACCTCGAAGCCCATGTCAAACTCTGGGTCGTCGCTGACCGCCACATCGAAGAAGATGGCGAAGAAGAAATGGAGTTCGACAACGATGGCGAACTCATCATCAAAGAAAAGAAAAAACCAGCAGCCGAAAAGCCCGCTGAAGAAACTGCTCCAGCAACTCCGGAAGAATAAGCCGCCGAGTATCACCTGGTCTTGCATGATCTCACAAGATATTACAAGAGCCCATCGTTCGTCGATGGGCCTTTTTTTATACACATAAAAAACGCCCCGATTCGGAGCGTCTGGTGTATCAATAAATCAAAGCCATTCCCCGCTTGCCATTACCTCCGGCTCAAACCCGGCTCAAACTTCATCAACACAACATCACCGATCGTGAAGTATTGAATCTCAATTTTTTTGGAGACCAAGAAGATAAGCGACAAGTTCTGCCCCTCCTTAGACCGTGAAATCTGCGGGAACTCGCTCTCATTCTGCCCGTTGAGTGTCGATCCAGGAGTGTACCGAATCTTGAAGAGATTTGAAACTTTGTCTTCAAAGATATACCCAACCGCTTCATATTCGTCGCCCATAATATCAACAAGAATAAACGGATCATCACCCGAAGCAATCTTGGCCGCCTCAGACAACAGCCCACCAGCCGAAGTTGAACCGATCTTCACCTGCACCATTTCAAGCCCCTCCCCATACCAGAACTTCCCAACACGAAGCTTCTTACCCTTGGGTGCATTCTTTCGGCCAACCTCTTCGGCAAGATCAAATTTCGCCTTGCCCGATGTAATCAAATTGTCGCCATTGACCCGAAGCCCGCGGGGCTTGGCCAACTGGATACTCATCACAGTCCCGATCGAATCACTGAACAGGGCCACGCGTCCAGAAGACCGATCGCTCGGATCAATCGTCACAGCCTTGGACAAATCAAAGCTCCGCCCGGGGCGATCCCCAGAAAGCAATGAACCGGTAGGGACCAACTTATCGCGTTCAGATGCAGTCGCAAACTCTGCCGGATCACCCATCGAGTTCACAGGCACACGAATATTCTTCACATACAAAGCCATCGGCGTTTCGTCGGCAGGCACAAAGAACTCAAAGCCCATCTGCACCCGTGATTTACCACCCGTCGAAGTGATAAACACATCATTCCCGTCAAAGGCCCACCGTCCAAACCGCCCCTGCGTGCTCGATTCGGAGATCGTCGCAATCGGGAAGATCGTGTGGGTCGAGCCATCGTTGTGTTTTGTAAGCAGACGGATCTGGCCATTGGAAATCACGACCTGCCCGCCCTTCTCGCCTTTCTCTTTGGCTTTGGGACCAAACTCAACAACATACCCCGCCACAAATCCTGCATGTTCCTGTGAAAAACTCTTGCCATCAAGGGTCACAAAATTGTGTTTCGAAAGGTCCAGAGGCATCTTTCCTTCTGGTTTACCGATGGTGTACGAAGAGAGAACTTCAAAGGCGTCTTTGGTGATCGCATTGCGAGCCGCTCCGTCACCCGGAGTGATCCGGGCCGCAAACCCAGTCAATGTAAGGTCAGGATACCACTTCTTGAGCGATTCTTTGGAGCTCATAGACCCCGAAGAAAGGTTCTTGTACACCATCGCAGTGATCGAATCCACCGGAATCCAGAGCTTGTCATTCTCAACGAGCGACCCCGCCCCGGTCCGCTCCGCAGTATACCAGACCGGCTGGTAACCCAGGAAAGTCGACGGCAGCCGCATGTACCCGATCCCGATGACCAGAACACCCGCAGTGATCACGCTTGACACAAGCCCGAAGAACGCCGCTCCGCCATAGTCCAAAACTTTCGCACTCTTGATATTCGCTTTGACGATCTTGTCAGTCGATATACGCAGCACAACCGTCATCACCAAGAAAGGCACAATCAGCGACACCCCCCAAGCCATCCCCTCGACAAGAGCCGAGTCACTCAACCCCAACATCATGACAGCCAGCGGCTCCCAAACCGCAAAGGCGATCGCACCAGCGAAAAACACACACATCGCATGGATCATCGAGTTGAAGACACCACGGACCGTCCAGGTGTAAGCAATCCCGAGCACAAAGACGATAACAAGTAGATTCATAACCATTTGAGAATGCTCCGTCAGATAAGGTCTATTCAAGCAGCGATATCGGTTCCCGATTTACGCCTGAGCCTTGGATTTCTTTGAGGATGATTTGGATTTGGCGGGGGCGGTGATCCGTGTCACCTCTTCAATACTCGTAATCCCCATCACGGCCTTCCGCAATGCCGACTGCTGAATACTCGGCAAACCGGTCTTCCGCATCACCGCTCGCAATCCGTTCCAGTCCCCCTCGACAATCAGTTTCTTCTCTTGGCTGCCAAGCTCAAAAACCCCAAAGCAACCCGTCTGCCCAGAGTACCCAACCCCGCTACAGACAGAACACACCTCAGGCTTGTTCCGCACAAGCACCTGCCCGCCCTTCTTAAACAACTCCCCAACCTTGCCCTCAGGCAATCCGAGTTTCTTGAGCATGTCCGGAGTCGGCTGGTAAGGCACCTTGCAATTCCCGCACAGCACACGCACAAGCTTGCACGCCACTACGCCGCGTAGCCCCTTGGCCGCCAGCTTAGGATCGCCCACCGCCTGCACATAAGTCTGCACAGATTTGAGAGCCGAATCCGTTCGCAAGCACAGGTACACCCGTGTCCGCTCAAGATCAGAGTGGGCAACATTCTGAGCCGTCTCCACATCAGGAAGATCGCACAGCGTCACAATATCAGGATCACGACGCAGCGTCGAGCGAACCGTCGTCGCAAAATCAGGCCCATCCTTGCTCGAGTCCCAAACAATCTGCTTGACCCCCTCAAGAGCATCCTCGATCTCGTATTCGATCGACTGAATATTAGATGTATACGCATCATGAAAATTCATTATCGAGTACGAGATCGTCGTCCGACCATTATCCGCTGGTGCGCTGAGTAGCACCACCCCGCCCACTTCTTCGAGTTCCGTGGCCCAGTTCTTGATGAGTTCCAACTGAGACTCAAGCAATCCAAGATTGTCGGCCGACCGGCGGACCGCTTCGGCAGGGTTAAACACAAGCGATAAACGCATCCCGCTCTTGGACCCAGATGTATTGAGTTTCAGTGTGGCATTGCTGATCGCATCACCAGAGATCGATACCTCGCCCGAAAGCTTCCGCCTCCGGTCGCTCGTATCGAGCCCGGCTGATTTCTTCCAGAAATTAATCATCTGAACCGCATCGGCCGCCGCGATCGGGTCGCCCGCCTGCCGGACACCATCGACTAGGAAAGAAGCCGCGTATGTACTCTCGTTTGCAGGCAGAATATCGATCTGGCTCGCATGGGCTTTGTACCCCTTCACCACAATCTGTTCCGCAGCGATCCGAATACCCAACTCAGGCGTGTCCTTGGGTGGCGGCTGAACAGTCATCTTATTGGCACCCACAATCATGAGTTCCGAGTCCCCGATCAGCTTGGCCGCCTTCTTGGCATCCCGTGTCTCGGACATATCCTTGACGCTGATGCTCAGATGCTGCGACTTGGGTACCCGTTCATCCTTATTGGTCACCGATACAAAGATCAGAATATCGAGTCCAAGCAGGATGATTACCGTGAACAGTGCCGCTCCGAATCCCGCGATCCCGCCCACAGGCAGCAGTATAACAATCGCCAAAGCAGCAACACCGAACCCAAGATGGATCGCGTTCCATTTCTCTTGTCCAAGAAAAAACCGCTGGGCATGCTTATCAAGATGCGTCGAGATCATCCACGCCCAAGCAACAAACGGCACAAACAACACGATCGGCTTCCAGATCGACATCAGCATATAGGCATCAGCCGCTAGGGTCATCGTGGGGACAGAAGCAATCACAATCGACATAGTGGAAACCCTCTCAGGGGTGGCAGGTCATTCTCAATCAATCTCCCGCCGGATCAGCGACCAAACAGGACCGACCATCATAGGGGGGCCACAACTCCATGACCCGTTCAAGCCCGTCCCAAAGACCTCTCCAAAGCCATCCCCAAGAACCCACAAAAACCATCCCTATCAAGCACTTTGGG
>JAESRA010000232.1 GCA_016764895.1 Phycisphaerales bacterium | reverse complement strand
ATGGTCTCGTCGCGCTGCCTTGAGAGCACAAGCATGCGTCAACTCCTTGCACACGAATCCATCTCGATGCAGATGCATTGAGTGGAAGAGTCTTTTTGATACCGGGCGAACTGGTGTTTGCACGGATTGTGTTGGCATATTGATCACGATGGCACTGTGTGCCTGGGTGGTGTGATTGGTCTGCCCCGTGCGTAGTTTTTAAGGCTACGCGGTTTGTGTGGCGTTCTCGGCGACTCGCATGAGCGGGTGCCTTGTGGTCCACTTTTTGTCTGAGAGTACGATCTGTTCTCCGAGTTTTTCCATGGTGTTGATGATCAACGGGCCTCGGAAGTTTCCGGTGAGCTGGTCATCGATTTTGTTTACGATGACAAAGACCTGTGCGTCTTCGAGTTTTTTGATATTGAGTCCTTCCATCTGCTCTGGGCGGATGGGGACTGAATAATCTTGTTTGAAGAAGGTGGGGTCTGTGACCACAAACGCGAGGTTTGGGTCTTGCAGGCACTGGAGCCAGAAGAAACAGGCGTCGTCACCTGGTTGCAGCAGACAGAAGCGATTTCTGTCGCCGAAGCCTAGGAGACCTCCGGGGAAGGTAATCACGCGGTCCTCCGCGATATCGATTACACCAAATCTTGTCGTTCGCACTTCCATTGTGTGCGCTCCGATTGTCGGTCAGGACTAGTTCGGATCGACGCCGGTATCCATACCGGGCGACATCCTGTCTTGAGCACCCCTCACGACCGACTGTGGGGGGGTTCTCGATCCAATTTCCGTTCCCGGCTTTCACCGGGTCGGGCGTGTGTGACTTCTCGGTTATCCGAGGAAGTCGAGCAGGGTGAGTTGTTGCGTCTGTGACGCAACGGTAAGTCCTGCTTGCAACTGTAGTTGCAGTTGCGAGAACTCCGTAGAAGCGGACGCGTAGTCCAGGTCTCGGAGTTGTGATCTGACCGCTTGATCGAAGACGATCCGATCTTCTTGACGACGGGTTTCGTCGCCGATCCGTTGGGCGTAGCCTCCGACGGTGGATCTTGCCAGGGTCACATTATCTTGGCTCAATCCGAGTCTCTTTGTCGCAATTTCGATGCCAAAGGTGTCGTTGGCTTTGAGTGCTTCTGAAAGGTCCAGAAGATTGGAGAAAAGGTTGTTGACGCGGATGGTGGCGCGGTCTTCTGAGCGGAAGAGGACATTTGATCCGCCGGATTTTCCGTCCATGAGTCCGAGTTGTTCGGCGGCTTGGGAGTTGTTGAGCGGGCGGATGCCGATTGCTCCCCCTGAGGCGATTGAGGCGGGTTGGTTGAATTCGATGCCGTTGACGATGGAGCCCATGTTGGCGGTGAAATCTGATGTAGGTCTTGATGCGGCAGTGAGTTGCGCATCGGCTTGGGTGTTGATTGCGGTGATGAGTGTGCCGACGCTTATGATGTCTGTGTTGCTCAGGTCGATGCTGATGACGAATCCGTCGCCGAGTTTGATTTCGAAGTCGGTGTTGAGGGCGGGGTCTATGAGTCCGGTGAGTGGGTCGGTGCGTCCTGAGATGACTTCTACGCCGTCGCCGCTGTTGAAATTTTCGATTCTGGTGTTTGATGAGAGTGTTCTGATGCCGAGGAGTTCTGCGGTGCCTCCGCCTCCGACGACTTCTGAGATGGACATGGCGTGGATTTGTGTGCCTGCGACTTCGGTGACGATGTTGATTGATTGTTTGTCATCTGAGATCATGACGCGTACGCCGGTGTTTCCTGATTCGATGGCACTTTTGATGTCTGCGAGGGTTTCTGCGCCTGAGAGATCGATGTTGTAGGTGGCTCCGTTGTTGGCGAGTTGGATTGAGCCTAGGGGTGCGCCTCCGAGTCCTGCCATGGATGCGACTGTGGAGGTCCATGTGAGATTGGCTGCCAGGTCTTGTCCGTTTGGATTTGCGGCGGAGAAGGGTACTGCGGCGTTGTTGGTGAGTCCGAGGTCCGAGGCGATCGACGCGCCTGCCAGATCGGTGAAGGCGAGGGAGCCTGCGGGGATGTCTGCGCTGATTGAGCCGCCGCTGATTGAGAATGCGTTTGGCCCTAGGACGGTGACGGCTTGATCTGTTTCGTATTGTTGGACTGCGGCGTTGAGTTTGTCGAGGACATTACCGACGGTGATTGATCCTGTGAGATCGACTTGGACGACTTGGCCTCCGTTGAAGCTGAATTCGATGGTTCCGGTGTGAACGCCGTTGCCGTTTGCGCCGTTGAGGTCGCTTAGGAGGGTGTCTGGTGTGAGTCCTGGGTTGAGATTTACGATGCCATCCATGCGGCTTGAGAGTTCTCCGATAGTGCTTCCGATGTCGAGGGTGAGGGGTACATTGGAGGCGGTGCCGAGTGCGGCGGTGAGGCCTCCGAGTTCTCCGACGAAGCGGTAGGCGCCGCGGTCGTAGATCATTGGTTGGCGTCCTGGTGCTGATCCGCCGAAGACATAGCCGAGCATTGATTCTTGGTTTGAGAGTGAGAAGAGCGAGTCGATGAGTGAATCGATGATGACGGCTTGGCTTTGGCGGGTTTCTGGGTCTGAGTTGATTTGTGAGGAAGCGATGCTGGAGGCTTCGTCGATGAGGTTTTTGGTGTCTGCGAGGATTTGATCGAGGGTGCTTATGGAACTGTCTGCGAAGTTGAGATTTTTGAGGAGTTGGGCGGTGTATTCGATGCGTGAATCGAGTGTTGAGATTGATGCGCTGCGGACGGGGTCATCTGAGGGGCGGAGGATGTCGAGGCCTGTGGCGAGTTGGTTGGAGAGACGGCCGATGGCGACATTGGTCGCGTTGATGTTGCTGAGGCTCTGCATGGTGAACATGAGCGAGGGGGCACGGGAGTATGAGGTTGGGAAGCTTGACATGTGTACTTTCCGGTGATGCTTGGTCGTGGATTAGACGAGTGAGAGCAGGGTATCGAACATCTCCTGGGCTGCGGTGATGACTTGTGCGGCGCCTTGGTATTGGCGTTGGTAGGTGAGGAGGTTGATTGATTCTTCGTCGATGCTGACTCCTGAGACTGAGGCGCGTTGGCTGTCGAGGCTTTGGCGTACAAGGAAAGCGGAATCTGCTCGGGTTCGTGCTGAACTTGTCATGACGGCGACATCTTGGGTTTGGATGCGCCAGAATTGTTCGATGCTTTGTCCGTTGAGGGTGTCGATGGATTGGGTGCCGAGTTCTCCTAGGAGGAGTGCGTTTCCGTTTGCGCTGAATGAGCCGTCGGGGGCTAGTCGTCCGAGCATGACGGTGAGATCGTCGCGGACGGCGATGTTTGCTGCGTTGGTGCCTTCGAAGTAGGTGTTGACGCCGAGGGTTGCGAGTGCTCCGGAGGAGTCTTCTGAGAAGGAGAAGGTGAAGCCGGTGTTGGCGTTGATTTCGAGTCGTCCTGAGGGGTCGAAGGATGCGTTGAGGCCTGGGATTGCGTCGATGGCTGCGCGGATGTCTTCGGCGCTGGTGTCATCGGCGACGCTTGCGGCGCCGAGTGTGTCGAGGCCATCGAGGTCTACGGGGACCCAGATTTGGTCGGATGTTCCGGTGTTGTCGTTTTGGATGTTGACGAAGAAGCCGCCGTTTGTGGGGGCGTAGGGGAGGTCTGCGAGGTTGTTGTTTGCTGGATCGTTGAGGGGGAGTGATTGATTTGCTGTGCTGATTTGGAGTGATCCCATGGCGGTGGTGAGCCATTCTTCGTTGATGCCTGTGGAATGGATTTTGTTGACTTCAAAGATGAGGCTGGCGGCGATGTCGTCGAGCTTTGAGATGGTTTGGTCGATGGCGCCGTCGCGGGAGTTGAGGAGGCCGCCGATGGATCCGGTGGTGACGGTGAGGGTGTCGTTGTTGTCGGCGGTGTTGACGGTGACACTGACGGTATCGCCTATGGTTCTGCGGTCGATTTGGACACCTCTTGAGAAGTTTCCTTGGACGATGGGGGTTGATCCGACGAAGATGTCGAGCCCGCCTTGGTTTGTTTCGACTGCGGTGATTTCCATGAGTTGGGCGAGTTCGGTGACGATTTGATCACGGCGATCGCGTAGGGGGCTGGATTGGGCTTGTCCATTTTCGCTGCTGGAGATTGTTGCGTTGATTTGGGCGATTTCGGAGAAGAGTGCGTTGGCTTGGGTTGTTTGGGAGTCGATTTGGTTTTCGATTTGTTCGCGTTGATCGACGAGGCCTCGGCGGATATTTTGGATGTAGGAGGAGAGGGCGCGGCCTTGGTTGGCTACGGTGGCTGAGGAATCGAGGAGTGTTGTGGCTTCGGACCATGAGTTGAAGAATGAGGAGAGTTCTGAGGAGAGATCAAAATCGGTGCCTTCATTGAGGAGGGCTTCGAGTTGGTTGTAGACATTGAGTTGTTGGGCGTTGCCAAACTCTGCGGAGTTGGCGTTCCAGAGGCGGCTTTGGAGGGCGGTGTCGATCTGGCGGCGGACTTCGCTGATGCCTACGCCTGATCCGATCATGAATGGATCATTGCTTCGGCCTCTGATAGCTGACATGAGGGCGACTTGGCGTGTGTAGCCTGGGGTCGCGGCGTTTGCGAGGTTCTGACTCGTGACTTGCAGACCGATTTGAGCGGTGGTAAGAGCCGAGTTGGCGATGTAGAGTGCGGATAATAGACTCATGGTTGGCTCCTTCCTTTATTGAACGGTGTCGAGGCTTGAAATGACTTGGGTGTGGCTTGGGTCTACTGCTCCGCGGCGGCCATAGGTTCCGGTGTGGGAGAGTTTTGCGCTGACTTGTTTGATTAGGCCGTTCATGTGATTGCTGAGTTGGAGTGAAGCATCGCGGACGGCTTTGTGTTCTTGGTTGACGCGGTGCATGAGTTTGCGGAGTGAACGGGAGCGATGTGTGAGTGTGTCTGCGAGTTGGCCTTGGTTTTGGTCTCTGAGTTGGGCGGTGATTTGGTCTACGGTTGGGATGGTGCCGTCGGGGAGTTTGATAATTTGCTGGCGGCTTTGTTCGATGCTGGCGATGCGGCCGAGGGTTTCGGCGGTTTGTTTGACGACTTGGCTGAGGTCTTTGGTATCGGCGCGGATGATGGCATCGCGCTGGAGTTCGGCGAGCTTTAGGAGATTCTCGTGCTCGCTGTGGAGGTCGGCTAGGAGTGCGTCGAGGGTACCGATCTGGATGCCGTTGACCGTGGCGGTTTGGTCGGCATCAGTCGGTGATGGGATTTGGTTGGGAAGGGGGAGATTGATCATCCAAAGATGTCCACTGGGGTGTAGGTTACTGGGAGGCCTGGTTTTGCGTGGGGTTGGGTGTCAACATTGGGTGAGTTTTTGAGTATTTGATCGGCGATGCGTTGGGCGATGGGGAAGTTTGCGGCTTTGGAGATGTCGTCTGCGATGCGGTTGTCGAGGAGGCCTCCGAATTGTTTTTCTGCTTGGGTTTGTCCCCATGGTGCGGGTGCATCTCTGGCGGCGCGGGCTTCGGCGAGGATTGGTTTGATGAGTGTAGTGGCGATGAGTTTTTGTGCGGTGTTGAGGGCTGTGGCTTCTTGCGGGGTGAGCGTTGTGTTTGTGCGGACTGCGTTTCCGTCGGCTGGTCCACGGAGTAGGCCGTCGGGGTCTGATGGGGTTTTGCCTTCGGTGTTGACTGAGTCGTTTGCAGCGCGGATGCCGTTTGGGTTGTTTGGACCGGGTTGAAGGGGGTTGGCGTTGGGGTCAGTTGCGCGCTTTCCAGCAGCGATGACTGATTGGATTCCGATGGAGTTTGATGTGTTGATTGAGCTCATGGTGTGTGTTCCGTTTTGCTTGTTGTTTTGCTTGTTGTTTTGCTTGTTGTGCTGCTGGTTGCGTAGTTTCGCGTGATCTTTACTTTGGGGGGATTGGGGGGATATTTACTTTTTGGGGGGGGGTTAGCCGACGCCGTCTACGATGAGGCGGGCGTGGAGTTTTCCGGCTTTGTGGATGAGTTGGAGGATTTGTATTTGTTCTATTGGTGGGACATCTAGTTGGTCGAATGCGGCGATGAGGTCTTGGAGTTTTGCGGTGGTTGAGTCGTTGTTTATGCCGTTTTTGGTTTGGAGGGCGGCGAAGTCAGAATCGGATTGCAGGGGTTGGGCGAGGGGGTCGACTAGTGTGGTGATGGTGAGGTCTTTGTGTGTGATGATGGTGGGGGAGACTTCGACATCTCCGGTCATGACGATGATGCCTGCGCGTGTGTCGCAGATGACTTGTGCTGGGAGTTTTCGGAGGGCGCCGGAGATGTCGGTTTCCATGATGTGTCCGAAGAAGGAGCCTGGGTCTGAGCGTTCGTTTTCTGGGACGGTGACTCGGATGGTGCGTGGGTCGATGACGCGTGCGAGTGGATTACCGAGTCGGTCTGAGGAGAGGCGGTAGTTTTGGTCTATTTCCGAGGCGATCGAGGAGGCTGCGCCCCAGCCTGAGATTGGTGAGTCGATGATGAGATCGAAGGAGCCTGCGATGCTGGGCATGGTGTTGATGTCGCGGACCATTTGTGCGCCTTTGCCGATGGTTGCGACGGTGGGGTTATCTTCTTCTGGGATGACGAGTCGGCCGTTGGCGAAGGCGTAGACGGGTGATCCTGGTCTTGGGGTGAGTGGTGACATGAGGAGGATTCCGCCTTTGAGTGATTGTGCGGAGTTGATGACGGAGATGGTGATTTCGAACTCGTCGTCGATTTTGGCGCCGTTTCGTGGGATGTGGCAGGTGATCAGGACGAGGGCGGCGGATTTTGAGCTTACCAGTTCGTCGATGGAGACGGGGTTGCCCATGTTGGTGAGTGCTGCGGCGAGGGGTCGTGCCATGGCGAGTTCGGTGCCTTTGTCTCCGGTGCCGTTGAGACCGACGACGAGTCCTAGTCCTTGGATCATGGAGGCGCCTTGGCCTTTGACTCTGGAGACATCGCGCAGTGTTTTGCCTGCAAGCGCAGGTGTCGCGCTGAGTGTTGCGCAAGTAATGAGGGTGATAATCCATCGCAGCATGTTCGGATTCCTTCTGTTGCATGACTTACGCGAATGGTGTGCCAGAGTTGGAAGAAGGGACTGGCCATGAGCCACTAGCCACTAGGGAAGCGGGATCGGGGGTGGATATACTTTGGGATGATGAATGATGAGCAAATACCACTGACGCATGATCCTTCGAATCTGGCTGCGTATTTTTCGGGGCTCAATGCCTCGGCGATTGATCGGGAGGATGATCCGTCGGCTGATGGGGATGGACATGTGATTTCGGGGACGATTATCAATCGGCCTGATTCGGAATCTGGCATTGCGCCGGTGCGGGTGCGGATTGGGCATGGGGTGGGGGCGCAGACGGCGAGTTCGATGCTGCGGAAGATGGCGGAGATGATTGATCAGAATCCGGAGTTTTTGTCTGATAAGCCGGGATCGGCGATTCGGCGGATGCCTGATGGGTCGAATGTGAAGAAGCAGTTGACGATTGAGGGGATGCTGGCGATGGCCGAGCAGTTGTCGAAGGAGGATCGGAATCGGCTGTATAAGATGTTGGATCAGATCCGGGTGCAGATAGATGACCAGGATCGGCGAGACCCTCCAGATACCTCCGGTGATCCGTATTACACGCCCCCAAACCCCCCAAACCCCCCAAACAGGGGGTGATATTGGAGTGGGTGGCCCGACGGAGCCGTCTTCGGCTCCTTCGGGTTGAGTACCTACCACGCCCGACCCCGAAGGAGGATAAGAATCCTCCGTCGGGCCACCCGTCAACGAAGACACTACTGCGCCGAAGACGGCGAGTAGTGGCACCCGGAGTGGTGTAAACTTTGATGAAATATGGAGATAGAATCGTTTGATGACTCATTTGACCCCCAAACCTGGTAGCAAAGTCCTCGTCGCCATGTCTGGTGGGGTCGATTCGTCCGCAGCGGCGGCGATTCTTGTTCAGCAAGGTTTTGAGGTCGTTGGGTGCTTTATGCGGCTTGGATCGCCTGGCGAGACGCTCGATGAGTTGCAACCCTTTGATACAGCAGGAGTTTCGTGTGATCCGACGAAGGTCAAAATTGGGCATCAGGGGTGTTGCTCGGTCGGGGACGCCCATGACGCCCGGCAAGTGGCGGCGGCTCTGAATATCCCGCTGTATGTGCTGAACTTCAAAGAGGACTTTGGGCGGATCATTGATTACTTTGTGGATGAGTACGCCAAGGGGCGGACGCCGAACCCGTGTGTGCGGTGCAATGACTGGCTCAAGTTTGGGAAGTTGCATGAGTATGCGGGGCAGATTGGGGCCGAGTATATTGCATCCGGGCATTATGCGAGGATTGATCGCAGTGGGGAGTTTGGGGGGGAGCCCCGGCTTTTGCGGGGTTTAGACGACGCGAAGGATCAGAGTTATGTATTGTTTGGCGCGTCGAAGTTGCGGCTCAGTGAGATGATGCTGCCGATTGGGGAGTTTGCGACCAAGCAAGAGGTTCGGGCGATTGCCGAGAAGTATGATTTGCCGGTGTTTGATAAGCCGGACTCGCAGGAGATTTGCTTTGTGCCTGATAATGATTATGCGGGGCTGGTGGAACGGCGGCGGCCTGAACTGCGGGTCAATGGGAAGATTCTTGATGAATCGGGCGAGGTTGTGGGCGAGCATGGCGGGCAGCACAAGTTTACGATCGGACAACGCCGAGGGGTCGGGGTTGCCAAGGGATACCCGATCTATGTGACGGGCAAAGATCCGAAGGGCAACACGATTACCGTCGGCGATGGCGAGGCGTTGATGTCGTCGCGGTGTGTGGCCAATGAATTGAATCTGCTTGTGGATGAGGCGTTGTTTGCGGGCTGGCGGCGGGTGCTTGTGCAGCATCGGTACAACATGGCTCCGGTGCCGGCGAAGGTTCGTATTATTGAAGTGGAAGATGGTGGCGTGTCTGGTCGGCGTGGGGGGATTGAGGTGGAGTTTGATTCGCCGCAGCGTGCGGTGACGCCGGGGCAGGCGTTGGCGATGTATGATGGTGAGGTTGGGGGGGATCCGAGCTGGGTGTTGGGGGGGGCTTGGATTGTTGAAGTGTATTGAACTGATTAGGAGCAGAAAATGAATCTTGATGAAATGAAAAGCAAGTTTGTAGAAGCTGGGTTTGAGCGTTTTGTTGAAGGGGTTTCGGCGACTGCGGAGCATTGTTTACGCCTTGTGCCGTCTGAGCCCTCTGGCGAGCCGCTTGCGTGTGGGGTATCAAAATTCGGCGGATGCCCTGACCTCTCGGATGATTTTGTATGGCCCGTGAAAGGGGGGAGGCAGTTGTTTTTTCTTGCCCAGTTCAATATGAACGACATCCCTGCTTTGACTCGAGAGAGCAAGGGATTGCCAGCGAGCGGACTGCTTAGTTTTTGGTATGATTGTTCCGCTGGCCCTTGGGGTTTCGATCCCAAAGATGCGGGTGCGTGGCAGATCCATTTTGTTGACTTGCCGAATGCCAGTTTGTCGAATCGTGATTTTCCTGAGTTCCACATTGGAGATTTGGATGAAGATCCCCAATACCCCTGGGGCCCATTTAATGAATGTGCAGTACAGGTCGTTGAAGATTGCAATTACAACTTTTACATAATTGAAAGCATGATGGAGAGTGTCGATGCGGAGATCGGAGCAGTTGAAGCAGATGAGTTGTGGAATCGCTATGAAAAATTCATAGATGAGGAGTTGCTTGATGAGGAAGGGAACCATCAGATGTTTGGGGTTGCTGATCAAGTGCAGGGAGAAATGGATTGGGAGTGCCAACTCGTTAGCAATGGGATATATCTTGGCGATACTCAATCAGATTCCGAGCAGGCAAGAATTAAATCTTTGCTCCCCGGCGTTCAGGATTGGAAGTTATTGCTACAACTCGATACTGACAGCAATGGCCCCGATTGGATGTGGGGGGATTGTGGCAAGCTCTATTTTTGGATGCGAGAACAAGACCTCAAATCGCATGAGTTTTCAAAGTGCTGGGGCGTGCTGCAGTGTTATTAAATAGTGTGTTCGGTTTGACCTAACGCGTCGTTGACCTTTGTTAGCCATTCGCTGTATCCCTCGCGGCCCATGAGGCCGAAGGTGGCCTTCTTGCCCGTTTCGACGGCGGGTTGCTCGTAGGGGTCGATGTTGAGCATGTGGCCTGCATAACTGGTGGCGATCTGCCACAGAACAATGAACTCGCCGATGTGGTGGGCGTCGACCTTTGGGAACTTGATGGTCAGGTTTGGGCGGACCGAATCCAAGAGGGCGTATTCGGTGGCTCGTTTTTCTGCGCTCAGGAGCGTGGCGAGGGTTTGGCCTTCGAGGTATTGGACGGCTTCGATGGCTTTCCCATCGGCGCTT
>JAESRA010000023.1 GCA_016764895.1 Phycisphaerales bacterium | reverse complement strand
GCACATTGTCGGTGGGCTTAATCCGTACCTGCCGTTTGAGTATTACACCGACATGCTCAAAGCACTTTCGGAGGTCGCGCCCAATGTTCATCTCAAAGCGTTCACAGCCGTCGAACTTGTCCACCTGGCGCGCATCGCCAAGGTGTACAAGAAGGACGACATCAAGTCCGGCGTGCGCTGGGTGCTTGAACGATTCAAAGAAGCCGGGCTCGGATCACTCCCCGGCGGCGGGGCGGAGGTCTTCGATGATCGAGTCCACAAAGAAGCGTTCAAAACGAAGATCGGCGCCCACGAATGGCTCGATGTGCATCTAGTCGCCCACGAACTCGGACTCAACACCAACTGCACCATGCTCTACGGGCATGTCGACAAACGCCAAGAACGACTGCGCCACATGGAGATTCTGCGAAGGTCGCAAGATCAGGCGTTGCACCGGTTGGGGTATGAGGGTGATGCCGATGGGTACATTGCGGACGGCATAGCGGAGTCCGCTGAGATCACCGCACCGGTGATTACGCTTTCAGGTGAGGGGGTTTTGCTACCGAGTCCATATGTACAGGGTGCCCCGTCGGAGCGGTCTTCCGCTCCTTCGGGTCTTGGGGATCCCGAAGACATGCAGGTGGCCCCCCCAAAGCCCACCAGCATGGCACCCAGAAAGGATTCTCGGTTGGGTGGGTATTACCAAACGATTACGCCGCTGCCGTTCTTTCCTGATGGATCGGAACTCGAACACCTCAGCGGCCCGGCAGGAGTTGAGAACCTGCGGACCATCGCCATTACGCGATTGATGCTCGACAACTTCCCGCATGTCAAGGCGTTCTGGATCATGCAATCATTGTCGATGGCACAGGTGATGCTCGAATCGGGGGCCGACGATATTGATGGGACGGTGGTGTGGTACGATATTACGAAGGCGGTGGGGGATGGCACGCACCAAGAGACCACCGAGCGCGACCTGATCGCCGCGATCAACGAAGCGGGGTACGAAGCGGTCGAACGGGACACATTGTATCGGCGGGTTGAGCGCGATGGGAACGCTTGGTCAGTTGGTAGTTGAACTTGTACGACTTTGCTATGGGTGTGGCGTAATAGCAATGATGGTGATTTGGCCTTTGCTTGGTCCGTAGCACCAAAAAACTCGATACGCACCGGGCGTTCTATTTTGGGCATACGCTTCAAACACTTTGCTGTTTTTATCAAATGGGTTTACGATCGAATCATACTCATGGGTATTGAGGCTTGGATGCTTTGGATTCTCGAGCAAAAACCGGATTGATTTTTCAACCTGTTTAAGAGCCCCTCGGCTTTTGTAGATTTCTTTTTCTTTGATTTGTTGCGATTTTCATGTGCAACAAGAGCTGCATTCTGCAAGTTTGTGTAAACCTTCGCTGCTTCTGGTGTCCATTGAGATTCAAAGGGCATCAGTTGTCCTGAATCCGATCGGAAAGTTCCTTGGCTGCATCGAGGTCTGGCTGTTGTGCAAACTTGCGATCTTGGGCTTGCTTCAAGCCCTGTCGAACGGATTTGAGTGCCGCTTCATTCTCATAAAGCCAGGTTTCATTTTCAGGAATGAACCGTCCAATGCGTACCCGCACCCCGTCATCTTGTTTCTCGATGAGTACCGTCTTATTGGCAAATGCCGGGCCGAGAGTAATCCGGCCTTTGGAATCTGCAATCTTGGTTGTTGATGTTGTTCTGCTCATACTTGTACTATCCCATATTTCAAGGAGTGGTTCAAGTAAAATAGTGGGAATCGCCCACTTTGTTCTATTTTATTGCGGCAAAGGAACAAAAAGCGAGTAATTTCTATGAAACAGGCCGGGTGCCCCGACTCGCTGCTTTTGAGCGCAGTCGGGATCTGGCAATTCCAGGCAATCGAAAGACCCGACTGCGCATCAGAATGCGAGTCGGGGCACCCGATCTACAGCGGATGACTTTGCCGTGATCTTTACTTTGGGGGGGGTTAGAACTTCCAGCCGATGCCCATGTAGTAATCTACATCGTTTGGCCTGATCCCGATGCCGGGGGTTGAATCGTGGCGGTGTTCGATGCCGGCGTTCATGGTCATCCCGGTCTCAGCATCAAGGACAATCTCGATGCCCGCGCCAGAGTTGAGGCGGAACTCGCCAAAATCGTCAAAGCTTGGGTAGTAGGTCGAGGTCGCTACGAGGGTGGTGTTGGTTGAGAGTTTGTGGGACCAGTCGAGCCCGAGGAGTCCTTCGGGGACGAACTTCTCGTCGGCATTGGAGCCGAACTCATAAGAACCACCAAGACCAATACGCCCGATGAGGGTGGTCTTGTCGTTGTTGATGAACTCGTATCCGGCACCCACCGCGCCGCTGAGACGGTGCTGCCATGCTTGGAACTCTTCGTATTCGTACTTGCCTTGGGCGAAGTACCGCCATGGGCCTTCGAGGAGCCAGTCGTTTTGGATGTTGAGTTCGCCGCGTGATGCAGAGCGTTGGCCTTCGGAGGTTGAGTAGAGGTATGAGGCACGGATTTTGGTTTCCATGGCCTCGGTAAACCGTTCGCCGCCAAGCAACACTCGGCCTGAGAAGTTCTCGTTGTTGCCAGAGGCGCCGGAGATCCCCGCACTGAAGCTGTACTTCCAACCTTCATTCCACGCCAAGTCCTGAGCGGCTTCGGATGCCTCTTTGCCATCAGCTTTGGTTGGCTGGGATTGACTCGTGCTTGTGGCGGAACTGGAATCATTCTGGGTGTATTGGCTCGCCTCGGCTTGGGCTGCGGCGAGTTCCATTTGAGCAACTTGGAGAGCGTGTTGGGCGACTTCAACACGGGCCATTGCGTTTTCTCTAGAACTGCTGCGGTCGCTCGCCAGAGCGGCTGAGCCGGTGATGAATGTAAGGGCGATGGCCAGGGCACCGAAACGATGAGTAATGAGATTCATGACTGAAATCCTTGTGCAATGTGCGTGAGAATGAGCCCGGTCCCCACCGGGACACAGAGCAAAGGGGCGATCCGAGGGAATGTCAAGACGAGGCGCGAATGCAACTGATCGTCCCAAACCCCGTACAATGGGTTTAGCGTGCCCATATCTCACATCTGCCCATCCTGTTTGACAGAACTGGCCAAGGTCCGGGCAGTCCCAGACCCGCATTACGGGCTGGCGGTGGTGGTTTGCCCGTCGTGCCAGACGGCAAGCGTGCGGACGCGGCATCCAGACATCGAGTTCTGGCGAGGATTCCGCAGGTTCCACCAATCGCTCAGAATGGTGATCGCCAAGGTTTTTTTGATGGCCCTGCTCGCCGGAGTGATGACGCTGCTGATCTCCGCAGCGGGCGACATCTATACCCCGTTTGGACGCTTTGATCTGATGTACCCGTTCAGGGACGGCGATCCATGGACGACGATCTTCGGCATGGGCGTGCTGGTGGGGAGTGCAATCGTGATGATGGTGGCGGTGCTTCTGATGAGCCACCAGCCACGGATATACGCCATCGTGATTCTGCTGGGACTGACACTCGTGCTCTTTACCAGCGACTACACGATCAACTGGATCGGAATCCAGATCGCCAACATCGCCGATTTCCAGCAGCAACACACGCTCCCCAAAGCAAGCGAGATGATCGGACGATTCCAACGCTATGGGTTCCTCTCGGGAGTATCGCTGCTCGGGCTCGTCCCGGCATACCTGCTCAGGGGCATAATTGAACGAGGCCCGGCACGCCGATTCCGCCGACTCCTCGGCAAACGAAGAAAGCAGAGAACGATCCATGACTGACGATACGACAGAGACCAAGCCAGTGTTATCCGGCGAGATTCGCGCGGATCGCGCGTGCATCGGGTGTGGGTTCAACCTCTACGCCCAGCCGGTCACCAAAGAACCGCACTACGGGCTGGCCATTGCGCGGTGCCCGGAGTGCGGGACAGTCGCCGCTCTGCAGACCTATCCGGTGATGACGCACTGGGTGAACCGGTTTAAAGCACTCATCGCTGGCGTGTGGGTGGTGGTCCTGCTGGGGTTGTTCATTGGCAACACGATGTCCTTGATGGGAATGGCTCAGGGGGCGAGCAACCTCGCGGGTCAGAAAATGAGCGACATCATCGGCGAAGCCAACTCTATCTGGGTTCAGGAGCAGGAGGCGATTCAGCAAGCGGTCAATCAAGTCTCGAACCCAGCAACCACAACCTCAACAACCATCCCCGGATTCCCTGCCGGGACCACCATTGTCACCAGCAACGGGGTGACAACCGTCAACGGCGTAGTCGTCTCAACGGCAACCACGACTACGACAACAACACCCGGACGGTACCGCTGGACACGACTGGACTCCCAATGGATCGAGAACCATCTCGACGAGACGATCAAATCCAGCGGCGGGCTGCGCAAGAATATCGATAAAGAGTACCTCGTCATGCTGATCCCGGGGACCATCGTCGCGGTGTTCTTCGGGATTTTTTGGAGTATTGTGCTGCTTGGAGGGAGCCGGAGGCGGGCGTTGATTGTGCCTCTGGTTGCCTGTGTCCTGGCGATGCTGATCCATTTAGGAATTAGTATCCCGGGATCTGGGACGACCTACGCGTCAAGCCTCACCCAGAACTTGTACGGGCCAGTGATCGGGCCGATGTATTTGGCGGTGCTGTTCATACTGTCGGCGATCGGTATTTGGAGCGGGCGGAAGATTGCCCGATTTGTGGTGGTGACGGCGCTTCCCCCACGCAGCCGGGTGTCGTTGTCGCTGCTGTGGACTTGTGACGGGCTAGAACTTCCAAGGCCGTAGGTCTGCGAGCGGTAGTGGGTGCCACTACTCGCATTCTTATGCGCAGTAGTGTTTTCTATTTTGAGGGTGTCTTCCACTTTCATAAGACACTACTGCGCCGAAGACGGCGAGTAGTGGCACCCTTTGGACATAAAAAACCCGCCCCAGATGGGACGGGCTCGAAAGTTCAGTTGATCAGGCGATTACTTGTCGTCTTCGTTCACTTCGAAGTCCGCGTCGATGACATCGCCTTCGACCTCTGCGCCGTCTTCGGCGGGGGTCGTGTTCTGAGCATCAGCGGCGGCCTGCTCGTAGATGACCTTGCCGAGTTCCATCGAAGCGTCTTCGAGTTCCTTGAGTGCGGGCTCGAGGGCTTCTTTGGTGATGTGCTCGTCTTTGATCTTGTCTTCGAGTGCTGAGGCAGCGGTTTCGATCTTGGAGCGGATCTCGCCGCTGACTTTGTCGCCATGTTCTTCGAGCGATTTGCGGGTTTGGGCGACCATCGCATCGGCGCGATTCTTGAGATCGACGAGTTCACGGCGCTTCTTGTCTTCGTCGGCGTGTGCCTCGGCGTCGGCCTTCATCTTGGTGATCTCGTCGTCGGACAATCCGCCCGAACCCTCGATCCTGATGTCGGCCTTCTTGCTGGTGCCCTTGTCGGTCGCCGAGACTTCGAGGATGCCGTTGGCGTCGATCTTGAAAGCGACCTCGATCTGAGGCGTACCACGCGCGGCCGGTGGAATATCGGCAAGCTCAAACATTCCGAGCGTCCGGTTGTCCTTGGCAAACTCGCGTTCGCCTTGGAGAACATGGATCTGCACCGAGGGCTGGTTGTCAGCAGCGGTTGAGAATGTCTCGGTTTTGGTCGTTGGAATAGTGGTATTGCGTTCGATGAGTTTGGTCATCACGCCGCCCATGGTTTCGACACCGAGTGACAGCGGGGTCACATCCAGGAGGAGTACATCCTTGACAGAGCCGCTCATAACTCCGCCCTGAACCGCAGCACCAAGTGCGACGACTTCGTCAGGGTTGACGGATTTGGAGGGGTCCTTGCCGAAGATTTCTTTGGCGATCTCTTGGACCTTTGGCATCCGGCTTGAACCACCGACCAAGACCACTTCATCAATTTTGCTGATGTCGATCTTGGCATCCTTGAGTGCGTTCTTGCATGGAGCGATCAGGCGATCAAACAGGTCGCTGCACAAGGTTTCAAACTTGGCACGCGAGAGGGTTTCTTGCAAGTGCTTTGGACCCGCATCAGTTGCGGTAATAAACGGCAGGTTGATGGTGGCTTCTTGTGAGCCAGACAGTTCGATCTTGGCTTTTTCTGCGGACTCTTTGAGCCGCTGCATGGCCATCGGATCACTCTTGAGATCAACGCCTTCTTTTTTGCGGAACTCTTCGGCCAAGAAATCGATCAAGCGTTGATCCCAGTCGTCGCCGCCCAGGTGGGTGTCGCCGTTGGTGGAGAGGACTTCAAAGACTGAGCCGCCATCGCCATCGTCGCCGATTTCCATGATGGAGACATCGAAGGTGCCGCCGCCGAGATCGAAGACCGCGATTTTCTTGTTGGCTTTCTTTTCGAGTCCGTAGGCCAGTGCTGCTGCGGTGGGTTCGTTGATGATGCGTTTGACGGTGAGTCCTGCGATTTCACCGGCGTCTTTGGTGGCTTGGCGTTGGGCGTCGTTGAAGTAGGCCGGGACGGTGATGACCGCCTGCTCGACCTTCTCGCCGAGGTAGGACTCGGCCGTCTCCTTCATCTTGCCGAGGATGAAGGCCGAGATCTGGCTCGGGCTGTACTGCTGGCCGTTGGCCTCCACCCAGGCGTCGCCACCGGCGTTCTTCACGATGTGGAACGGGACCAGCGACATTTCCTTCGCGACCATCGGGTCGTCGAAGCGGCGCCCGATCAGGCGCTTCACGGAGTAGAGGGTCTTCAGCGGGTTGGTGACGGCCTGGCGCTTGGCAGACTGGCCGACCAGTCGCTCGCCGCCGTCGGTGAAGGCCACCATGGACGGG
>JAESRA010000231.1 GCA_016764895.1 Phycisphaerales bacterium | reverse complement strand
TGTTCGATAGATTTACCAACAGTTGCTGATTTATCAACATCTGCAGGTACCACTATTAAATGGTATACAAATTCAACAGGAGGTAGTGCATTATCATCGGGAACAACGATAGCAACAGCAACTACATATTATGCAACCCAAACAGTTGCAGGTTGTGAATCTGATACTAGATTAGCAGTAGCAGTTACAGTTGCAGATCCAGACGCACCAACAGGAGACGCGATACAATCATTTTGTTCGATAGATTTACCAACGGTTGCTAATTTATCAACATCCACAGGTACGGCTATTAAATGGTATGCAAACCCAACAGGAGGTAGTGCATTATCATCGGGAACTACGATAGCAACAGCAACTACATATTGGGGATTCTAGGGCTTTTGGGGTGGGGAATCAGCGGGCGATGGTTTGGTGAGAAGTTGCTGGGTATCGGATGAGAATAAGGGGCGTGCTGAATGGTTGATATAGCGGAGTCTCCGTGACGCTCTGAAAATAAAGAGTTCAGAGAGAACAAAGCTGGTCGGGATGCTGCCTAGAAAGAGGGTGATCACGGTGTATCCCAGAATATTGTTGAGGGTCGAGTTCGGGTCGATCCGGTGGCTTTTTTCTGCGTGAGAGGTAATGAGAGCAATCCAGAGAATGACGGCATGGCTCGCAGGAATCAGTATCCAGAACGAAGATGCGTGTCCAATGATTGACCATGCCATCTGCTCATCAATCTTGTAGCTTCTTTTCTTGCCGGCGAGGTTCAATCGAATGACGGATAAGCGAAAGTAAATCGCTGCCATTGCCCAATAGAGAAGGCCAACAAGTCCGACCGCCAGGATTATAAATATGGTACCTCCAATCCCCTCGGTTATTGCCATTGGAACGAGAGCGAGCAAGGCGAGAATCACGGCTACGAACGGTGTATGAGCGGCCATGCTCTTTCCGTTTGCTTGATCGAACTTCATTGTGTTGATGACTTTGCTGGGCTTTCCGATGGTCATGAACCAAGTTTTGATCAGAGCGATCATTGATTGCTGATGGAGTTGCCAAGGCGTTCCTGTTCGATTGGTTGGTAGGCTTTTTTCGATCGGATGTCCGCATTCCGGGCAGTTTGAGTCGGCGTACAGGTTTTCAATGATGTAGCCGCAGCGATTGCAGAGGAGGGTGTATTGGTCCTTCCATTCGTGTTTGCGGGGTTTGGGTTTGGGCATTGAGGGAGTGTAGGTTGGTGGGTGCCACTACTCGCCGTCTTCGGCGCAGTAGTGTCTTGGCCCACCTGCAACCCCAAAGACACTACTGCGCATAAGAATGCGAGTAGTGGCACCCGGAGGGGATAAAGAGAAGAAAGACCCCCTCCGTCGCTGCGCGACACCTCCCCCGGAAGCCCGGGGTAGGAGGAAGAGAGGGCAAAGAAAGACCCTCACCCCAGCCCTCTCCTCAGGGGAGAGGGAGGAAGAGCTGGGATTGGAATCAGAACCAACTTTGGGGGGTAGACTTGGGGCATGAGAACTACTCAGATTGTGATTGCGTTGTGTTTGCTTGTTGTCCTTGGGGTGCCGTTTGCGATGAGCGGGGTCAAGCGGGGGGATATTCATACCGAGGGCGCGGTGAAGCTGATTGTGGTGACGCCTCATGTGCCTCAGATTCGCGATGAGTTTGCTCGGGCGTTTACTATTTGGCATGACCGGGAGTATGGGCAGCCGGCGGTGATTGATTTCCGCACGCCTGGCGGGACCTCGGAAATCCGCAAGCAGTTGTCGGCGATGTTTACCGATGCGATCAAGCGACAGTTCATAGGCAGAGATCCAGATGAAGTTGGTGGTGATTTTCTGATCCTTGAGCCGGGGTCGATCGCGTTTGATGTGATGTTTGGTGGGGGCTCGTATGACCATTCTGCGCTCAAGGATGGGACGACGGTGCCGGTGAAGCTGAGTGATTCGACGGTGCAGAATGTGACGGTGTCGCAGTCGGTGCCGATGAATTTTACGCAAGACGAGCTTGATGAGATATTTGGGGACAACGAGATTGGGCCTCAGGAGTTGTATGACCCGGAGCAGTACTGGATCGGGACGGCGTTGTCGTCGTTTGGGATTGTGTACAACCGGGATGTGTACCGGGATCGGCTCAAGCTGCCGTTGCCGGAGCAGTTTGCGGATTTGATGAAGCATGAACTTGGCGGGTGGATCGCGCTTGCGGATCCTCGTCAGTCGGGGTCGATCACGACGACCTTTGATTCGATCCTTGGCAATGAAGGGTGGACCGAGGGTTGGCGGATCTTGCGGGGGATGTCCGGCAATACGCGGTACTTTACAAACTCATCGACCAAGCCCCCGATTGATGTATCCAACGGCGAAGCGGCGGCTGGGCTGGCGATTGATTTTTATGGGCGAGGCCAGGCGCAGATAATCAAGGATTCGGGCGGCGGAGATCGGGTTGGATATCAGGAACCCAAGGGGGCCGTGTATGTGGATGCAGACCCGATTTCGATTATCAATGGCGGGGCGAACCCTGAACTTGCTCGCCGGTTTGTTCGGTTCTGTTTGACCGAAGAAGGACAGGCGTTGTGGCAGTTTGCCAAGGATAATCCTGATAATCCGATTGGTGCAGATGGGAAACCGATGGGCCCGGAGTGGAGCGAGCTGCGCCGGATGCCTGTACGCCGGGTGATGTACGAGAAGTATTTTCCGTACTTTATGGATCAGGTCAACCCGTTTGATATTGTGTCGGATGTACAGAATCCGGGATGGCGGACGGGTGTGCAGGTGATGATGGGCTGCTTTGGGATTGATATCGCCAATGACTGCCGGGCGGGGTATGAGGCGCTCGGTGAGGCGAAGGCTTCTGGTCAGTTCAGTGACGAAGAAATCGCGGAGCTTGATGGGTTGTACTTCGCGTTCCCGGAGACGGAGATTGATGGGGTGATGGTGCCGTTTACGGAAGCGACTTACCGCGCGGTTCGCAATGAATGGCGCAAGCCCGGCCGGCAGGTTCGGCTGGAGATCGAGTACACTCGGTTTTATCGCGAGAACTACCGCGAGATCGCTCGGCGGGTTCGGGAGCGGTTGTAGCATTCTTGGTAGAACGGGCTTCCAGCCCGTTTCTTGTGTTTGGAAACGAGAAGAAACGGGCTGGAGGCCCGTTCTACCGAAGAGAGTGGGTTGTCAGGTTTGACCTAGTTGACAGCTTCTCGGCACTGTTGACAGTAGATTGATGCACTGAGATACGCATTGGCCATGGCTTGTTCGTTTTGCGAAGGCTCTGGTGCTGGGGGGAGTGCGTTTAAGCGATCGAGCATCTTTGATTTGTATTGGGCTTTGTTGGTGACGAAGCTGGGGTTGTCTTGGGTGCCCGCGTATTCGTTGGCAAGGTATTCGTTGATGCGGTCGATGCGGGATTGGGGGAGCGGGTGGGTCGAGAGCCATTCGGGTGGGCGTTTACCATCGCTGGCTGCGGCTTTGAGAATCTGCATGACTTCGAGCTGGCCGCGAGGGTTGTATCCGGCGCGGGTCATGTAGCGCATGCCCAGCATGTCGGCTTCGAGTTCTTCGGAGCGTCCGAAGCGTAAGAGGAACAGATTACTGCCCATGGCCACAGCGGGGAGCCCGAGTTGTCCGTAGCGGCGGACATCGGAGCCTGGGTCTGACATGCCCACACCCACAGCCACGGCTCCGATGACAAAGTTGAGCCCGAACTGGGCGGACATTTGTTGGTTGGAGTGTCTTGCGGTGACATGGCCGATCTCGTGTCCGAGGACTCCTGCAAGTTCGGCTTCACTGTCGAGTTTGATGGCGAGGCCTCTGGAGATGAAGACTTTGCCGCCTGGGAGTGCAAAGGCGTTGATGACCGGTGAGTTGAGGACGGTGAATTCCCAGTCGAGATCGGGGACGCCTTCTTCGATGCCTGTGACGAGCTTGGCGCCGATGGAGCGGGCATAGTCGCCGATGGCGGCATCGGGAACGGCTCCGCCAAAGGCTTCGGTCATTTGTGGAGCGGCGGCCAGTCCCAGGGCTTTTTCTTTGTCCCAGGACATGAGGGTAAAGGAGCGTTTGCCGGTGGCGGGGTTGACGGTGCAGCCGGTGGTTGGGAGGGCGATGAGGATAAGGAAGGGGATGATGATGAGGAGTTTTAAGGTGCGATTCATTCGTATTCTCCGTATGGTCGGCGGGGTGATTCTGCTTGAGAGTCTACACTGATTGTGCCATGACTGAAGCACCAATACAAGCCAATGACGAGACTATTCCTGCTTGGGATGAGGCTGAGTTGGGTGGGCTGCATGAAAATGACGAGAAGGCCGCCAAGGTCCAAGCGATGTTCAACGCCATCGCCCGCTCCTATGACCTCAATAACCGAGTGCATTCGATGTGGCGGGATGTCGCGTGGCGGAAACTTGCGGTCAAAAAAGCAGGGGTCAAAGACGGAGACAAAGTTCTGGATGTCGCGTGCGGCACAGGGGACCTGACACAAGCATTTGCGACAGGATCGCAGGCCGAGTCGGTGGTCGGGGTGGACTTTACCGAGGGGATGCTCGAAATCGCAGAACACAAACGCAGCAAACTCATGACCGCATTGGCGGGACGGATCAGTTATCAGCAGGGCGATGCGATGGATTTGCAGTTTGAGGATGAATCGTTTGATGTGGTGTCGATTGCGTTTGGCATACGCAATGTACAAGACCCTGCTCTGGCGATAGGGGAGTTTTGCCGAGTGCTCAAGCCTGGCGGGCGTTTGGTGATTTTGGAGTTTGATACGCCGAGCAATCCGTTGGTGCGGTGGTTCAATGATTTTTATTGCGGGACGGTGATGCCAAGGACAGCGACCTGGATCGCGCGGGATCGGTCGGGCGCGTACAAATATCTGCCCAGATCGGTGAGTTCATTTATGAGCCGGGGTGAGATGATGGGGTGTATAGAGGGTGCGGGGTTTGGTGAGATTAAGGTGCAGGGGTTGACTTCGGGGATTTGTGCGTGTTATTCCGGCGTGAAGCAATAAAAATCGTGTGAGCCAAACACCCTATTTGAGTATTTGGGCTTGGTGGGTAATACCCAGTTCTGTGGTTCTGTTTGGTGCTCTTTGTACATTCTCGGACGCATAATTGGCGAAGGTCCCAGAATAACTGTGTTTCTGAGGCAGGAGAGCGGTAGACAGGTTGGTGCGCACGAACCGGTAGATGGAAGGCGATGTGCTTGGGGGAAAGTGAGTGTGCGTTCGATAGGTTCAGTCTGGGCTGCGGCGTCGTCGCCTAGGAACACAACTAATCCCACCCCACACTCCAAAGTGTGCGGAAGGGAAAATCAACGACGGGACAGTTTCCAATGAGTGTACATGTACTAAGCGAGCGTTTGTTTGAGGCATTGATCGAAGGGAACCGGTCACTGGCTCGTTCCATTGTCAATGAGCAACTCAGTGAAGGCGTATCGCCTGAACTAATGTTGACCGATTTATTTTGGCCAACCTACGAGATGATCGACAAACTCCACCGCGAGGATCAGATCTCGGCCTTGGCGTACAACCTCTCGACACGGTTGTTCCGGGTGCTGGTGGATCAGACCTCACGGGCACTGATCACAGCGTCAAATGCTGAACCTGTAGGGCGCACGGTCTTTGCATGTTGTGGGACATGCGAAGGGTCTGAGCTTGGTGCGCAGATGGCTGTGGACTTGCTTGAGGCGGCCGGCTTCGGGGTTCGCTTTGCCGGCGGCGGCGTGCCACTCGATGAAGTACGCCAGACGGTTCAGGAGACCAAGCCGGATGTCTTGTTGATGTTCTGCTCCAACCCTGCTGACCTGCCTGACATCCGGCAGATGATTGATTCACTCCATGAGATCGGCGCGTGTCCCAATACACAGATTGTAGTTGGCGGCGGGGTCTTCAACCGGGCCGAGGGCTTGGCAGAAGAAATCGGTGCCGATCTATGGGCGGCCCATCCGCTCGAACTGGTTGACGCGATGATCGACGATGCCGAGATCCGGGCAACTCCGGATCAACGGACCGTTGGACGGACTCGCAAGGCACCGGTCGCCAAGGCGGCATAAGTCAAGCGATTCTGAACGAGCCGTTTGCCCGTTCAAAATACGAACAAGTCTCTCTCCAGCCCTGCCTGCGCCTGATCGGCGCAGGCAGGGTTTCTTGATTTTCAGGTGCGATGGAAGCGAATTGAGGTAATTCGGAACAACAAGGGGCGTTTGGCGTATGGATAGTGCATCCGATTGCGGGTGCTCAGGTATCATTGAGGGTACAAGAACCCTTGTTGGGAGCGTGACTGCATGGATCGTGCAACTGAACGAGATTTAATTGAGCGGGCGATTGCTGGCGAGCGAGCGGCCGCCGGTGATCTTATCAAGGCGCATCAGCGTTCTGTGTATGGATATATCCTGCGGATGTCTGGTCGTCATGAGATGGCTGAGGATGTGGTGCAGGAGGCGTTTGTGCGTGTGCTTGCGAATCTGCACCGGTTCGATTTCCGGTTCCGATTCTCGACCTGGCTGTTTACGATCGCGCGTCGGTTGTATATGAACGCGGTTGCCAAATCCAAGCCAGCGTATGACACGGACTTTGTCGGTTCAATGGGCGGCAAGGGCTCGATGCCCGATGCGACAACCTACAGCAACGAACGATCAACGACCCAGAAAGACGCGATCCAATCCGCATTGATGCACCTGTCGGTTGAGCAGCGCGAGATTATCGTGTTGTTCCATCAGCTTGATTGGCCGATTGCGTTGATTGCTTCGCATCTGAATATGCCTGAGGGGACGGTCAAGAGTCATTTGCATCGTGGTCGCCGTCGTTTGCGTGTGTTGTTCAAAGAGCACAAGCAACTTGCGTCGTTGTACCAGGATCACTTTGGCGGGCAGTTTAATAAAACAACCGACGATGCTGTTGATGGAGTGTTGGCATGAAACGGGGATCGAATCACGATCAGTTTGACAAGGAACCGCACGGGCGGATTCCGGAGTCGTTGATTGACGCCGCACTTGATGGCGAGATTTGCGATCAAATGCAAGATGAGATTGCCCATGCGTTGCAGTACGATCATGGCCGTCGTGCCGAACTTTTAGAGACCGCCGATGCGGTGCGTGCGCTTGATCTTGATGAGATTCCGATGCCTGATATGCAGTGCGTTGTGCTCAACCGGCTCGATCAACACGAGCGGTTTATTCCGCGGACAATGCGCCGCTGGGTGCGGACGGGTCGCTTGGCGATCGCGGCCGGTGTGCTGCTCGGATTGATGATGGTCGCCGGATTGCAGAGCATGTATCCCCGGCTGACAACGCTTGGAACCCAGTCAACCCCGGTCGATGATGTGGCTTCTGCAATGGCAGAAGATACCCAGCAGGTTGCTACTGATGTGCAGATGCGTGTTGAGATTCTTCGGGCCTCGATGCTGCCGCTCGATGGATTGCTGCTTGCTCCACGGTCAAGCGGGACTAAATCGTTTTCGTTGACTCTAAATCATCAGGGGATCGAGTTTCGTGGCGAAGGCCTCGAAGCGTTGAATGCTTCGGGTGTGAATGCTGCCGAGTTTGGAGTTGGGTTCAATGTGAGCCACCGTCCACAGCAGGCTGGTCGGTCGATGACTTTGATGTCGTTTCATGGGCGGGTTGTTGGTGGGGAAGAATGTGCATTGATTGGTTCTCAGACAGCCAGGGCTGGTCAGACTGGTGGGATTGTTGTGGTCCAATCAGGGCGGACCACACGGGAAGTGCCGAGTGATGAACGCATCGCTGATCTGCCTTAAAATACAGTTCCAAAGTGTGATCTTGCTGATCCGGCGGGTGCTGTGTTTGTGTACTTTGTCGTGCGCCTCAGCGGGGATGGCCCAGGAGCATGCAGAGCCTTGGGCATTGCTGAATTCGTTTCCTGCTGAGATTGATATTGTTGCGGTGCTTGATAATCCTGCCGAACAGCTTCTTAGCGAGACCGGACAGCGATCAAGGGCGCTTCTTGGATCGGTGGGGATGTTCGGGAAGTCGCATCGCGCGTGGGGTGCGCTGGGTGAGTTGTTTGAGACCGATGCCGATGGCGTGATCGGGAAACTACTCTCTGGCCGGGTGGTGGTGCTTATTGATTCGGTGTTTGAGCAAGCGGGAAATCCGATGGGGCTGATCTCATCGGCGGACACCAACTGGGTAGTCATGGCCGAGGTTGATGGGGCTGATCTCAAAGGGTTGCGGCAGAAACTCAAGCCGGTGCCTCGGGAGATTGTCCGCGGGGTGGCGGTGTATGGGATCGAATCCGGGCGGTACTGGTTTGTGATGCTCAGAGGCGAAGACGGCAAGAAATCGCGTGTGATGCTGAGCCCCAAGGGTGGGCGGGAGTTGCTTGACCGTGTGCTGCCTGCGGTTTTGGAGGGGTCAAAGAAGATTGATGATGGCACAGTAACGCCAAGGTGGGCCGGGGCCGGGGACTGGTCAGCGGCGTTGCGGGTGCCGGCCAATAGC
>JAESRA010000230.1 GCA_016764895.1 Phycisphaerales bacterium | reverse complement strand
TCCATCCCCCAAGCCCCCCAAGCCCCCAATCGTCGTCTTCTCAATCGTCTCTGGAATCGCATCAAAGCTCCACAATCCCCCCTCATCGCTCACCAGCGTCAGGCAGCACCCGTTATTAGCAATCGAATCCCCAGCAGCGGGCTGATGGCCCCACCCAGCCGGATCAATCACAATCCGAGTGCCTTCCTCTGTATTAGCCAAAGAATGAACCGTCCCAATCGCCTGCACAATACCTGTAAACATGGTGAACCTTATACATTGAAAGGGATCACGGGCGGCATCCCTGCCGATGGTCATCCCAAGAGGCAATTCCGCTGCATTGCCCCGCCAGCCGCCCTATCCTATCCAGACTCACGAAAAACCCCACTACCCCACTGATGGAGTTGGACCATATGAACCTGAATCTGATCCGAAACACCCTTCTGCTCGCCGTCCTCTTGCCCGTGGCGATCCTTCAGGCGTGCTCGACGACACAATCCACAAACGCCCCAAAGAACTCCAACGCCACTGAGCCCTGGTCCATCGACCACGATAGCTGGTACGAACTCGGATACCGCTGGGAATGGACCGGCTTCCCACTCATGCAAGCAGGCGCAGGGCTCACCGACGCCGTCGCCTACAAAGACGCCATCATCACCACCGCCTCAGACACCACCGTCACCTGCCTCGAATCCTCCACAGGCAAAGTCCGCTGGGCAAAACAACTCGACCGACCAACCACCCAACTCTTTGAACCCACACGCGTCGATCAAACCCTCTTCATCTGCTCAGACACCGAACTCCACGAAATCAACATCAAAAACGGAAACACACTCGACCGCGACAGTGTCCACGCAATCATCAATACCAAACCAATCATCATGGACAACCTCGCCCTCTTCGGCACCACCCGAAACGAATTCTTCGCCTTCGAACTCAGAAACGACTTCAAACTCTGGTCCTACAAATTCGATGGTGAAATCCAATCACCAGCCGTCAACATCGACGGCCAATCCGTCGCCATGATCTCAGCCGGAGGCGACCTCCGAGTCCTCAACGCACGCGACGGCAGCTCGATCATGAAAACAAACATCGCCGGCGGATCACTCGCCACAATCCTCGCCAACAACCAAACCGTCTACATCCCCTCAACAGACCAATCCATCTACGCATTCAACATCGAAGACGGCCTCCGCAAATGGCGCAAACGCACCAGCGAACCAGTCCTCGTCCAGCCCGTCATCCACAAAGGCGTCATGTACGCCTCAACCGCAGACGACGGACTCGTCGCCCTCGACGCCATCACAGGCCAACCACTCTGGACCAACACCACCATCCAAGGCTGGGTCGTCTCACTCGCCAACAACGATGAACTCATGGTCTGGACAGGCACAGCACTCGTAGCAGTCGATAAAGACTCCGGAGAAATCATCGCCTCGGCAACACTCAACGGAGCCGCCGGTATCCGTGCCGACAACTTCATCGACGGCAACCTCTATGTCATCACCCAAGACGGCGCCATCGCCAAGTTCTCACTCCGCTAACCCCCCAAATACCCCCCCCAAATACCACCCAAATACCACCCAACCCGCACAGGATCACCACATGATGACCGATGCACCGCTCAAAGCCACCAACAACCCGGTGGTCCGTATCACGCGCGCCCTCATCTCCGTCTCTGACAAATCAGGCATCATCGATCTCGCCCAAACCCTCACCAACCTCGGCGTCCAAATCATCTCCACCGGAGGCACCGCCAAAACCCTCGCAGGTGCCGGCATCCCCGTCACAGAAATAGAAAAAATCACCGGCTTCCCCGAAATGATGGACGGCAGAGTCAAAACACTCCACCCCAAAATCCACGGCGGACTCCTGGCACGACGCGACACCCAAGCACACCTCGACTCAATGAACGCCCACGACATCGCACCCATCGACCTCGTCGTCGTCAACCTCTACCCATTTGAATCCACCATCGCCAAACCAAGCGTCACCGACCAAGAAGCCATCGAACAAATCGACATTGGCGGCCCCTCAATGGTCCGATCAGCCGCCAAAAATCACCAGTCCGTCGCCATCATCACCCACCCCTCACAATACGAATCACTCCTCAAAGAACTCCAAGAAAACAACGGCTCGACCACTCTAGAACTCCGCAAAAAACTCGCCGCCGACGCCTTCACCACAACAGCCCACTACGACGCGGCCATCAGCACCTGGATGAACAAGGACGCCGACGGATTGCCCGACAAACTCACCATCGGACTCACCAAAATCAACAACCTCCGCTACGGCGAAAACCCACATCAAACCGCCGCACTCTACCAAACCAGCCCACCACAACCAGGCACACTCGTAAACGCCAAACAACTCCACGGCAAACCCCTCAGCTTCAACAACATCAACGATGCCAGCGCAGCCCTTGAACTCGTCGCCGCCCTCAAAAACGCCGCACCAGATCAACACGCCGCCTGCGTCCTCAAACACACCAACCCCTGCGGAGCAAGCTGCGCAGACACCAACTCCAACGCCGTCGACGCCGCCATCGCCGGCGACCCCATGGCCGCCTTCGGAGGAATCCTCGCAACCAACACCACCATTGATCTCAAATCCGCCCAGCGCATCACCGCAGATGGCACTTTCTTTGAAGTCGTCATCGCACCATCATTTGAACCAGATGCACTCAAACTCCTGCAAAGCCGCTGGAAAAATCTCCGCATCCTCGAAGTCGGGAACGATTCGCCAAACATCAAACAAGAAATAAAATGGATCCCAGGCGGCCTACTCGTCCAAGACCGCGACCTCATCGTCCCCGACCCCGCATCATGGACCCATGCCGCGGGCCCCAAACCAACCGACCAAACTCTCCAAGCCGCCGCGATCCTCGAACCTATCTGCACCGCACTCTCATCCAACGCCATCCTCATCGGAGGCATCGAATCAAACCGAGTCCGCTTATTCGGCGCCGGCGCAGGCCAAATGGACCGCGTCGCCTCGTGCCTGGGCGCGATCCGCAAAGCGGGCGACCTGTCCAAAGGCTCCATCGCACTCTCCGACGCCTTCTTTCCCTTCCCCGATGGCCCGCAAATCCTCATCGACGCAGGGGTTTCGATGATCGTCCACCCCGGCGGCTCCAAACGCGACACCGATACCTTCGATCTCTGCAACCAACACAACATCACCTGCATGACCACAGGCATCCGACACTTCCGCCACTAAAACCACAGCCAATAACACCATCGAAACCAAAACTTTGGCGCGATCGGTGCGTATTGAGTTGAAAAACACGCCAAAAACTGGTATAAACGAACTACTACCATGTCCCGTCGTCCGAAAAAACCCAGACGATCCAAGGCCCTGCGCGCAGGGCGTGGACAGCGTGCCGACCCATTCCCCCCCACCTCCGCCGCACTCGCCCTCGACTACAACCAACTCCTCACCGGGCTCGATGCCAAAGTCCTCGTCCTCAACAAAATGTACATGGCCCTCCGCGTCATCTCCGCACGCCGTGCCTTCATATTGCTCTCGCGTGAAACCGCCGAGGTCATCCACGCCGACGACGGCTCCTACGCCAACTACGACTTTTCAACTTGGACCGAACTCTCCGAACTCCGCAAAGAATTCGAACCCGACAACCACGACTGGGTCAAGACCGTCCGCTTCGACATCGCCGTCCCCCGGATCATCCGGCTCGTCGGCTACGACAAACTCCCCAAACAACGCGTCAAACTCAACCGCCGCAACCTCTTTGCAAGAGACCACAACCGCTGTCAATACTGCGGCAAGCATTTCCACACCTCAGAACTTTCCATCGACCATGTCAAACCCCGCACCCAAAACGGCCCAGACACCTGGGAGAACCTCGTATGCGCCTGCACCAGTTGCAACTCCCGCAAAGGCGGCCGCACCCCCCAGCAAGCCCACATGAAACTCATCAAAGAACCCATCCGCCCAAAACGCAACCCGTTAATTTCCATGCGCCTAAGCGGCGACCGCTACGCCTCATGGAAAGCATTCCTCGACGAAGCCTACTGGTCCGTCGAACTCAAATAACCCTACCACCAACCAATCAACCCACAACCCGCATACAATCGCCTATGAATACCACACCATTGGCACTGGCCATCCTGCTCACTTCTGGAACACTCGCTTCCTACGGCCAGTCTGAAAAACCAAACCCAACACCGACTCAAAAGAATTCTCAAAAACAATCTCAAAAACAGGCCCCAAAACAATCCAAAGCCAAACCAACAAAAACTCCTGAACAACTCAAAGAACGAAAAGAACTGCAAAAAACATTCGCCATCAGTTCAACCATTCAGTTTAAAATCTTCGCTCAACTTGCCAAAATCCAGTCCAACGAAATCTCACTAGAGCACCAACTGATCCTCTACACCATTCTCAAAAACACCCGCGAAGTGGCCATCCATCAAATGCGAGGCGAATCAGAAAATCGTGTGATGCAAAACAGCGATGGACGCGAAGCCGTCTACGACAAAGACGGCAACCTCGTCCAAAACGGATACAACGACGGCTCCTACAACTACGCCATCGGGAAAGACGACCCCCTCCTTCACTTCCTGCTCGACAGATCCCCCTGGCTCCTCTGGGGCATGGGCCCCAAAGACCCAACCAGTATCGAAGAACGAACCTACGCCTACATGGGCGATCTCGAAGGCGGCATCCGCAGAGCCAACGCCGCCCTCCCCTATAAACCACTTCCAGAAGACCACACATGGACCGAAGTCGGGCAACTCCAAGCGCTCGCACTCTTGGTCAAAGCCATCGAACTTGGGAAAGCCGAGGAAATCTACGACCTCTTCAATGAAGGCCACACAATCACCGACAAAGAAATTGTCCGCGTGCTGACCAAACTCAACGCCGGCTTCGATCTTTTATACAATATCCCAGCCCCCTAAACCCCCGGCTCACACCATCGCATCAACAGTCCGAGCAAGTTCAAAGTCCTTGTGCGTGATCCCGCCCGCATCATGCGTCGAAATCGTCAGCGTCACCTTGTCGTACCGGATCAAAATGTCCGGATGATGCTGCACCTGCTCGGCGTACTCCGCGATCCGACCCACAAACGCGATCGACTGGTCAAAGTCCTCGAACTGAAAGGTCCGCTGGATCTGCCCGTTGAGCTCGGCCCATTCAGGGAAGTTCTCGAGCTGGGCCTCAACCTGATCCTCACTCAGCTTTCCTAGTGCTTTCTCGGCCACATCCGTCTCCTTCTCGCTCAGCGCTTCAATCATTGGACGCCATACAAACCTCGGCATCCCGGACACCCCCAGTGTACACTCAAATCAGCGTGCAAGTCCCCACACCTCAAAATCAAATCACCCGAATCGCCCCATCACCCACCGGAGCCCTCCATCTGGGCAATGCACGCAC
>JAESRA010000229.1 GCA_016764895.1 Phycisphaerales bacterium | reverse complement strand
GGGGGTGGGGGGCACGGGGGATGGTAGAGTGTTTTATGGGTGGTATGGAGAGGTTGTCTTAGACTTCTCTATGATTGGCATTCTCAATGCTGAAATGAACCTCGCATTCAAACCCATGATGGAATAGAATGGGTTTGAGAGTCCAGCGGATTAGAATGTAAGGAAATGCAATGTCATTAAATGAAATGGGTCGGTTAGAACGGGTTGATCTTCGGACGATTTGGAACAGTGAGCCGGGCGACTTTACGCCTTGGCTGGCTGAAGAGAGCAGTTTGAAGCTTCTGGGAGAAACGATTGGTATCGATCTTGAGTTGGAAGCTCAGGAGAAAGATGTTGGACCATTTCGCGCTGACATTCTCTGTAAAAATACGATCTCAAATGAATGGGTTTTGATTGAGAATCAACTAGAAAAAACCGACCACACACATCTTGGTCAACTGATGACATACGCCGCTGGTTTGAATACGGTGACAATCGTATGGATTGCGCTTCGGTTTACCGACGAACACCGAGCGGCATTGGACTGGCTCAATGGGATCACAGAGGATCGGTTTTCTTTCTTTGGATTGGAAATCGAAGCGTGGCGTATAGGAGAGTCGCCAATCGCTCCTAAATTCAGCGTTGTTTGCAAGCCGAATGATTGGACAAAGTCAGTTCATACATCTGTTGCGGGGGGTGAACTGACTGAAACGCGACAATTGCAGCAACACTATTGGGCAACTTTGTCGCAGTATCTTGTAGACAGTAAGAGTGCGATAAAGTCGCAAAAAGCTCACCCAAATTCTTCCGCAGATTTTGCACTTGGTCGAACAAATCTGTTTTTACGGGCGTTTGCAAACATGCAAGCCCAACGCATATCGGTGACAGTTGTTTGCAACGGACCAGATGGGAAGGCGTTCTTTCATTTGCTCAAACGGGATCAAATGGCGATTGAGAGTGAATTGGACTTTCAAATCGTTTGGAATGAGCTTCCAGGTATTGATCAAAGCCGAATCGAAATACGAAACGAAAATGCTGACCCAAGAAATCAAGACGACTGGATGAATCAGCACAAATGGATGGCTGAACGGCTGGAAGCACTCCATGGCGTGTTCTCTTCTCGCGTAAAGAAACTTGATGTCAGTGAATACGAAGAGTTGGTCGATCAATCGATTACATCGGTTGAATGAGAGTCTGACGCCTTGCGAAGATCACAGGCGGGACGCCTGTGCCACGGGGGGTTGTCATTCTTTGTGTTGGTGCTTTTGGGTTCTGGCTTGGTCGAGGTGTTGTTTGAGGATTTTTTCGGCACCGATGTTTTTGGGTTCGTAGTAGCGTTTGTTGACCCCGAGGTAGTCTTGGCCTGAGAGTTGATCGTCGCTGTTGTGCGAGTATTGATATTTCTCGGTTTCGATGTTTCGGACGCGATCGCCAGCACCGGATTCTGTGCTTTGGGGGGAAGTGTTCTTGTCGCGCAGATAGATCGGCACGGGCAAGACGCGGTCATTGCGTACATCATCCAAGGCCGCGTCAATCGCGACATACGCCGCGTTTGATTTGGGACAGCATGCGAGATAAGTCGCGCACTGGGCGATGGTGATCCGGGCCTCGGGCATCCCGATGCGTTCGACCAGATCCCATGCGGCCTGGGCGACCATGATCCCGCGTGGATCGGCGTTGCCGATGTCTTCGCTGGCGAGGATGGCGAGTCGTCTTGCGATGAATCTGGGGTCTTCGCCCGCATCGAGCATTCTTGCGATCCAGTAAAGGGCGGCGTCGGGGTCGGAGCCTCTTACGGATTTGATCATGGCTGAGGCGGCGTCGTAGTGGCCATCGGGGCCGTAGTTGGCGACCTTTTGTTGGATGGAGTCCTCGGCGATGTGCTTGGTGATGTGGAGCGTGTTGGTGTCGGTGTCTGATGAAAGCACCGCCACTTCCAGCGCGGTGAGGGCTCGTCTTGCGTCGCCTTCGGATTTGATGGCCCAGACCTCTAGAGCGTCGTCGTCGATGGTGATGGTGAGGTCTGGATAGGCGGCGGGGTTTATAAGCGCGTTGGTGAGGAGTTCTTTGGTTTCGGATTCGGTGAGGGATTCGAGGCGGAATAAAGTGGATCGTGAAATCAGCGCGGAGTTGACCGCAAAGAGTGGGTTCTCAGTGGTTGCGCCGATGAGGGTGATCAATCCGCGCTCAACATCGGCAAGCAGGACATCTTGTTGCGATTTAGAGAAGCGGTGGATCTCGTCGAGGAACAAGATGGTGCGCTTGCCTGAGTCGCCCAGGATTCGGTGGGCGTCGTCGATGATTTCTCGGATTCTTTTGACGCCGACGGACGCGGCGTTCTCGCGGATGAATCTTCGGGCGGTGGCTTTGGCGATGACTTCGGCGAGGGTGGTTTTGCCCGTGCCGGGTGGGCCATGGAGGATGACGGAGGTCAATGCGTCGGCGTCGATCATTCTGCGGAGGAGCTTGCCCTCGCCGAGGAGATGGGTCTGTCCGACCACCTGATCGAGGGATCGCGGGCGTACGCGAGCAGCCAACGGCTCGACGGCCTTGAGTGCGGTATCGCGGTTCGCTTTCCAGAGATCGGTCATACGGGGATTGTACGGTGTCAAATGTCCGAGAAGATCGGTGGATGTGTTGATTGAGTGGTGATTTCCATTTATTTCTGAGATCATTGGGATCACTAGCTTTGCATATGCTAACCTTCTTCTGATGTCTCCTCTCTGGCTCATATTGATAGCCTCGGCTTGTGCCGTGGCGGGTTTAATGATCGCCGGGGCTCAGCACGGACGGACTAAAAAGCCGCAAGTCGGTGTGTTTGATGGGTTTATGTTCCTGATCGGGTATCTGTACTCGCGGATTGTCCATCGGGCCGAGTTTGTCGTTGAGGATGGCGTTTTTGAAGATATTGATGGGCCGATGATCGTGGTGTGCAATCATACTTGCGGGATTGACCCGTTTTTGGTGTCTGCGGTGATGCCCAGGCGTGTGTGCTGGCTGATGGCCGAAGACATGCGGGTGCGGAGTTTGGGATGGTTCTGGAACTGGGCGGGGATTATTTTCGTTGCTCGGAATCGGCACGGGAAGTCTGGGATTCGGCGGGCACGGGCACACCTCAAAGACGGCGGGATCATAGGGATATTTCCTGAGGGCGAGATTGAAAGACCTGCCGGTCGGTTGCTGCCGTTTGCGCCGGGGGTTGGTGTGCTTGTCAAGCGGACCGGTGCTCGCGTGCTTCCTGTGGTGATCGACGGGACCCCGGATGTTTCCACAGCGTGGGATTCGATCTGGACAAACTCCAACGCTCGCGTGCGGGTTATGAAGCCGATTGATTATTCTGAGCTTGATCTGGGCAGTGCTGAGATCGCTAATGATCTCGAACAACGATTCTTGAGCTGGACTGGGTGGGAACTCGGATCGCGCCAGCCACGCAAGAACCTATCTGATAGATCAACAGATGAAGTTGCGAACTCCATCGCAGATGATCCTCGGCAGATTGCTTAAACACGATTTAGTTCGATGCTTCGCGCATCGACTTGAGCGATTCAAGCCGGCGTTTGTGGACTTCTCGATCCGGTTCGATGCTGATGAGCGCATTGAGATGATGCTCGGCCATGTTCAGATCGTTGTTCAACAACGCCATGCGGGCGGCCTGTTCTCTTGCGCGGGCGTCAAAGGGCGCGATGCGGGTGGTGCGGATCGCCTTTGCCAAGGCCAACTCATGGTTCCCCGCCAGCGCGTACAACTCGGCAAGCTGATCCGCATACGCAACCGAGTGAACCTCGCGGGCATCCAAAAATTCAAGATGTGGAATCGCGCGGGCTCGGTCGCCCACGGATTCGCTTGCGAGGTAATGCCGAGCAAGGCGTTTGTGGGGCATTTCATCGACCGGGCGAACAAGAATAATTTGCTCAAGGAGCGTGAGCTGTTCATCGCTGAGCCGGTCGCCCTCAAAAGCCAGCGAGATGCTCAGACGCAACTTGAGGAGATCCGGGTGATCGGGATGCAGTTCTAGGAGCCCGTCAAGCATGGAAAGCGATGGCAATGCCGTCTTGTCTGATCCAAGCAACTTTTCGATGGTCGGGAGATCATCAGATGCCAGGAGCCCGCGCGCGAGCAGGTCCTCTCTGGCCCAGTCCAAAAAAGCACGCATGAACTCGTCCTGCGAAAGTTCGAGAACTTGTTCAAATGCCTCGGGCGCGGACCTGCCGGTGGTCGAGGCGTCCATGATGTCGCGCGGAGATTGAGGACCGAAGCGTTCAATCAAGAACTCAAACATCCACGCACCCTGTGCATACGCCAGATTCCGATCGGTCGGTTTCTTGGGGCGAACGAAGGCGATGTTGATGGATTCGAGATCAAACAGAGCGTTGGTTCGCATCGCGCTGGTGAGTAGGTCCCATTGTCGCTGATCGCGCGGAGCATCCTCGTTGAAGACGGCGTTGGCTTCGGTCATCCAGTGGATGACGCGGTTTTTAGTCCTTGAAAGATTCACCGTGTGTGTGTATTCGTGCTGAAGAACCCGCGCCCAGTCATAGTGCCCGGCCTTGGATTTTGGCCCATCACGCGGGGATTCAAAGGCAATCACAGGCCCCGTCGAAGCCGCCATCGTGTGGATCGAGGGCATCCCCCCGATGCGCACCGCGAACCATTCGTGGTTGGGCATCAGCTCGATGATGGTCTTGCGTTCGGGTTCGTGATTCATGCCGCCGGGGACATCGGAGCAGACGCGGGTGTGGATCGCTTCGAGGATTTCGGGCATTTCTTGGGCGAGGATTTCATCGGGGCCGTCTTTGTAGCGGATGATGAAGTGTTCGGTTTCGATGATTTTGTAGGTCGCCAGTTCGGTGAGCATCGTCAGCGAGTTTTGGGCGCGGAGGTTGAACGGATCGAGCTTGATGGCTTCGGTGAGTGTGTCCCTGGCATCGGTGTCGTAGCCGGCCTGGACGAGCATGAGCCCAAGTTGTAATCTTGGCTCGCCCCAGTTGGGCGAGAGCTGGATCGCTCTTTGCAGCACATCGGCGGCGTAGGTGTACTGACGCGAATCCGACAAGGTCCGCCCGACCCAAACCGCAGCAACAGCCGATTCCGGGAAGAGTTCGTTGTACTTGGTCAGCAGCCGGTTCGTCGAAGAAATCCGGTACCCGCCCGCAGCGGCCGAGGCTTCGAGCGACAGAAGTATCGGGTGGTTCGGGTAGCGATCCAGCGCGGGGTCGAGTGCTTGCTCGGCACCCTCTGGGTCCTTGCGGCGAAGGGCGATCCGAGCGCGGAGTATCGCGCCGCCGCTGCTGATCGCTATGGGTATTTCAGGGTTTTGGTTGAACGCCGCGGCGACTTGGTCGAGTCCTCTAGCGAGTTTCTCGGCGTTGTCAAAGTCAAACCCATCAACGGCGATGTGACCAAGCAAAAGCATCGGTGCTGCGGCGCGTGGGTTGAGGCGGAGTGCTTCGATGGCGGCCGTGTGCGCGTCACCGAGATTGTGGTGTTCGTAAAGGAGGTGAGCCTCGGCGTTGCGGATGCGCCAGTTGAGACGGTCAACGCGGTCGCGAGCGTGGGAGATCAGCGCGTTGATGGCTTCGTAATCCGCTTTGGCACTGATGACGGGTGCTCGCAATCGGGTGAGTTCGATCAGGGCTTGGCAACCAAATGCGAGTTCATCAGCACCGGTCAATTGTTGACTGGCGAGTTGTGCTTCGATGGATTCGAGTTGGGCGATGGCTGTCTTGCGGCGCCCTAGCATGTTTTGTGCTAGGGCGCCGATGAGCGTGGATTCGATGGTGTTGGCATCGAGTTGGGCGATGAGATCAATCGTTTGTTGTGCATGGCCTTGCCTGAGTTTGGACCAGGCGCGGATCGTGAGTGGGGCATCGTCGTCGTCGAAGATCGGATTGGCCAGGTCGCCGATGTCCAACGCGATCTGCGGAATCAGTGCCGGGTTCTTGAGATCCTCGTCGGTCCACTGGCCGTGCACGACACGGAGGGCGGCGCGTTCTTCATCGGTGAGGAACTCTGCGTTGATCCGATCAAGCACGGCCCGGATCGTCTGCTCTCGGCTCTGCGGGTCGGGCTGGGCGAGTTGAACTACGCGATCTTTGGGGGCAATGGAACCAATGGGGTCAATGGGTTCGATGGGCTGAGCATTCACCAAGCCCGCCAATGCAACGATGATCAACGCCGCCCGGCGGGGATTCATGGATCGCTCTCGTCGAGTTGGTCTTGGAGCGGCTGGATATCAACCTGATGATCCGCATGGGCCTGGGCTTGCCCTCGCCATGGCGAGATCTGCACGCGCCAGCCAGACTCCGGCGGCGGAGTCGTGGTATCAAAGAGCGAAGGGTTGAGCTTTGTATTGGTCTGAACATCAAAGAGCTGAACAATCTGCAGATCGCCCGTCCACTCGGCTTTGACATACAACTGCGGCAGCAGAGAGTCCGCATCGAACCAGATGCGGACCCATTCCCAATCATCCTCAAACCCAGACCCCGGCTTAGGGGTCAGCATAACCTGCTGGGCACCAACAACAGTCTCAACAAGGAAAGACAGTTCCGGGAAGTCCGGGTTATCTGCGAGCCCAAGCTCAGAATCGAGCAACTCGATGTCATAGGACTCAAAGACTCGGTCCGTGTTGCGGCCAAGCGAAACCCAGAACGGAGCCTCACGCATAAGCTCCATCGGATCGAGTTCCTCATCGACGGCGACGAGTTCGCGTTTATTAAACTGCTTCTGGTCGGGCAGGCGTTCGACAAACCACCGGCCATCAAAGATGTAGTGCTCGCGGATATCGGATTGGCGGTCGTCGAGTTGGAGGGTATCGAAGCGGACGGCGTAGTCGCGGTGTTCACTGTTGTATTGGTCGCTGCGGACGGTGCGGAGGTAGAGTTGCCCGGTGCGTTTTTGGAGATCGGATTCGAGGGCTTGGATGATGGTGTACTGGATATCGCCGGTCATGGAACTGGTTGTGGTGTCTTTGTGGGCGAGCGAATCCATGAACACGCGCGCGGGATTGATTGAAGTCTCCGCTGCGGGTTGCAAAGCGAGTGCACAGAGAAGAATGATGGCTTGAAACATGATGATTCCTTCGATGGGGTCCTACATCCTATTCAACGGGTGAACCGCCGGATTGTTGCGTTCCTGACCATTTATACTGGTTCTGATCCTGGCGTGATGGTTTCGATAATGGAATCGGGCTCGGCCAAAAACGCCTCGGCAATCGCGGCGGCGGCGATCGCGTCGCGGCGTTTCTTCTTCTGTTTATGCGTCAGCCCGGTCTGAGACATCTTCGCATCGGCGGCCACCGAAGTCCGGCGCTCATCGACCAGCACAATCGGGCGACCGATGTGCTTGGATAGCCGGATCGCAAATTCTTTGACCAGCACCGCGCGGGGGCCGATGGTGTCGTCCATGTTCAGCGGCATCCCCATAATGATCTCGATCTCAACGGGGAGTGCCGGAATCTGATCACCGAGTGCTTCGATGAGCCGCTTGCCCCCGTCGTGATCAATCGGAACCTCAACAAGCCCGGCGGGCGAGGCAATACCCGTCACCCGGTCGGCCAGTGCCAGCCCGGTGCGTTGGTCGCCGAGATCAATCGCAAGAATACGCATGGGCGATGGTAGGGCGCAACTCTGCGTTGTCTGATGACTGACGAGCCGCGACTGTAAGGGAGTGGTCTTCATTGAAATCAAGATCATTCCCTTACGGTCGCGGCTCGTTGGATGTGGCTATTTCAACCCGTCGGGAAGCTCGTCGTGGAGTTTTTTGATGTCCTGGGCGCGGTCCTTGGGGACGATAAGGGTCGACCGGTCGGTGCGGATCACAATCAAGTCGTCGCAGCCGATCAAAGCAATCGTGTGGTCAGAATCAGACTCGGCGATGACGATGTTGTTGCTGGATTCAAAGGCCGCGATGTTCACACCCGCGGCCTTGTTGTTGTTTGCATCCGCATCAAGCGTCTCGCCATAAGCAGGCCAAGACCCAACATCGAGCCAGGTAATGGCCATGTTGACGCCGACGATGGAGACATCGGGTTCTCCGGCGGCCGGTTCCATGATGCCGTAGTCGACGGAGGTTTTTTCGAGTTTCGGATAGATGTCGTCGAGGACGGCTTGTTGCTCATCGGTGCCCCAGGCATCGGCGAGTTGCTTGATGAGTTTGGCGTTCTCTGGCATGAAGCGTTCATACAGTTTGAGGAAAGTCCCGGCATGGAAGACGAACATCCCGGCGTTCCAGTCGTAGCGTCCTGATTGAAAGTAGGCCTCGGCTTTTTCGAGGGGTGGTTTTTCGATGAAGCGGGCGACGGTGAAGGTGTCTTCGATGGGTTGGTCGTTGATGTCTTTGAGGGGTGGGCCGTGTTCGATGTAGCCATAGCCGGTGGCCGGGTGATCTGGCTTGATGCCGAAGGTGACCAGGCGAGATGGGTCGGCTTCGACGAGCTTGTATCCCAGGTCCATCGCTTTGTTGAAGACCTCAGCGGGCTCGATGAGCTGGTCCGCCGTCAGCACGCTGAATATCGCATCGGGGCTCTCTTTGGCAAAGACCGCCGCGGCAAAGGCGACGGCGTTGACGGTGTCGCGGGGCTGGGGCTCGCCGAGGATGTGGTCATCATCAAATGAAGGCAGCCCGGCGCGGATCTGCGTGCGGTACCGCTCACCTGTGCAGATGTACTGTTTGTCGGCGGGGACCAGCTTGGAGGCGCGGTTGGCGGCGATCTCCAAAAGGGAGACAGTCTTACCTTCTTCATGAATGAACCTGATGAGTTGCTTGGGTTGTCCATCGCGGGACATGGGCCAGAGGCGGGTGCCAGAGCCGCCAGCCATAATCATTGCGTATCGCATAAAGAGTCCTTCGGACAGGGACTAGGGATTGGCCACTAGCCACTAGGGTAAGAATAAAGATGTTTGCGAACCCCTAGTGGCTAGTCCCTAGTCCCTAGTGGCTCTCTTCAATTCATCCGCCTGCAAAGACGGCTTGAACAATGGTATCCGTATCGGCGTCCTGGCCGAGCCGTCCCAGCACGATCTCGACCTTTCTGGCGGCTTCTGGGCGAGATTCCCCCAGCGACATCAACGCATAGACCGCCTCAGCGGCCGGCCCCGAAGCAAAGGCGGGCTCGATGGTCGATGCAGGCATGGATGAGCCAGCCATGATCGCATCACCGGCGAACTTTTCGATCTTGCCGGTCAACTCGGCGATCATGGTCTCGGCGGTTCGTTTGCCGATCTCAGGGAGTTTGGTGAGTCCTTTGGCATCCTTGGCGATGATGAGGGCGGCGATGGTCGAGGGTTGTTCGGTCAGGGCTCGGAGGGCTTTGCGGGTGCCGACGCCTTTGACGGAGGTGAAGGTTTCAAAGAACGCCCGTTCGTCGGCGGATCCGAATCCGATCAATCGTGGGATGAAGCTGGTGCCTTGGCCTTGGGCTTCGAGGAGGGCTTTGGTGTGGAGGGTGATTTGGGTGTTGATTTTGGGTTCGAGGGCATCGGCGAGGTAGGCCGGGATCAGGGCTTCGATGGCGATCCCGGGCATGGGCACGAGGGTCGCGGTGGGGATGGAGCCGCGGGTAATTGATTCGAGGGTGGCGGTCAGACGGGTGATCATGTACTGAGCATATCAGAGAACTCACAATAAAGGGTGCCACTACTCGCATTCTTATGCGCAGTAGTGTCTTGGGAATTGCGAATGTGTTTGCGGATCGAAGACACTACTGCGCCGAAGCGGCGAGTAGTGGCACCCAGAGTGTAGATTAGTGGCTTTCCGGTGGAGGTTTGGTCGATAGACCATACATGAGTACACGGACCTTGATCATCGGAACACCCGAGAGCGCGGATTTACTGTCAAAGCAGGTCGGGATGGTCGCAGACCCCCCAAAGTTAGTCGGAGTCATATTGATTGATGCCGATCCGGGGATTCGGGAGATCAATGGCCTGACGGTCCTGGGCTCCATCGAAGCGCTCGGCCAGATCTGCAGCGCCGCCAGTGTGTCCCAAGCCATCGTCTCACTCCCGGCAGCACACCGCGATCAATGGCGAGCAATCAGTACAGAACTCCAACGATCAGGCGTCATCGAACGCTTTGTCACCCCGATGG
>JAESRA010000228.1 GCA_016764895.1 Phycisphaerales bacterium | reverse complement strand
GACCCGGCACCCTCAATAACCGTCGTGTTATCGCTCCCGATCTCAATCTTCTTGGCCATCCCAAGTTGCGAAACCTTGATCGAATCCAGATCCGTCGCCATATCCTTCATAAACGCCTCACCACCAGTCAGCACCGCAATATCCTGCAACATCGCCTTGCGACGATCGCCGTAGCCCGGCGCCTTGACCGCACACACCTGCAAAGTCCCACGCAACTTGTTAATCACAAGCGTCGAGAGCGCCTCGCCAGTTATATCCTCAGCGATAATCAACAACGGCTTCTTCGCCTCCATCACCTTCTCAAGCAACGGCACCAGCTTCTGAATATTGTCAATCTTATCTTCATGCACAAGCACCAAGCACTTGTCCAGCACAACCTTCATGTCCTCAACATCCGTCACAAAGTTCGGCGACAAGAACCCACGATCAAACTGCATCCCCTCCACCACAGTCACATCCGTCTCAAGCCCCTTGCCCTCTTCAACCGTAATCACCCCATCCTTACCCACCTTCTCAAAGGCGTTGGCCATGATCTTCCCGGTCTCAGGATCATTGTTCGACGAAATCGCCGCCACATTCTCAATATCCTTCTTCCCCTTGACCGGCGTCGCCATGTCATCAATCGACTTGGCTGCGATCTCAACACCCTTCTTCATCCCACGAACCAGAGCATTGGCATCCACCCCAGCCGCGATATACCGCAGCCCTTCCTTAAACAACGCCTCAGCCAAAACCGTAGCCGTCGTCGTCCCATCACCAGCATCATCAGAGGTCTTCGACGAGGCCTCCTTGACCAGCATGGCCCCCATGTTCTCGGCCTTATTGGTCAGTTGAATCTCCTCAGCCACCGAAACCCCATCCTTAGTCACAGTCGGCCCGCCCCAAGATTTATCAATCACCGCATTGCGACCCCGAGGCCCAAGGGTCACCTTCACCGCCGCAGCAAGTTTCTCAACCCCCGCCAAAAGTGCCTGCCGAGCTTCAATATCAAAGGTAAGTTCTTTGCTTCCCATAGCGGATTCTCCATATTCAGCGGGCTCAAGGCCCAGTCAGCCGTTCATCACGGCAGGTAAATGTATTCCAAACCCAGCCACAAGCGCAGCCAAGCCCCCATCCACTGGCAATCCCCATGCCAACCCCCAAACACCTAACCCCAGCAAACACCCTCAACCAACCTCAAATCACCCCGCCAACCGGGTATCCAACCAAACCACCCTGCCAAGCTGGCAGCCAAACCATCTTCTCTGGGTGCCACAGAGACGCCGTCTTCGGCTTCTCCATGATCTTCTCTTCCTCCCTCTCCCCCGGGGAGAGGGCCGGGTGCCATGGAGGTGTCGCCTTCGACTCCTCCATGATCTTCTCTTCCTCCCTCTCCCATTTGGGGGTCTGATGGGAGAGGGCCGGGGTGAGGGCTCCCTGCCTTCTCTTCTTCCCTCTCAACCCTCCATCCCCCATCCCCCTCTTCTTTGCGACCTCAGCCACCTCCGCCCCCTCTGCGTACAAAAATCTGATCTTCTACCGCCCCCCCTCCACAACCTAACATCCACAAATGCCCGCCCTCACCACCATCAAAGCTCCAGCGATCCAGTCCCTCGCCACAGAGCTCTCCTATGCCGGCAAACAAACAATCATCCGCCACCTAGAACGCATAGAACAACTCGCCCCCGCCATCGACCCCGACGGCCTCTACCCACAAGACTTCATCATCTTCCGCGTCACAGGCTACCGCCAAAACATCACCAACCCAGAAATGCTCCCCGGAAACACCCTCCGCGCCGACCTCTCAGCACTCGCAGAACACCTCTCAGAATCCGCAAACCTCACCCTCAACGATCTCCATCCAAACCACCAATCGACCTACGAAACCATCGACTCCCTCGCAAAACGCTGGGCCGTCAGCCGAAAATCCATCGAACGCTACCGCCGCCTAGGCCTCGTCGCAAGACGCATCAACACCGGCTCAGGACACCGCTCAATCATCTTCCTAGAAGGCCCAGTCTCCTGGTTCCAAGAAAAGTTCAAAGACCGCCTTGGCACCGCCGCCGAATTCACAAGAATGGACCAAGCACTCACAGATAAAATCATCCGCGATGCCCGCCGCTACCGCAATCGCCTCGGATCAAACCGCACCCAGATCACCGCTCGCATCGCCCATCGCATCGCTCGTTCAACAGAGTCCGTCCGCCGAACCCTCATCGCCCACGATGAAGCATGCAAATCCACCACCTCCGTCACAGACAACCAGCCCATCTTCTCAATGCCCCTCCCCGCCGGTCAAAACCAACAACACGCCATGCTCGCCCAATCCCTCCAAGGCAAACGCACCGGCACCATCGCCGCCAATTTCAACCGAACCCCCATCTCCGTCAACAGAGCCATCAACCGCGCCCGCCGCACACTCATCCAAAACGCCCTCTTCCAATCCGGCTTCCAATCAACAACCCACCCCCAACCCGACCCCGCACCAACCACCCCAAAATCCTCCATCCTCACCCAACCCCCCGTCATCACCAACCTCACCACCCAAGGCCCAACAGACCTCACCTCCCTCATCGAACAACTCAGAACAAAACACCCCGCAATCATCTACGAACAAACCACCAGAGCCACCGCCATCATCGAGCTCCAAGCCCAATCCCGCCACCTCACAAGCCAGCTCCACCCCTCCACCCCCTCAGGCCGCATCCTCGACCAAATCGAAACCAACATGCGATGGATCATCCTCCTCAGAATCGAACTCGTAAATACCCAACTCCCACTCATGCTCGCAACCATCGAACAACACATCGGAGGCCCCATCGACACCCTCCCCCCCTCAAGAGCCACCCAAATCCTAAAAGACGCCATCGCCGTCGTAGATTCAACAATCACCACCGCCCTAAGCCGCCACGCCCCCTCATCAACAGCCCGCCTCGCCGCCCCCGTAAGCCTCGCCATCACCCACTGGGCCTCCCGCCTCCCAGACATCGCAACCCCCCCAACCCAAGGCAAAGCCGCCCGCCGAATCAGCCAAGGCTTCCCCGTAGAAAACTGGACCACCCAACTCTGGACCCAATGGCACTGGCTCCGCCCCCCCGCACTCAAGCAAGGCTTTCAAACCACAACCAACCTCACCGACCGAGACAAAGAACTTCTCACCCGCCGCTACGCCTTATCCGGCAACAAACCCCAATCCCTAGCAGACCTCGCTGCTTGGCTCAACACCCCCCCTCTCCACGCCACAAGAATGTCCCAAGCCGCCCTCAAACGCGCCCACCCCACCACCTAAGCACCAAAAACAACATTCCCCCCTCCCCCTTCCTTCCTCCCCTTTCTTTCTCTCTCTCTACTCTCTACTCTTCCCTCTTTCCTCCTCTCCTCTCCTCTCCTCTCCTCTCCTCTTCTCCTTCTCCTTCTCCTACTCCTCTCCCTCCCCTCCCCTCTCCTTTCCTTTCCTTTCCTTTCTTTCTTCATTTCCGACTTCTTATCTCCTCCCCCGCTCCTGGCGGGGGAGGTGTCTGCGCAG
>JAESRA010000227.1 GCA_016764895.1 Phycisphaerales bacterium | reverse complement strand
GGTTGATGAGTTGCCGCCTGAGACTGAGGAGATTAAGCCGCATCCGTATGGGGTGGAGCTTGGTACTTTTTTGACGATGCTCAATAAGACTGAAGAGAAGCAGCTTGCGGGGTTTTTTAAGCGTGAGTTTTGTCGGGTGCCTCCTTCGACTGTTAAAGAGGTCACCAATGTTGCTTCATCGAAATCCAAGACGCTGACAAGCGCGACGCGGATCAGTTCGATCGACTCTGCGGCTGGCGAGAAAATCTACACCGCGTTGCAAAATGCCAAACTCCGTAGCCCCCCCACTGATTGCTTGTCTCCGATTGGTGTTCAGCAGATGCTTGCGGGGATGCTCAAGGGGGTGAAGGCGGAGTTTTATACGGCTTCGACGCGGGCTCCTGCGGTGTATCGAGGGAATCCGTTTCAGATTGAGGCGGCGATTGCTTTTGGTGGGCAGTTGCCTGGGGATCAGCAGGCGCGGATTATTCGGTATGCGAATCGGGTGCCGCTTCTCTATCAGCAGTCGGCGTGTTGTGCTTTTAAGTCGATTGTGGATACTGGTTGGAAGAACTATGGTTTGCAGCAGCCGCGTGGGGGGGCTCCTGTTGGGCCTTTGGTGGTGATGATTCATATGGCGAGTGTGTGGGTGCCGTTTACTTCTGAGTCGAAGGAGGCGATTGCGGATTATGATGAGATTCGTAAGGAGATGACGCTTGCGCTTAAGGAGTGTGGGCGGAAACTTGGGCAGTATATTCGTCGGCGCGAGCGGATGAAGCGTGATGCTCAGAAGCGGGATGTTTTTGAGCGGTACATCGGGGAGATTTCTCGAGCGTGCAACTATTTGACGGGGACGGATACGCAGGAGCTTTATGACGCGTTGCTTTCGCAAGCCAAGGCCAAGACTGAAATTGCTGATGCGCAGCTTGATGATGAGGGGAATTTTATTAAGGACACGGCGGGCAATCTGGCCAAGGCGGACGATGTGATTATTCTAAACGATGACGGCTCCCCCCAAAGTGAAGATCACGGCAATAGTGCGAAGCCTGTTCTTAAGAAGAAGCGTGTGACGAAGAAGGTTGCTAAGAAGCGGACGACTAAGAAGGCATCATCAAAGAAGGCGGCCGCGGGGCTGTTTAGCTAGCACGAGTGCCATGGTTTGATCGTCTTGAGCAAACCATGTCTTTGGACGCACCAACTACCACACAAGCAAGACACGGCTTGCGAAGACGACAAGCCGTGGCACCCAGAGAAGATACACATGGCGAAGAAAACAGTAAAAAAGAAGGTCGTCAAGAAGGTTGCTAAGAAGAAGGTTGTCAAAAAAACAACTTCCCGCACCGCCGCGGATATGAAGGACAACAAAGCGGGCAAGCGTGATATGGAGACGGCTGTCAAGCTTTCTTCGATGGCGCAGAATATTGTCACGGCTGTGCATTCGGATCGTGAGCCGGAGATGGATGTGCCGATTCGGGCGGCGTCGAATACGAACTGGAACGCCAAGAAGGGTATTCTGGAGATGGGCGACTCGGTGGGGAACCGGCAGTTGTTCAATCTTGGGCAGGCGCGGAAGTTCATGCAGACTTTGTTGCATGGGAAGTCGGTTGATGAGCTGCTTGTGGCCGACAAGACGCTGTCGCTTCGTGGGATGTTTTATAAATCGCTGCACACCATCGAAGGCACCAAAGAAAAAACCTTCGACGACCAGACCGAATCCGATGGCATCCTCGAAGACCTCGAAGTTTCGCTGGGATCACTCCGCGAAGAACTGCATATCTTTGCTAAGAAACGCGGGACGATGGTTGGGAACATCACCGTCGTTGACAATGGTGACGAGATCAACTGTGCCAAGATGGGGTCGGGGGGGTATGCGATTCCGTCGATTTGTGAGCCGGAGGTTATTCAGTTTAAGAATGTCAAGGCCAAGTTTATTCTGCATGTGGAGAAGGACACGGTCTGGCAGCGGTTTAATGAGGACCGGTTTTGGGAGACACACAACTGTATCCTGACCGAGGGTTCGGGACAGCCGACGCGGGGCGTGCGGCGGATGCTGCACCGGCTCAATAAAGAGTACAAACTCCCGGTCTATTGTTTGCTCGATTGCGATCCTTGGGGGCACTATATTTATAGTGTGATTAAGCAGGGTTCGATTTCGCTGGCGTTTGAATCTCAGAGATTGGCGATTCCTGATGCGAAGTATCTTGGTATTCGGTCGATCGACTTTGAGCGGTGTGGGTTGAGTGATGATGTGAAGATTTCGCTGAACGATCGTGATATTAAGCGGGCCAAGCAGATTGCGGCGTATCCGTGGTTTGCCAAGGACAAGGGCTGGCAGAAAGAGATCAAGAAGATGCTCACCAATGGTTTCAAGATGGAAGTTGAATCGTTGATTACCAAGGATATTTCGTATGTGACGGAGGAGTATGTTCCTGCTCGGCTCAAAGCGAAGGACTGGTTGGGGTGATAGAATCATTTGAACAGGACTCTCGAATGAAAGGTCTCTCATGAATGATTTCAACCAGAATATATATAGCCAGAATGACACCACCTACGCAGCCCTGCCCGCGGGAAGGACATCGCACTCGGGGCTCGGGGTGAGTTCGTTTATTACCGCTTGCTTGGGCACGATTTCGATGTTCGGCTTCATCGTGACGGCTGCGATCATTGAATCCTCTTCGCCCAACGGGATGGACGCGGAGAGCACTCAAGCGGTCATACTCGGGCTGGGGATGATCGGTACAGCTTTGGCCATGCTGCTGTCTGGCGGGCTTGGACTCGCGAGTCTTTTTCAAAGCACTAAGAAACGCATCTTTGGGATCCTGGGCCTCTGTATAAGCGGTGGCGTCATCATGCTTTTCCTGCTCTTGCTGGTCGTTGGGCTGATGATTGGTTGATTCAAAGTCGCTGGCAGTCTTGATGGGCCGGCTTTGTACAGGGGCGGGCGGTCTGGGTTATTTTTTGCTGGGTGCCGTTGGTGGATTCTTATCACCTAGGCCATGGTGGTACGAAGACCCGCCAACAGGGCACCCACCAACGGGTGCCCCACCAACGGGACACCCGCCAACGGGGCGTCCGCGAGTCGGGGGGCCCGGATTTATGATTGCTCGAATTTTTTCTGCAATGTACATGATTTGGCTCGTCAACACTGAACCGCGCGTCTCGGGTGTCTAACCTCAATGCCCTTGTCGAGAAGAGCGATGGCATTTGTGCCTTGTTTGCTGGCATTTCGGTAGATTGTGGTGTATCTGTATAAGACATCATGCGGGTTATAAGACCTGTTCAAATCTTGTTCTGGAGAGAACACCATGAAGGTTTCCAATCTTTTGATCGCATTGGCTGCCACTGGCTTGAGCGGAGTTTCGTATGCCCATGTCGCCAGCGACACTGCTCACCAAGCCGGGATCGCCAGCGTCCTGACTATTCATTTAGGAGCTGATTTAGGAGTTGATCTAGGAACTGGTCTGGGAACGACTATCAATATCAACCCTATGAACTTTGGAGCTTTCAACGCTGGGTTGACCGCCGATATGGGCATCATTGAAGCCAACCCGTTCAGTGGTCTTGACGAATCAACCGAGATTGATTTGGCAAACCTCCACATCGCAGCATGCACTGAACTGAGCATCTACGCCTCAGCCGGCCCCCCAAAGTAGAAGATCACACCACCCAAGACTTCCTTGGCTCAAGACGGTCGAAGGAAGGCGCTGGCTTTCAGTTCATCCGAAGACCCGACTGCGCATCAGAATGCGAGTCGGGGCACCCGGCCCCCCAAAGTAGAAGATCACATCACCCAAGACTTCCTTGGCTCAAGACGGTCGAAGGAAGGCGCCGGCTTTCAGTTCATCCGAAGACCCGACTTCGCATCAGAATGCGAGTCGGGGCACCCGGCATCCAAAGTAGAAGATCATGGCTTTGGAATGGGGCTTGTGAGTTGAGTTTGCGAGTCCGGCTCTTGGGGTTCTTCTCGTGATAATCGTTATAACCCTTGTAGATAGACCCGGAATCTTTCGGTTGTTGTGGCATGGTTCTCTTGGATTTGTGATACTTGGGTTATGCAAATCTCGCCACCATCGTTATTCTCAGCCGGGTTGCAAGGGTTGAATCGAAGCAATCAGATGCTGGCACGCTCTTCGGAGCGGCTGGCGACGGGGCTGGCGATCAATCGGGGTTCTGATAATCCGGCGGGGTTGATTGCTTCTGAGGCCTTGCGCGGGCGTTTGGCTTCGATTGATTCGACGATCCGGGCGACATCGCGGAACAACATGACGCTGTCGATTGAGGCGGGGGCTCTGTCTTCGGTTTCTGGGTCTGTTGCTGATTTGCGGGGCTTGGTTGTGCAGGGTGCCAATGCTGGGGGTTTGACGGGGGCTGAGTCTGGTGCTATTTCTGGGAGCATCAGTTCGGCGTTGCAGGGGATGGAGTTTGCGTTGGGGCAGGCCGGGTCTGATATTTTGAGCGATGTTCGCGTTGATCGGCAGATTGGGACTGATGCGGTCACCGGTGATCCCATCTACGAAACGCTGACCCTGAGTGATTTGCCTGGGTTGGTTGAATCCGATCCGGTCAGTGCCCAGGCGTTGGTTGATGAGGCCAGTAGTGCGATTGCGACGCGTCGTGGGGAGATTGGGGCCGAGCAGCGGGCCAATGAGTCGATGCAGCGGGCGATGGAAGAGGAGCAGATTAATGTTGCCCGTGCTGAGTCTTCGATCCGTGATACGGATTATGCGAAGGAGGCGTCTGAATCTGTCCGGGCATCGATACTGGGCAAGGCGTCCATCAGCGTTTTGCTGATCGGGCAGGAGCAGAGTAAGCGGGTCTTGGACTTGCTGATGTAGGCTGGCTCTTTGATCGGCACCGAACGAAACACGGATTTCGCGATGTGCAAGTCAGGTGATCTTATGAGCCCGCCTCTGATTCCGTTTGGAAGGCCTCTGAGCCTGTTTTTCTCCTAATCCTCCCCAGATCGGGTTTGAGGAGTGTTTTTTTCGGTCATTCTGCCCTGATTCTCTCATATTTGTTGGCATGCCCTCTATTCCTGAGGCATATTTGCATAACTCATATTTAAGAGAGGATCTCCAGTGAACACCAAAACAGCAGTAATAACGCTTGTCGCAATGAGCGGCGTCGCATTGGGCGGCATCGTTTCGATCGAAGGCGGCATTGTCAAAAACAACCCAGACATCAACGACCCACAGTATGGCTACGGCGAAGCAAACTATGTCCAAGGCTTTGCAGAACTTCAGGGAATTACCCTGACTCAAGATATTGTCATCCAGTTGGGTGATGGATCTATGAGTGTTCTTCAGGCTGGCACTGTTGTGGATTCGCACATGGTCTACTACGACCCAGAAGGCGAGTTGACCACCGATATCAACGATATCGAAATCCAGTTCAGCAGCGAGATTCTTGGACTTATTGTCTTGGATCTTGAGATTGCATCGACAAATGGATTACTTGGATTGGCTGGCCTCAACTACGCCAACCCTTCCACCCGCAGCTACGGGCCTAACGGGATCGGTGACATTGAACTGTATTCAGGTTCATTGTTGAATGTTTCGCTCCGCCCAACCGGTGCTGACTACTTCCGCGTCCTGACTGTTAGCAATATCCCGACACCTGGATCGGTCGCTCTTTTGAGTGCTGCCGGTTTGATTGGGATTCGCCGCCGCCGGTAATCAAAAAAACACAGTTCCTGTGGACCCAAAGAACCGATTCCTGTATAGGTTTCGGTTCTTTTTTTGTGTGTACATTGGTTGAGTATTTTGTTTGATGCTCATGGTCATGTGTATTCATGGACCGTGATTTTTACTTTGGGGGGCTTAGTCTTCGAGCATGCCGAGTTGCCACATCATGAAAATTCGTTGGTCGGCGACATCGCGGATGCGGAGGTGCAATGGTTTACCTCCGCCATGGCCTGCTTCGCGGTCAACCCAGAGCAAGATGGGTTCGATATTTTGGTCTGAACCGGTTGCGTTTTGCATGAGTGCTGCCATTTTTCGGGCGTGGAGTGGGTGGACGCGGGTGTCGTTTTCTCCTGCGGTGAAGAGGGCTGCGGGGTATTTGGTTCCTGGTTTTACATTTTGGTATGGGGAGTATTTTTTGATGTATTCGTATTGTTCTGCGTTTTCGGCTGTGCCGTATTCTGGTACCCAGTAGCGGGCCATGAGGAAGTTTTGGTAGCGGATCATGTCGAGGAGCGGGACTGCGGAGATGATTGCGCTGAATAGGTCGGGGCGTTGGACGACGACTGCTCCGGTGAGGAGTCCGCCGTTGGAGCCGCCTGCGATACCGAGTTTGCTTGGGTTGGTGTAGCCGTTTTCTACGAGCCATTCGCCGGCGTAGATGAAGTCGTCGAATACATTTTGTTTATGTTCGAGCATGCCGGCTTCGTGCCATGCGTTTCCGTATTCGCCTCCGCCTCGGAGGTTGGCGACTGCGTAGACGCCGCCGTTTTCGTACCAGGGGAACATGGTTGAGGAGAAGTACGGGGTCAAGGAGATGTCGAAACCGCCGTAGCCGTAGAGGATTGTGGGGTTGTTTCCGTCGAGTTCGAGTCCTTTTTTGTGGATGATGAACATGGAGACGGGTGTGCCGTCTTTGGAGTCGTACCAGACTTGTTTGACTTCGATCATTGATGGATCGACGGGGACATCTGGGCGTGCCCAGAGTTGTGAGTCGCTGTTGGCCAGGTCGATTCGATAGATTGAGCGGGGAGTGTTGTAGCTGGTGAAGGTCAGGAACGCTTCGGTGCGATCATCGGAGGTGGATAAACCTGCGGTGCCGATGCCTGGGAGTTTGAGATCGCCTTTGGAATTGCCGTTGTAGTCATACAGGGCGATGCGGGTTTTGGCTGAATCGAGATATTGAACGGCGATGATCCCCCTGGCAAAGCTTGCCCCTTGAACGACTAAGTTTTCATCGTGAGGGACGACGGTTGTCCAGTTCTCAAAGTTTGGGTTGTTTAGGTCGATCATTGACACGGTGCCGTTGGGCGCGTCGAATGAGTGTTGGAGATAGAGGCGATCGCCGTCGTAGTGCATCCCGCCGACGCGTCCCATTTTTCCGATGGCCATGGGAATGAGGTTGAGTTCGCCTGTGCGGAACCAGTGGGACAGGTCGGTCATCCAGAGGTCGATTCCTGCGGTTCCGGTCCAGTAGCTGACGGTCATCCATCGGGTGTCTTCAGACGGGGAGCCGGAGGGCCCCCAGGTGGTTTTGAGTGCTTGGGGTTCGGCGTCGGTTTTGTTGAGATCGCCATAGAAGAAGTTGATGTCGTGTTGGCGGAAGAGGACTTGGTCTTGGCGGTGGTGGGTGCCGAGTTTGTGGAGTTTCATGATTGATGAGTAGGCGTCGTCGAGGTCTTCGAGGCGTTGGTAGAAGAAGCCTGAGGAGTCTGGGAGCCAGCCAGAAAGTCGAACCTTGCCTGGGATTTCATCGGCGAGCCATTGGCCGGATTCAACATCCATGACATAGAGGGTGGAGTTTTCATCGCCTGCGGTGTACATTCCGAAGGCCATGAGTGAGCCGTCTTTGTTGGGGGCGGTCCAGGAGACGGTGGTGAGTCCTGTGGGGTCAATCTTTTGTGGATCGAGGAGGACTCGTTCGTCGCCATCGAGCCCGTCGCGTACATAGCGGACTGCTTGGGGCTGGGTTCCTTCTCTGCGTGAGAAGAAGTATCGGTTGCCGTAGGCGGATGGGCTGCCGATGGAGGGAACTTCCATGAGTTCGCGGAGGCGTGCTTCGAGGGCTGCTCGGCCTGGGAGATTGTCGAGGATGGAGCGGGTGTAGCTGTTTTGGGCATCGGTCCATGAGGCGACTTCGTTGTTGACGAGGCCCATGTTTTCTGGGTTTGAGTTGTCGCCTTCGAGCCAGCGGTATTGATCGACGACGGTGTCGCCGTGGATGGTTTCGGAGATCGGGATTGACTTGGTTTCGGGAGGGGCGGCGATCGCACTGGCTGCAAATCCAGCAAGTACAAGTAGAGTCGTAAGCGTTTTCATGAGTCATTTCTCCGATAAAGCATGTCGACACGATAAGCCGATCACGCGAGTAGTTCGTTTACAGATGGTACCGGATCGTTGAGTCCAAGATGCGGTTTTTGAACTGTATTCGCTGGTTTTCTTGCTCGATCATGCTCTGGGTAACCTGCTTTGAACCCAAATGGTGAAGGAGGGTCTTCCATGCTAAACTCTCCCAACCAACACAAAGGAAAATCACCATGCAAACCAAAACTACCAAACGCACTTTCTTGATCATCACCCTGGCCTTGGCTGCTGCCTCGGGCATGCTCGCGATGACAAGTATGCCTGCAGGGCCAGGGCACGGGCACGACTCAAAGCCCGCCGCCTCGCACACCAAGCCCGCCCAAACTCCCGGACTCGCCATCGCCCACGCCTACATCGCAGGCATGGAAGCGGCCGACCTGGATGCACTCTCTGCCCTCTTCCTCGCCGACGGCAAGAGTTCCATCCTCGAAAACGCTTCCAACGAAGGCACATGGGAATACTACAGCGAGCATCACCTCGCCCCCGAACTCGAAGTCGTCAAAGCCTTCAAGTTTGACATCGCCCAAGAATCCGAAAAGACCTTCGGCGACACGATCCTTGTCGAACAAACCGGTGCATTCACTATCGAGATTAACGACGAAACCCTCAACTACCGCGTCGCTGTGAGCTACCTGTTGGTCCATGAAAACCATCAACTCAAAATCGCACACCTCCACTGGTCCTCCCGCCCAAAGAAGTAAGCAGAAACCCAGCATGTTGGGTGCCCCGACTCGCCATCTTGGGCGCGTCGGGATCGGACACTTCTCGGTAATCCAAAGACCCGACGCGCATCAGAATGCGAGTCGGGGCACCCTCTACTGCACAAGGCCTTTGGTCAGGCGCATGAAGGCTGTTTCTAGGTTGACGGGTTCTTCTTGGAAGTGGGTTATGCGGAGGCCGTTGTTGATGAGGATGTTGGGGATGTCGGTGAAGTTTCCGCCCATGCGGTCGTCGAAGTGGGCGTGGATGAGTTGGCCGTTGCCTCCGCCGTGGGCGGTGCCGTCGCCTTGGACGATGGAGATTTTTTCGACTCCGGGCATGGTTTTGAGGACTTTGGCGGCGTCTTGCAAGCGTTCGGCGACGCCGATGTGAATGATGTGTCCGACTTTGGCTTTGCGGAGGATTTCATCGACGGTGCCGCTGAAAAGGAGTTCTCCTTTTTCGATGACGCCTACGGTGTTGCAGAGTTCGGCGAGTTCGTGGAGGATGTGGCTTGAGATCAGGATGGTCTTGCCCATTTTTTTGAGTTCTTTGAGGAGTTCGCGGATTTCTATTCTTGCGCGTGGGTCGAGCCCTGATGCGGGTTCGTCCATGAGCAGGACTTTTGGATCGTGGAGTAGTACGCGGGCGATGGAGAGGCGTTGTTGCATGCCTCGGGAGAGGCTGCTGACTTCGGCGGTTTGTTTGTAGGTGAGGTCGGTGAGTTCGAGAACATCGTTGACGACTTTTTTGCGTTGCATGCCGTTGATGTTGTAAGCGGCTGCGAAGAATTCGAGGTATTCATGGACGACCATGTCTTGGTAGGCACCCATGAAGTCTGGGACATAGCCGATGAGCGGGCGGATTTGTCTGTTTTGGTATCCGACGGTTAGGCCAGCGATTTGTGCTTGTCCTGACGATGGTTTGAGAAGGGTTGCCAGGACTTTGATGGTGGTGGTTTTTCCTGCGCCGTTTGGGCCGATGAATCCGAAGCAGTCTCCTTCGTTGATTGTTAGGTTCAATGAGTTGAGTGCTGTTAGGTCGCCGTAGCGTTTGGTCAGGTTTATTGTTTCGATCATGGGCATGGGTGGTATCCTAATTCATATACAGTATCAATTATCTTCAGAATCATCTTCAGAATCAACTTTCGGCTCAGGATCAAATACGCCTGCATAGCGTGGGGGGTTTGCGGGGAATGGGTAAATCCATGTGACGAGTGTTTTTCCTGATGCGGGGACGGGTTTGCCGTTGACAAATACCGGGACGGGTGATCCATCGGGGGTTGCGTCTTTGGCGTCGACCTCAAGAACACCCATCACGATGAGGCAGGGCTGCGTGAACCACATGCCCAGGTCCCAGCCGTGGAGCTGTCGGCGGTGGGCGAGCCGATTGCCGACGGGGTCGTTTATCGATCCGTATCTGGGTGGCTGGAACTGCGAGATCATCCGGGCGGCCATGAGCCGTTCCATTACACTCCCGCGTGGTCCCTGCAAGGACATTGCATCGACGCCTCGCTTGATGGCGGTTGTGAAGTAATCGCTCTTGGAAGATGTGCGGTTGGTCGTTGAGAGTTTGGTGTAATCGAGTAGGTTGATTACTTCGCCTGGCCCCCACCCTCGGCCTGGAACCTGCGGCGACCAAGTCGTGACGCGGGAGATCATTGCCTGACCGAGGCTTTGACCTTCGGTGCGGATTGGGGTTTGTTGCGAGACGATGACGAACATGAGGTCTTTGAGTTCTCCTGGGAGGTTGTGCTGGAGTTGGCCGTGGATTTCGGTGCCGATGAGTTCGAGTTTGGTTTCCTCAAATGCTTCGGTGTCCATGATTGGGTGAGGCATCGACCAATCGCTCACACCGCCCCAGTCAACACGGAAGTCTTTGACCGTCGCTCGTGTTGGGACTCGGATCGAGTCTGGGGATCGGCTCTCGATGCGGTATCCTGTGTTGTCTGGGAATCCAGAGACGAATGAGGCCGAGGATGTGCTGGGCTGCCATGGGGTCAGGAGACTTGCCATTTTGTTTGTGGAGAGTATGGCATCGTCGTCGGGATTTCGGAGTGAAATTTCTGATTGTCCATAGCTTGGGAGCATCACGCTCATCCATGATCTTGCCCGGCTTGTTGGTTGGCCGTAGACTTGTTCGAAGAGTGTGAGGTGTGTGATGTTGACTTTTTTGGGTCGCAGCATCGAAGCGCCTATCCAAGACAATGCGGTAAAGACTGCGATCATGACCACAAATGCAACCCAGGCGTGCTGGCTTTTCTTTAGTTTTTTGAGCAGTGCAAAGCCGCCTGGCCCGGCGACGATCCAGTAGATGATGAATACGATGAGTCCGAAGAACACGCCTTGGATTGCGCGGCCGGTTTTGGCGATCTCTCCTGAGATATTGGAATCAAATTCAAGGATCGTTCTGGCCCGTGCATCAGAGAGTAGTTGGTCGCTCATTTCCGCTGGGCGTTTGATTTCGCCGCGCATGCCCAGTATTCGGTGCCAGAATGGTTCGGCTTCTGGGAGGCCTAGCCTGCGGAGTTCGCCTTGTCCGAGATTGATCCCTACTACTGTGACCATGCCTGAGCCTACGAGCCTGCGGATGGCGATGGTTTCTCCGGCTCTGGTTTTGAGTACGGGGATGGAAGTGCTTGGTTCTGCATCGCTGGCGGGGGTGAAAGTTGTGAGTGTGCCGTTTGTTGGGAGTTGGATGTCTGCTGATTCTGTGAGGAGTTGACGGATGGCGTTGTAATCTACGCCGTCGTGTCTTTGGGGTCGCTCGATGTCTGGGAGGATGTCACGGAGTGGGTGGGTGCCGCTGTACCAGGGGTCGTCTGATGGTGGCATGATCACGATCAGGTGCCCGCCCTGCTTGACCCAGTGGCGGAGTGCGCGGGCGCGTTCGGGCGAGAGGGTTGATGGGTCATGCTCCCTGAGTGTCGAACTTCCCCAGACGAGGAAGTCCAGAGGAACGAGGCCTTGCCAGCGATCTGGGAGCGAGAGTGTTGTTAATCCGGGGGCGATACGGACCAGTTCATGGCCGAGCGGTCTCCATGTCCGGTTGTCAATGGTCATTCCGTACTGTTGGATTCCAAGTTGTCGTGTTCCGACCATCCCTCCGATGGCGATCCAGGGTTCTTGCAACACCGGGTTGTATTGTGACACAGCGCCGATGAGTCGCCCTGCGCTGTAGCCGAGTTGGCCGGCACCTGACCCGCCTGATTCCTCGGCCTCGAATGCGTGGATCTCAAAGCTCGCTTGACCGAATTGGAATGGCATCCAGCAGTACAACCAAAAGCTTTGCGGGAGCCCCGGATTTGCACTGACGACGCGGTCATACTGGGCATCGTCGCCGTCGGAGTCCCGGATGGTGACTCGCAAGATAACCTCGCGTTGCGAGGACCCTTGATCGAGCATCTGGACTTGAATGCCTGCCCAATCGCCTGCTCGGAGCATGCCTCCGACTCCGAGGTTGAGGATGGAGAGTTGGACCTCGCCGGTGCCTTGGGCATCGCCTGTTGCGCCGGTTTGGGCGTGGGAAGTGGCGGGGGTCATCGCCATTGCTAGGACGACAATACTCAGATTCAATATATGCTTCCAACGGCGCAAGGCGGGACCTCCATGTACCAAGGCCGCCCTTTGGAATCGGCTGGTGGTGAGATTCTATAGCTTCTGAGGCGAACTTGCGTGTAAGTGCAAAGTTTCTAGACGATTGGTCCGATCATATCATCACAATGATCGATTCAGGAACCATGATTTTGCTGATAACGGCCCTTACGGGCGGGATTTGCGTGTTGTGCCTGTATTCGGTGTATGGGAATGTCATCAGGCATGAAACGACACTGCATGATTTGCGCAATCGTGTGGAGCTACTCCATAATCAGCAAACCGTTCATTTGGCAGAACTGACCGGTGAGATCGCTCCGGAGTCTCCGGTAGAGGGTGAAATTCTTGATGAAGAACCAAATCCTGAACCTGTGGCTGTCCAAGAGCCCCTTGAGATCAATGCGGTTGGAGCCAAGGATCAATCTTCTGATGAGCCTGTGAGTTCTGCAACCAGCGCGGCGTGACTTCGAGCTCCCATACGGAAGCAATCGAGCTCGAATTTTTCATTTGGTGAGTGAACTCGATCGTCTTCGAGTCCGAATCCCATGAAGATGGTTTCGAGGCCGATGGTTGTTTTGAGCAAGCCGGCGACTGGGATTGAGCCGCCTGATTTGATCATTGCGGGTTTGATGCCACAGGCTTTGTTGATTGCTCGGAAGGCGGCTTGGAGCGGTGCTGATTCTGTGGCACAGGTCGCTGGTGCACCGCCGCCGTGATTTTCGAATGACCATGTGCAGCCTGGAGGTGTGCGTTGCTTGAACCATTCAATTGCATCTTGGGCGATTTTGTCTGAATCTTGGTCGTCGACCAATCGGAAGGACAGTTTGGCACTTGCTGTGGAGGGGATGACTGTCTTTGCGCCGGGGCCTGTGTAGCCGGCGATGATGCCGTTGATGTCGCAGGTTGGGCGTGCCCATTCGCGTTCGGTTGCGGTGTAGCCTGTTTCGCCGATGTTTGCTTCTGGGGGCATGCCGATGCTGCGCAGGGCGGCGATGGGATCGACGCCGAGTTCTTTCCATTCTTGGCGTTCGGTGTCTGTGAGTTCGCGGACGCCGTCGTAGAAGTTTGGGATGGTGACGCGGCGGTCATTGTCCCAGAGTTGGGCGAGTACTTTGGTGAGTTCGTTGATTGGGTTGGGGACTTTTCCGCCCCAGAGTCCTGAGTGGAGGTCTTGGTCTGGGCCGATGAGGGTGACTTCGATGTAGGCGAGGCCTCGGACGCCGTAGGTGATTGCGGGTTTTCCGCGTCCGAGCATTCCGGTGTCTGAGATGAGGCAGACATCTGTTTTGGAGAGGATGTCTTTGTTGTCTTGGACGAATTGTTCAAGGTTGACGGAGCCTGATTCTTCTTCGCCTTCGAGGAGGACGGTGTAGCGGACTCCTCCGCCGGGTTTTCCTGTGGTTTCGTACCATCCTCGCATGGCTTCGAGGAACATCATAACTTGGCCTTTGTCGTCGCATGCGCCGCGGGCGACGATGCGTTCGCCGATTTGGCCTTCTGCTGGTTTGCGGACGGGTTCAAATGGTGCGGACTCCCAGAGTTCGATGGGGTCGGCGGGCTGGACATCGTAATGGCCGTAGAAGAGGATGTGCGGGCCGGTGTACTCATCGTCGCCTGGGGAGGTTGCCAGGACGATTGGCTGGCCTGGGTTTTCTGTGGTTCCGGTTTTCATCAGTTCAACACTGAACCCTGAATCTTTGAGATGATCGGCGGCCCAACTGGCGGCTTGGGCGGTGTCTTTGTCGTGCTTTGGATCGGTGCCGACTGATGGGATACGGAGCCATTCCATGAATCGTTCGATGGATTGTTCTTCGTGTTCGGTGAGCCAGTCGATGACGCGTTGTGTTGACATGATGTTTTCCTCTGAATGTGGGTGAGTGAGCATAGTCAAAAAAGAGCCCGCCGCCCAAAGATGGACGGCGGGATCGAAATCAAAGATGCTGTTTTATGAATCAAATAGATTGATCATTTAAACAGGTGCCATCAGTCGGTTTAGCGACGACGACGGGCAGTTGCCAGGCCACCAAGACCCAAGAGTGCCAAAGCACCTGGGGCTGGGATGTTTGCCGAACCTGGGGTTGCTGATGGTGAAGGCTGACCGAACTCGAGGAGTCCGAGGTTTGCCGAGCCATCACCGATGCGGTAGAAACCGGCTGGGAGGAAGCTGCCGTCAGGGCCGAAGGTGAAGTCTGGGGTGATTGGGGCAGCTGCGATGTTGGCAACATCAGCGATGTTGTCACGCATGAAGAATGACTCGATGATCGCGCTGGTGGAGTCGCGGAGGATCATGGTCCATGAGCCGTTCTCGATGGAGTTTGCACCCATGATTTGATCTGCGGAGTAGCTGTAGGTCGCCATTGACAGGGCGTTGCCAAGGGTGAAGTAGCTGCCAGCAGCGATTGAACCGTTCAATGTGACCGAGCCGAACCCGTCAGATCCGCCGAAGCCGGCGGTGTCTGCGTCTGAGTCCCAGAGTTCGATGGACCAGCCGGTGAGGTCGATGGCTGCGCCGGTGGTGTTGTAGAGTTCGATGAACTCTGAATCTGCGCCTGATGTTGAGCCAAGGACTTCGTTGATTGTGACGCCAGCGTTTGCGGCGGTTGCGATGCCTGCGAGGGCAGCGATTGCGATGGTAAGTTTCATGTTCTTCTTCTCCAGTTATTGGTGAAATTTTCTCGTTTTTTACTTAACACATAGGATCGATTCTTGGCGAATCATGGGTGACAGTGATCGGGTCAGGAACTCAGAAACACCCATGTTCCGGTCGGTTTCGAACCATGATAGTACCATAACCGATGCGATCGACGGAGTCAATTCTTGAGGTTTTAAGGTATTGTGAAGAACATTGTGATATTCCGAGTTTTGATACCCGAATATAACACAAAAACGCCCCATGTGGGGCGTTTTTGGATTGGAGAGGTATTTGATTTAGTGGATTTTCACAACTGAACGCCCGTTGGCTTGGATTTCCATGAAGTTAATCGCTTCTTGCGTTGAGTCGTTATCAACCCAAACGGTTCCGGTTGGATACCAAGGATTTGGGTCGATGTAGGATTCTTTTTGCGACATGGATTGCACAGAGGTGTCAAACATCGCGACATTGATTGCTTCAGAATGCCGATATGAAAGAAGTTGATTATTTCCTGTTTCTAAAGCCCGGGGAAACTCCCTGCCGTAAGCAGGGGACCGTTTGAAAATTGGTGTTGATGTTGTAAATGATCCAAATAGAGCGTCGGGATTCGGATCGAAATCCAAACCGCCGTTGTCTTCCCAATACCGCGTTCCATCAGCAAACATGATTTTGCTTGATGCACTAATTCCAACCCGATCCATCTTGTGGCGGAAACCCCTTGGTTGCTGAGGTGCCGGTGGAACTGACATCAAGTTGGTGACTCTTGCGAATGACGCTCCGGAAACCAAGCCTTCCAGATAACTTCTGTCATCCTGACTGACATGTGCAAATCCTGTAGGCATGAGATAGCTGACCTGTTGGACTCCTTCTTCTACCGCATCTGAAAACTCTTCTGAGTCTTCAACATTGGCCCCCGAATAAATTGAGTCGTTAAAGACGCCCGCACTCGCACATCCCAGGTTATTGAATATATCCCGGGTTCTTTGGGCGCGATTTGTTGAAAACCCCATTGAGTCACCAGCGATAGGTGAAATCCAATCTTGAACTGTGGTTGGAGTCACCGAGGTACTGTTCCAAAGCATTACATCTGTGCCAAAGGTAAGCGGGTCGCCGTTCCCTGGAAGTACCAAGCCCGTGTACCGCGTTCCTACATTGACAGGGCTGGAATAGTACTCCCTATTGTCTTCTGCATAAAACGCGTTGAGGGTTGCAATGTTCCGCATCGCCGCTTTGCACACTAGGCTCTGAGCACTCGCCCGAGCTGATGAAAGTGCTGGCAACAGAATGCCGATCAGCAAAGCAATGATTGCAATCACTACAAGCAGTTCAATCAGTGTAAAGGCCTTTGATTTGCGTTTCATAGTTATCTCCAGTTCTGCGAAACCAGTCTTTGAGATCATTATTTTTTAATGATAACAACAACTGGCTTTGTGTCCAAAATTTCTATTTGTAAACCTGCCCCTAATGCATCAGAATTTTCACGCATCTCGTCGGTGATGGCACTCCCGAGACGAATATTTAGAGTCCAATCTTCCGAATCATCCTCTCGAACCAGAGGAAAGAGAGTTCGTTCCCCGGTTTCAGGATTTTTGACTGGGTACATAATGCCTCTGGCTTTGCCTTTACGCACATCGTACAACTGTCCGGTTAAGACATCCACGGTCATTTGACCGTCGGGACCTTTGACTACGCCGCTGCCCATCATTCTCCAGCCGGAGAATGCCAGCATGGCTATGGCCACGATGATTATTCCTATCTGCCACGGTTTGATGTCACTCATGCATCCTGCCTCGTTTTACATCTTTAGGGCTTTGCATTTGATGCTGTGCCCGGTGTTGTTTCTTATGCCGGCCTTTGGGGGGCTGGCGACTATTCTATGCTCAGTTTCCTGAGTCTCCAATTGGCATCTCGTAAGTCTATCAGAGATTGCGTCTTTGGGTTGCTGGTTCTCTCAAATCCACGAAATTGAATCAGTTTGACATATCTACGCTCACGGGGTAATGGTCTGCGGCGTATCCCTCAAATGTTTTTAGGTCTCTCCATGTGGTGCCTTCTGGGCGTGCGGTGGTGCCATAGACGAAGGCGGCGTCGGTGTTCATTCGCTCGATGGCGGGTTTATTGCCCAAAATCAGGTCAATTCTTCTTCCAGACTCGTGGGTCATGATTTCTGTGGTGTCTGCGTGGTCAGCGAAGATATCCACAAATCCTGCGTTGATATAGGTTTGAACCGAGTCTGCATCGGGTTCGGCGTTGAAGTCGCCGAGGATGACGATGGGGCGATCTGGGTGGTCTTTGAGGACTTGGTTGACCAGTTTGAGCGTGCCTTTGGCTTCGGCTTCTCGCCAGTAGGAGTTGAAGCGGCCTGATTTGTGGTGCAATACAAAGAGGGTGAGTGTCCAGGAGGTGTCGTCTGTTGTGTCGTCTGTTGTGTCGCCTGAGGCTGGAATCTCGATGTCGACCATGAGTGGTGAACGGCGGAAGGCGATGGGCTCGCCTGCGTACCAGTTTTTGCTTTTGCCGTATTTTTCGGGGTGAACGCCGCCGAGTGGCTTGTTTGGCCAGTTTTTGAAGTTGGTGATGGGGTAGCGAGAGAGGACTGAGTTTTCGATGCCTCGGGAGTTTCCAGCGTCGATGGAGACGACATGGTCGTAGCCCATGCCTGCGAGGTAGGTGTCGCGGTATTGGAGGAGTGCTTGCTCGGATTCGACTTCTTGGAAGCAGATGATGTCGGCGTTGACGGCGTGGATGGCCATTGCGGTGGCGATGAGTTCGTGCTCTGGTTTGGTGTCATCGGCGTCGTCGTCTCGGCCTGTGAGGGTTGGGTCGTCGTGGGCGTCGAAGAGGTTTTCGATGTTGTAGATGGTGAGACGGAAGGAGCCTTCTTGGGTTTTTGGAGCGGTTTTGGAGCCGAACTTTTGCATGAAGCCTCTTGTCTCTTCGTATTTTTCGATGACAGCCTGATCTGCGTATGGTTCTGTGGCTGCTGGCTCTGATGCGATTGAAACCTGAGTGAGGCAAGCGATTGCGAGTGTGGTGAGTGTCCACAAGTGAAGCGGGTTTGTGTTCATCTTGGTCTCCTTTAAGCTTTGAGGGCCCCGCCGAGTGTAGGTCGTGTTTGGCGTAGGGGGGGCTACCATTGAGGCTGTAGGTCTTTGAAAGTGAAAGGTTTCGTGTGAAGATTGTGTTAGCCAATCCGAGGGGGTTTTGTGCCGGTGTCCGGATGGCGATTGATGTCGTGGATCAGGTGCTGGATTTGCTGCCTGGCGAGACTATTTATGTGTACCACGAGATTGTGCATAATCGGCACATTGTGGAGCGGTTTATCAGCCGGGGTGTTCGATTCGTTGAATCGCTGGTTGAGGTTCCATCGGGGAGTATTGTGGTTTTTAGTGCCCATGGGATTCCGCCGTCGTTGCGGGTAGAGGCGGTGGATCGGAATCTGACGGCGATTGACGCGACCTGCCCATTGGTGACGAAGGTGCATTCTCGCGCGGTTCGATACGCCCGGCAGGGGTATCAGATTTTGCTGATTGGGCATGAGAATCATCAAGAGATCATCGGAACGATGGGTGAAGCGCCGGAGCAAACGCAGGTGGTGGATTCGCCTGAATGTATCTCTGGGCTCAAGATTGACGATCCTGAGAAACTGGTGTATCTGACGCAGACGACGCTTTCGACGGATGATGCAGGGGTGATTGTTGATGCACTCAAAGAGGCGTTTCCTAATATCAAAGCGCCTCCGACTGATGATATTTGTTATGCGACGACCAATCGGCAAGAGGCCGTGCGGAGTGTTGCGCCGGCGTGTGATCTGATGATTGTGGTGGGATCGCAGAACTCGTCGAACTCGGTGCGGCTGATGGAGATCGGGGAAAATGTGGGCACCAAGAGTGTGCTGATTGATGATGTATCGGAACTTGATCCGGCGTGGTATCCATCTGGGGATGAAACCATTATGCTGACCGCTGGGGCGAGTGCGCCAGAGGATTTGGTTTCGGAAATTTGCAAGCACTTTGTTGGGCAACATGAGGCGACGCTGCACCTGGCGGATATTTCTGAGGAATCTGTTGAGTTTGGGTTGCCGTTGACGCTCAAACGGTTGATGGAAAAACACGGGGTGGATCATAAGGATCGCCGGATTATGGTTGAGCCCCCCACTATTACCGCGGCGGAGTATGGCAGCACGCCTGTGGCACTGACCATTTCGGGTTTGAACGCATGAAACATCCAAAGCATCATTTCTTTTCGATGACACCCGAAACTCTCACCGACTGGTGTCTTGAGCGGGGGTTGCCGAAGTTCCGGGCCAAGCAGATTTTTGAATGGGTGTATCTCAAGGGCGTGATCGATCCGATGGAGATGAGTAATCTGTCGAATCTGGATCGGAAGATGCTGCAATCGGACATGGCGTTCCTGAGCGGCCCCACCGTTGCCCATCAACTTGCAACTGATGGGACTCAAAAACTGCTGATTGAATGGAGCGACGGCGGGGTTGATGCCAAAGAGGCGGGGGTGGATCATGAATCTCGGCTGCCGATTCTTGGGCAGGAGATGCCGTATTCGGACACGACTCGGCAGACTGAATGTGTGATGATCCCGGCGGTGGATTCTGATCGACGGACGGCGTGTATTTCTTCGCAAGTTGGGTGCCCGGTGGGATGTACTTTCTGCGCGACTGGGATTGGCGGGCTTGATGGAAACTTGTCTGCGGGGCGGATTGTTGAGCAGGTTTGGCGGCTGAATCAACTCGAAGGGGTTGGGCGGATTTCGAATGTGGTGTTTATGGGGATGGGTGAGCCGTTGGCGAATTTTCGGCCTGTGGTTGAGGCGGTGAAGATCATCGCAGCCCCGTGGGGAATGGGGATCAGCGCGCGGAAGATTACGATTTCGACGGTTGGGATGCACAAGGCGATTGAGAAGTTGGCTGAGGAACTTGATCTGCCGGTGACGCTGGCGTTGTCGCTGCACGCGCCCAATGATGCGTTGCGACGGGAGTTGATTCCTTGGGCCGAGTTTACTTCGATTCTTGATCTCAAGCATGCGTGTAAGAAATGGTTTGCCAAGACTGGACGGGAGATTACGCTTGAATATGTGCTGATTGGTGGGGTGAACGATCAATCCGAGCATGCCATCGAGCTGGTCCATGTGTGCAAGGATTTGCGGGCCAATGTGAACTTGATTCGGTACAACGAGGTGGCGGGGCTTGATTTCAGGCGGCCCAATACCGAGGATGTGCATCGGTTTCAGTATTTATTGCGTGAGGGCGGGGTGAACTGTCATATCCGGGCGAGCCGAGGGCGGGATATTGCGGCCGCGTGCGGGCAATTGCGGCATGAGCATGCTGGGACATGAACATGCTGCTCCAAGTTCCATCGACGACCGCCGCGCACAACTGGTCTCAAGAGTTCCGTTCGGGAACCTCGCAGCACTGGTTGGTCATCGGTGTGTGCGCATCGCTGATGGTGATCTGGTGCATTACTGGCAAGCGGCTCCTTGCGTGTGATACCGAGGATGGTCGATCCAAAGAACGACGGCTCCGGCATTGGATCGGGTGGTTTATTATTCTTTCGCAGTCGGTTATCTTGATTCGCCGGCTGATACCTGGGCAGTGGGATGTGCAGGATTCGTTGCCGCTGCATATGTGCCGGTGGACGGTGTGGATTGTTGGGTGGTCGATGCTGACGCTGAATCCTAAGGCGCGGGCGTTGACTTTATTTTGGGGATTGGCGTTGAGTACGCAGGTGTTCTTTACGCCGTTTATTAAGGAGGGGCATGGGTCGCTGGGGTTTTGGGTCTACTGGTTGAATCATCTGCAAATTGTTGGTGTCGCTCTTTATGATGTGGTGGTGTTGGGGTACCGGCCGAGGTTCAAGGACTTGCGGTTTGCGGTGCTTGCCGGTGTTGCGTTTAGTATGCTGGTCTTTGTCATCAATATCGTACTGGGCACGAATTATGCGTATTTGGGTTCTGCCAATCATGATGAGGCGTCGATTATTGATGTGCTTGGGCCGTATCCGATGCGTGCGGTGTGGATGGTGGTTGGGGGGGCGTTGGTGATGGCTCTGGTGTACCTGTTCTCGCTTGGTGCGATGACGCTTCGGACGAAGGTGTTGAAGAAGCCACCGCCTCGGTTCATTGAGTCAGATCCCAAGAAAGGCGGCCAATCGTGATCCGATTCGCTACACTCGAATCATGGTGATGCTGCTGGTTATTCTGTGTTGTGGCGCGTGCGTGATCTCGTTGATTGGGACATGGATCACCTTGGGCCTGAGCAGACGGCTTGGCGCAATGGATACGGCACCGATGGCTGGGCAGGTGAAGAATATCGCCAGGCCGATTCCCAACACCGGGGGTGTTGGGATTGTGCTTGCGTTGTGGCTGCCGATGCTCGTTGGGCTACTCGGCGTGACATTCTTGAATGCGGAATCATTTACGGGGATACTTGAGCCGGTGCAATCGGTGTGGGGTGATCTTCAAGAGCGGGTAGGGCTTGGGTGGGGGTTGCTTTTGTGCATTGTGGGGTTGCATGTGCTTGGGTTGATTGATGATCGCCGTCCGATGGGGGCACGATCAAAGCTGGTCATCATGGTGGTGCCTGCGGTGATCTTTGCGGTGTTCTTTGATACGCGGTTGCTGACGATGCTTGATGGATACGCTGGCGGGGCGTGGTTGAGTATTGTTTTGACCGTCGTGTGGATTGTGGCGATTACCAACGCGATGAACTTTATTGACAACATGGACGGGCTCAGCGCGGGGATCGCGGCCATTGCCGGGGGGTTGTTTTTGATCGCGGCGATTCTCAATGCACAATGGTTTATTGGGGTGATTCTGGCGTTGATGGTTGGGGGATGCCTGGGGTTTTTGGTGTTCAAT
>JAESRA010000226.1 GCA_016764895.1 Phycisphaerales bacterium | reverse complement strand
GGTTGGGGGGTTGGGGGAAAGGCGGGGGAAATTACTGAATTGTGCGTTGGGATGCTTTTAATTTGTGGGAATCGGTTGTTTAAATCGTGTTTGTGACCAAATGGGCTCGGCGGCGGGCACAGTTGTGTGTTTATCTTCTGCCTACCCCTCAATTGTGGGGTTGGTCGGGTCGATGAGCGTGATCTTGTCTCGTAATTGTTCTGCGAGGAAAGCTATGGGCTTGTTTGGCCTCTACACACATAGGAGTGGTTTGAAATGAATATGTCGATTCGAACGAAACTGGGATTGGGCTTTGGTGCAACGATCATGATGTTGATTGCGATGCAGGCGGTGGTGCAGTACAAGACTGCCAAATCGACCAAGGCGACGGACCAGTTGTTGTATGAGGTGATCCCTGCGGTTGATTTGTCTTTGTCGGTCAAGGGGGAGATTCATCACGCGTTGTCGATGCATCGTGGGTACATGATTCTTGGCGATGAGGCGTTTGCTCAGGAGCGTCTTGATACTTGGGATGTGATTGATTCATACATGGCGGAGTTTGATGAGCTTGCTGCTGATTGGAGTGACCCTGAGTTGCTCGGTGAGTATGCGGAGTTTAAATCGGTGATGGTTGAGTTCCGGGCTGGTCAGCAGGAGATTGTTGATGTGTGCCAGACGGCGGAGAATCTTCCGGCCTCTATGGGTTATTACGGAGTGGCAGAGCCGCTTGGTGATGAGATGGTGGGGTATTTGGAAGTTATTCTTGATGAAGAGGAATCGCTTGGATCGGATCCGCAGCGGAAGCTTTTGGTTCGCCGGGTGAGTGAGGCGGAGATTTACCTGTTGAAGAGTCGGAATTCGATGTCCAAGTTTCTTGCGACGGGGAAGGAAGAGTATTTGTTAAGGGTCACGGAGAGTTTGGCTGCTTGGCAGGCATCGGTTGATCGTTTGTTTACTATGACGGATTTGTTTACTCCTTTGCAGAAGGAGAGCTTTGACGGGTATATTGCTACGCGGACATTGTTTGTTGAGGCGGCTCGGGAGGCTGTGGAGATTCGGAATAGTGCTGGGTTTAATGTGGCCGAGGAGATTTGTTTGAATATTGTGACGCCTTTGGCGGAGCAGGCTGTTGGTATTATGGGGTCGATTGCTGAGAGGCAGTATGAGAGTAAGTCTGAGGCGGTTGGTGGGTACAAGGCGGCTAAGAAGGCGATGTTGAGCTCGGTTTGGGCTATTGGGATATTTTCGGTTGTCGCTGCGATCGTAATCGCATTCTTCCTTTCGAACTCGATCGTGCGGCGGTTGACTGCGGTGATGGAGTATGCGAGGAAGATTGCTGACCGTGATTTGAGTATGGATGACATGGAGATGAAGTCGACCGATGAGATCGGGAAGCTTGTGGGTACTGTCAATGAGATGAAGAACGCGATCAAGCATGTTATTTTCGAGGTGTCGAGTTCGACGCAGGCGGTTGCGAGTGCGTCTACTGAGATTGCTGCGAGTGCCGAGCAGATGTCGATTGGTTTGCAGACTCAGGAGCAGCAGACCCAGCAGGTTGCTGCGGCGATTGAGGAGCTTTCTCAGTCGGTCAATGAGGTGGCTGCCAAGTCATCGGATGCTACGACGGCGTCGGAAGAGTCTCAGCACTTGGCTGAGGAGGGCGGCGATATTGTGAGCAAGACTGTTGATGAGATGAAGGGTATTGCCAGCGAGGTGCAGTCGAGTGCTGAGGCTGTTAATACGCTTGGACAGAAGTCTGAGACGATTGGTGAGATTATTGCTGTGATTAATGATATTGCTGATCAGACGAATCTGCTTGCTTTGAATGCTGCTATTGAGGCGGCGCGTGCGGGCGAGCATGGTCGCGGGTTTGCGGTTGTGGCTGACGAGGTTCGGAAGCTTGCTGAGCGTACTACTGAGGCGACCGAAGAGGTGGCGTTGTCGATTCGTGGGATTCAGAGTGAGACTAAGACGGCGGTGACGCTGATTGAGTCTGGTTCTAAGCGTGTTGGGCGTGGTGTTGAACTTGCGACATCGGCTGGTGACTCGCTTGGGAGTATTGTGTCTGGTTCGCAGGGTGTTCAGCAGATGGTTCAGGATATTGCTGCGGCTGCTCGTGAGCAGTCTTTGGCGACTGGGGAGATTGCTCGTGCCGTTGAGGGGATTAACTCTGTGACGCGTCAGTCTTCTGAGGGTGCGACGCAGTCTTCGCAGGCGGCTGGTGATTTGGCTCAGCAGGCCGAGCAGTTGCAGTCGTTGGTTGGTCAGTTTAAGCTTGACTAGAGCGGGTTGGTTTCATTTGTAATTTTGATATGGTCTTCGTTGTGTAGCGACGGGGGCCGTTTTTTTATTTTTTTATTGTTTGGCGTTGAGCATGTGTTTTCGGTAGTTGTAGCCTGCGGTTTCTAGGTGGCCTTTGGATTTGTATTGCCAGTGGTGTGTTTTCCATGTTTTGGGTTTGTACCAGATTCGGTCGCTTATTTTTCGGCGGATGACTTTGGCCCAGGTGTCTCTGTTGAGGAGGTCGCAGGGTTGGTTGCAGCGGGGGCAGGTTGTGAGGTTCATGGCGGCGACGATGTGGTCGCCGGAGTGGCATGGGCCTGTGAGGTAGAGGCATTCGTGCTGGGCGTAGGTTTGCCAGGGGCCTGGCTTGGGTGGCATGGGGATTCTCCGTAGAGATTCTAGGGGAAATGTTTATGGGAGATGGTGTATATTGATGGGATGAATGGAGATCGTGAAACAGATTTGGCAATGGTGCGGGTGTGGTGGTGTGTGCTTGCGGGGGTGGTTGGGGTTTGGCTGGCCGGGGTTTTTGATGTTTCTGTTGGGGTTTGGTTTGCGGTTGCTTGTGGGCTTGTGGGGGCTGGGATTGTTGTGAGGGGTGTTTGGAGGTCGGCGGTTTTGGTTGTTGTTGTGGGAGTGTTGATGGGTGGGTATACGGGGATGCGGACGGGGGTGGTTTCTGGGGATCGGGTGGATGTTTTGAGCGGGGTGGTTGAGGGTGGGGTTGGGATTGTTCAGTTGCGGGGGGTTGTGGTTGGAGGGATGGAGTTTCGTGAGGGGAGGCGGGAGGTTTGGGAGCCTGTGATGTGGGATGGGGTTCGGGGGCGGTGTTTGGTTCGGGTGGAGGAGGTTTGGGTTCAAGAGAAACAGCAAAGCGGGAAAGCTGTAGAGCAGCAGATGAAGAGGGGAGGGGGAGAGGGAGGAAGAGAAGAGTCAGAAAGAAAGACCCCCTCCGTCGACGAAGCGTCGGCCCCTCCCCCGCTGGGAGCGGGGGAGGGGCAAGAGGGGGAGAGGCAAGAGGGGAAGGGGCAAGAGAAGAGGGGAGATGAGAAGGCGGAGGGTGAGGAGGGAAGATGGGAGAAGTCGGGGAGCCCTCACCCCGGCCCTCTCCCATCAGAATGGGAGAGGGAGGAAGAGAAGGCATGCGTTGTAGAAGACGGTCGAAGTACGGCACTGGGCCCCAAAGACGGTGAGTCGAGGCACTGGGGGTCATCAAAGAGCCTGCTTAAGCTGCGCGTAAGCAGGGCACCCGGCGGTTGTGGGGTGGGTTTGGGTTGGTGATGTCGTCGTCGTTTTTTGAGGGGTCGGGTGTTTTGAGTGTGGTTTTTAAAGGCACAAGCGAGGCCATTGGGCCTCGCTTGTGCAACTGTTTCGCGATATTGTACTTTGTAGTTGATTTGAAATTAGCGGCGTCGGCGTCCCATTAGTAGGCCTCCGCCGATGAGAGCTGCGAGTCCACTTGGTGTTGGTATTTGTGTAATCGTGATTCGAGCAATCAGATCATCAGGACCAAAGGCCGAGCCGATGGTCGCGCCATTGGCTGTGCCAGAGCCAATAAATGAGGTCAGGTATGCACTGTCCCCGGATTCAGTGAAGAAGTCTCGGATCATTCCGGACTCTGATATTGAAGTTCCGCCGTTGGCGGAGAAGGCTGCTCCTGCTGTTGCTGAGTTGAACTCTGAGCCATTGTCATTGACATCGCGGCCATAGATTTCGATCACGGTGGTGCCATTGAAGTTGCCGGCCATATCAAAGATTGCATATGAAAATGGGTTGTCGTTTCCGACGAACAGGTCATTTGATGGGATGACCATTGAGGCGAATGAGAAGTATCGGTTCGTCGAAGAATCACCAACATCTAGATCGAAGGTTGTTGACTCGCCTGGGGAGAATACTGGTGCATCGCCGTCAAAAGCGACAGCGGTTGCGGTTGTTTGAACCCCGCCAGCAGTTCCTGCTGCGCTCATAGTAAAGGCATTTGAAAGAGGGGCGGTATTGCCGGTCTCAGCAATCTCCGTGATGCCAGGGAACATGCTGGCAACTCCTCCGGTGTTGTATGAGTCGAACCCGCCGTTATGAGCAGCGACCCAGAACGGAGTGAAAAAGAATCCGTCGGAGGCGCCTGTGTTTTCAATTTGTATGGAAATGACTTCTGCATTGACCGCGTTCCCGGCCATTGCTACTGCGCCGGCAGCACAAAGAACTAACTTTGAAATTTTCGTATCTATCTACTCC
>JAESRA010000225.1 GCA_016764895.1 Phycisphaerales bacterium | reverse complement strand
GCTCGATGCACTCGGTTGTTCCGAGTCCGGGGCCGACGATGAGGGTGTCGGATTCGGAGGCGAGCCGATCAAGGACAGCCGTTCCGTCCCCGATGATCGGGTACCCGGTCGCCATCGGCGCGAGCGTGAGGACAGCGTTGAGGATAGATTCCGGCGCTCCGATTTTAACCAAGCCGCACCCGGACCGATTCGCGCTCATCGCGGCCAGCGCGGGGGCACCGATCATGCGGGCGCGGAGATCGTCGGTCGAGCCGATTGATCCGCCGATGATCCCGACGGTGCCGAAGGTGCCTTTGTGCCCGTCGGTTGGGCGGGGTTGGAGCATTGGGAGGTTGGGGAGTGAGAACTCGTCCATATTCTATTGTTGCCGGTCCGATCGGCGGGTGATGCGTGTGGGCGTGTTTGAAGCCCTATATTCTGGTGTGATTGATACGCATTGCCATCTTACCTTTTCGGATTACGCCGGTCGGATCGATTCGGTTTTGGACGAGGCCTCGGCGTTGGGCGTGACCGGGGCGATCAGCATTGCGACGACCACCTATGACTCGGTAGATACACTCCTGCTGGCTCGTGAGCATGAGTTTGTGTGGTGCAGTGTTGGGGTGCATCCTTTGTATGCGGACAAGGGGCCTCATGATTGGAGTGTTCTCCGCAATCATGCCAAGGATCCAAAGTGTGTCGCCTTCGGCGAACTCGGCCTCGACAACCACTACGACAACCCCCCAAAGTTGATCCAGCGGTCGGTGCTTGGGGAGCAGCTTGCGGTGATTGAATCGTGCTGGGATGATGGGCTCAAGTTGCCGATTGTGATCCATTGCCGCAAGGCGTTTGATGATTTGGTCCCGATTTTGCGATCAACCAAGCTCGATGGAGACCGGTTTGTGTTCCATTGCTTTACGGGCTCGCCTGATGACATCCGCATGGTGCTTGATTTTGGGGCGAGTGTTTCGTTTACGGGGGTTGTGACCTACAACAATGCCAAGGAGGTCGCCGAGGCGGCGGTGCTGGTGCCGAGTGATCGGATTATGGTGGAGACGGATGCTCCGTTTTTGTCGCCTGATCCGATGCGAGGCAAGCGGCCTTGCATGCCGGGGTATGCGCGGTACACGGCTGAGTTCCTCGCCAAAATCCGAGGCGTGTCGTTTGCCGAGTTTCACACACAAATTGACGACAACACCGAGCGGTTCTTTGGCATCCGTGCCCCCAAGCCCTCGGCCAAAGTGCTTGAGAGCGTTCTATGAATCTGATGCTCACTGACACAGGTTGGTTTCACGATCTTTCGCCGTATGTATGGCGGATATCTGGCGACTTCGGTATCCGGTGGTACGGCGTGTCGTATCTGCTTGCCTTTGTAATTGCCTATTTTTTATTGCGATGGCTCGCGAGGCGAGGCGTCACCCCGATCCCAAGAGACCGGATCGCTGATGTGATGATGCTGCTTGTTGGCGGCGTGATTGTTGGAGGCCGGCTTGGATACATCGTGCTGTACGATCCCGCGCTGCTGATTGATTTCTCGGGCTCGGCCCCGTGGTGGGGGGTGCTGCGTTTGACCAATGGCGGGATGTCCTCGCATGGGGGGTTCCTCGGGGTAATGGCCGCGTGCTGGTGGATCGGCAAAGGATTCAAAGACGAACACGGCAACCGGATCGGAGCATGCCCGGCGATGCATGTCATGGACATGTGCGCGATGGTCGCGCCGCTCGGACTCATGCTCGGACGGCTCGCCAACTTCGTCAACGGCGAACTCCTCGGCAAAGTCATCGCAAAGCCAGGCCAACCCGCGCCGTGGTGGTCGGTGCGGTACCCGCAAGAGATCCTCGAACGCCCGCTCAATACGCTCTCGCAAACCCCAGAACAACTCGGTCAGATCATCGGGTTGTCAACTCAGTACATGCTCCCAAGCGAAACGGCATGGGAACAGGGCTATCTGCGGGTTCTGGAGATGATTCGCAACGGCAACATGGAACTGCAGGCGCAGCTTGAGCCGTTGATCTCAGCGCGGTACCCGACGCAGTTCATGCAGGCGTTCTTTGATGGGCTGCTGGTGTTCATTGTGGTGTGGGCGATCGCCTACAAACCCCGGCGCGTCGGTGTGCTGGGGGCGTGGATGTGGATTGTCTATGCGTTGGGTCGCATCCCGATGGATATGGTCCGGCTGCCTGATGCGGGGGTGTCGCAGTTTGGGCCTTTGACGCGTGGGCAGGGGTATTCGTTGTTGATGCTGATTGCGGGGATCGTGGCGCTTGTGGTGATTCACCGGGTCAAGCGGCCGTACATGGGTGGATGGGGTTCAGGAACCCCGCTCGCGTCCGAGGCGGGCGATGCCGAGGGTCGCGCCGAATCCAAGGACGATGATTCCCAGTGAGCCGGCGATCTGGCCGGCGTTGGGGGCAAACGCAGATTGATCCCAGTCCTTGGCGTTGTCGCTTGCTTGCATGTCTTCAAGATTGTCGATAGTCACCAGTTCACCTTTGATCGTGTCGCCGAGTTGGGGCATGGCACCATCTCTAAATGGATACAGCCCGGCCGGTGCGGCGATGATGAGCCCGAGCAGCACGCCCAGGGTGAGGCGTTCGTATTTGTGAAGCACCCAGCGGAGGATATTGCTCACAACGACGACCCCGAGGACGACCCCGATGCCGACGGGGATGACGATGGACATTTGGTCCATGACCGCGGAGACATTGGCGTCTTTGAGTGCGTCGATGGTGTCTTTGATTGCGCCGATGATGGTTTCGTACATGCCCAGCAAGAGTAGAAGGAATGCACCGGAGACTCCGGGGAGGATCATCGCGCTGGCCGCTGCGGCCCCACCGATGACGAGTCCGACCGGGCCTTGGAGCCCAGACGAACCTGCGCCGGATTCCTGGAGATACACCAGCCCGCCCATCATCACGGCCCCGGCTACAACGCCGATCCATACTTTTTGAGTGATCGGTTTGGCCATTGCATAGAGGATGGGAACCCCGCCGAGGGTGAGTCCGATGAAGAGCGAGAACATGACCCAGCGGTGATTGGCCAGCGACCAGTGGATCGCCGATGCGAGCCCGCCGATGGCAACGACGGCCCCAACAACCACGCACCCAAGGGTCAGCAGGTTGTTCTTGGTGAATTTGAAGCGGGTGAGCTCAGAGATCGCGTCGATGAAACGGGTGTAGATCCCGCAGGCGACGAGCATGGTGCCGCCGGAGATGCCTGGGACGAGGTTGGCGAGTCCCATGAGGACGCCTCCGAGGAGGCATCGAATAACCGGGACGCGATTGGTGTTGGTGTCGGGTTGGGTGTCTGTGGTTGGATTCATGTGGGTTGATGAGGATAGGTCAGGTGGATGGTCGATCTACGGTATGATGTCGGGTAGATACGGGAGATGATGCAATGAGATTAATCGGACAATTGATAGTGTTGGCTTTGGCGATCTGTGTAGTTTCGGGATGCCGGAGCGTGTATCCGAGGTCGATTATGCTCCAGTCGGCGGTGGTCGATGCGGCTCGATCGAGCCCGGTACTGCCCGATGACGAGATCATCCCATCAATTTGGCCAGCGCGGTGGGGGGCTGGTTCGATAATGCCCGGCATCCAAACGGGTGTGATCGTCGAGCTTGACCATCCGGTTTCAGAGCTCGCCCCGGCTCACCTGTCGCGGTTCCATCGGTTGCGTGCCGGGGAAACTGAATACAGCGATGCGCTGGGATTGGCCGAGGGGATGGGGGTCCAAAATCCGTACAAGTTCCAGGCCGAGGGGCCGGGGTGTTATTTGTTTGTGCATCAGCCGCCGGTCGATGGCGTGGAAACCAAGAAGAGCAAGGACGGCGAGCCACAACTGGCCTTCAAGTTCATCAGCGCACAACTCGTCGGGCTTTCCAAAGCGGGCCAAGAGTATGAAGAGCAGATCGAACTTGAGCGGACCTGGTTTACCTATCGAACCCCGCGGGGCGAGGAAGAGTCGATTGGTACGGTCGTGCTGATGCCTGGGATGTTCGGGACCCCTGAGCCGGTGATTGATACTATTGAGCGGTATCTTCGTTCTAAGGGGTGGTCGGTGCTGCGGATGCTTTCGCACCCGTCGCGGTTTACACAGCGGAGCCAGTACGGTTTAGAAGATGGGAATGCGGCGCGGGTTGCCAAAGAGATCGCTGAGATGTTTGATACACGGGCCGCCGAGGGGGCGTATGCGGCTTCGGCGGCGGTGCGGTTTGTCCATGATCGATTCCCAGACAATGCGGGCAGGCCTGTGGTACTCATGGGGATGTCGGGCGGAGCGATGATCTTGCCAAGTGTGTATGCGTTTGATCCGTCGCTGTACTCGGCGGCGGTGCTGATCGCGGGGGGTGGGAATTTCTTAGAAATTAATGTCCGCTCCAACTACGCCAAGTGGATCGACGCGATGGATATTGATGCCGACCCGTCGGATGCCGAGATCCAGAAGCCGGAGAAGAAAGAACTCAAAGAACTCGTCGATCTGTATCTGTCGATGTCGAAGCTCGATTCGCTGCACACCGCCGAATCAATGCACGGCGTACCAATCCTGATGCTCCACGCCAGCAGCGACAAAGCGGTGCCCGCATCGACAGGCGATGCGCTTTACGAAGCTTTGGGTAAGCCCGAACGGTGGGTGTACCCAATCGGACACGAACTGATCTTCGCGGCCTTGCCAATGCAGACCCCCAAGATCGAACGATGGATCCGCGCAGCGGTGATCGATCCAGATGGCAAAGCCCCCTGACCGGGCTCCACTACTCGCTGTCTTGGGGGGCGGCGCAGTAGTGTCTTTAGTTGACCAACACATTTAGAAAAATCCAAGACACTACTGCGCATAAGAATGCGAGTAGTGGCACCCTGCTAGGAATCTTTGAGCCGGAACTGGGCGATGAGTTGGGCCGAGCCCAGGGGGTTGGATTGGTCGATCTTGAGTGCGATGAGTTGGCCTTGGCGCATTGAGAAGAGGT
>JAESRA010000224.1 GCA_016764895.1 Phycisphaerales bacterium | reverse complement strand
GGGGGGTTGGGGGGTTATGGGCAGCCAGCACCGAAGGCGGTGAGGAATGCGGAGATGTCGAAGAAGTCCCACGCCCCGTCGCCTGTGAAGTCTGCGATGAGGTCTTGATTGCCGTAGGCGGTGAGGAATGCAGAAACATCGAAGAAGTCGAGGACGCCATCGCCATTGAGGTCGGCGGGGCAGGGGGCCATGCAGTTGAGCTCAAAGACATACGCCGACCCGGAGCCGCCCCCGTTGTCGTCGTCCCCGCGTGCCCCGATCATGGCAACATCGCCCGAGACCGAGACCGAGACGCCGAAGTAGTCAAACGCCGCCCCGTCGGAGGCGAGCAGTTTGGACTCCTCGACCCAGTTGGTGCCGTCATAGCGGTAGACATACGCCGACCCGGAGTCGAACCCGTTGTCGCCGTCCCGCCATGCCCCGATCACGGCGACATCGCCCGAGACCGAGACCGACCGGCCGAACTCGTCATTCACCGTCCCGTCGGAGGCGAGCAGTTTGGATTCCTCGACCCAGTTGGTGCCGTCGAACCGGTAGACATACGCCGACCCAGACCAGGCCCCGTTGTCGTCGTCCCCGGGTGCCCCGATCACGGCGATCTCGCCCGAGACCGAGACCGACCAGCCGAAGTAGTCATTCGTCGCCGCGTCGGAGGCGAGCAGTTTGGACTCCTCGACCCAGTTGGTGCCGTCGAACCGGTAGACATACGCCGAGCCAGAGCTGGTCCCGTTGTCGTCGTTCCCGTATGCCCCGATCACGGCGACCTCGCCCGAGACCGAAACCGAGCGGCCGAACGAGTCACCCGCCGCCGCGTCGGAGGCGAGCAGTTTGGACTCCTCGACCCAGTTGGTCCCGTCGTAGCGGTAGACATACGCCGACCCGGAAGCGCCCCCGTTGTCGTTGTCGTCATCCCCGTATGCCCCGATCACGGCGACATTGCCCGAGACCGAGACCGAGTGGCCGAAGTAGTCATCCCTCGCCCCGTCGGAGGCGAGCAGTTTGGATTCCTCGACCCAGTTGGTGCCGTCGTAGCGGTAGACATACGCCGACCCGGAGTTGCTCCCGTTGTCGTCGTTCCAGTATGCCCCGATCACGGCGACCTCGCCCGAGACCGAGACCGACCAGCCAAACCCGTCAAACTCCGCCCCGTCGGAGGCGAGCAGTTTGGACTCCTCGACCCAGTTGGTGCCGTCGAACCGGTAGACATACGCCGATCCGGAGAAGTCTCCGTTGTCGCCGTCATAGCGTGCCCCGATCACGGCAACATCGCCCGAGACCGAGACCGAGTTGCCGAACGAGTCCGCCGTCGCCCCGTCGGAGGCGAGCAGCTTGGTAACCTCATCAGGGCTGCACGGCTGGGCCAACGCCGGTCCAGCAAAGGCCGGTCCAGAAAAGACAGTGAATCCGGCTCCTATACATCCAGCAAGAACAGCGGTACGGCAACGAAAAATATTCATAATAAGTAACTCCAAGTGTGATGGTTTCTATTCCAGACAGTGTCGAACAATGAACCCTTCTCTTCTGGTACAACGGGCTTCCAGCCCGTTTCTTAATGAATCGTCAGGCACGACCTCATATACACAAGTTCTAAAATACACGACAACCCAACCGGTATCAAGAGTATATTTAGAAACTTTGTGACAAATCTTGGTGACCAGACCCCCACTCGCCGTTGGGGGGCCGGGTGCCGGGTGCCCCGACCCGGATTCTTATCCGCGTCGGGTCTTCGACAAACGGACAACCCTTAATCCCGATGCCGGGTGCCCCGACTCGCCGCTTCGGCGCAGTAGGGTCTTTGGAGGGTGATTCCATGGCCCGGTGCCATGCCGGGTGCCCCTACTCGCCGTTTCGGCGCAGTAGGGTCTTTGATTTGCAGGGTGACCGTCTTCGGCAAGCCGTGTCTTACTCTCCTCTGCCGGGTGCCATGTAGGAGCCGTCTTCGGCTCCTGCATGTCTTCCTTTCGGTTCAAAATCCTCCTCTCAACTGTGTACCCCCAAACCCACTAACATCCAAATCCGTGCGCACAAACAAGGCGGTTAGTGCCACTGGAGCCAAACCCACCATTTCGCCGATTGTTCCACATGGAACAATTGAAATCCATCTCCACCTCCCCTCAACTCGACACCGCCGCCTCCGAAATTGCCCGCTGGGGATTTTTCCTCTGCGGCATCGTCCTCATCGCCGCCGCCGCCATCCTCCCACTCAACGCCGACCTGGAATGGACTCGCCACCAAACCAATCTTGCCCTGGTCGCCGAACAAGAAAATATCGCACGAAACGAGTCCTACGCCAACATGATCGAAGCCATCGAAAAACAAAATCCAGACACCCTCCGCCTCCTGGCCCAATCCAACATGGGCCTCATCCCCGCCACCCACGACGCGCTGATCTCGCCAGGACAACAGGCCGACCCAATGATGTTCGAACTCCTCGAACCGGCCGCCCTTGATCGGCCAGTGTTTGCCCCGCAATATTCGAGACTCGAAAAAATGGTCATGGTCCCCACATCCCGGCTCTGGGTGATCGCCGGAGGCATCCTTCTGGTACTCATCGGAATCCTCCCAGCCGCGAAGCCGAAGTGATTTGTAAATTAAATAAGACACAACTTGCCCAAGACGGTCAAGCCGTGGCACCCACTAGAATCTGGCCATGAACAACGCGAATCGATATCCAGTAATTGTTGGCCCGACCGCCGGTGGGAAGACCGCGCTGGCGGTGGCGTTGTGCCAAGAATATCAGCGGCGGGGACTGCCGATGGGGCAAGCCGTGACGGCGGATGCGTACCAAATTTATCGCGGAATGGACATCGGAACAGCCAAGCCGACCGCCGAGGAAATCGACGGCACTGTTCACCATCTGATCAACATCGTTGATCCCGGCGAACGGTTCACCGTCGCCGACTGGCTCACCATGGCCGATGATTTGGTCGGACGGCTGATCGATGACGGCATCCCGCCGGTCATCGTCGGCGGGACGAATTTGTATATTCAAACTTTTTTAGACGGCATGTTTACGGCCCCGGAGCCGAGTGAATCGGTGATGGCGACGGTTGAGCAGATGGATCAGCCGGAGCGGCGGGCGAGACTTTTGGAGGTTGATCCTGAGGCCCATGAGCGGATTGATGCCAACGACATCCGCCGAACGCGGCGGGCCTTGGCGGTATTTTTGCAGACTGGAACGCCGATTACATTGTTGCAGAAACAGTGGGACGCCGAGGGTCATGCGCGAGTTGGGGCGGTGCTGGTTGGACTGCACTGGACGGCTGAGGAAATCAATCCGAGGATCAATGCGCGGGTCAAGTTGATGATCGAGATGGGATTGGTCGAGGAGGCCCGATCACTTTGGGAATCTGATGTGCTGGGCGAACAAGCATCACAGGCGATTGGGTACAAACAATTGATTGAACATTTTGAGCATCGGTGCACACTTGATGAGGCGATCGAGCGGATCAAGATTGATACGCGGCGGTTCGCCAAGAACCAACGCACCTGGCTCAAACGCTTCCGCGGGCGGCGGGCGGATTCAATTTGGATCGACGCGGCGGGGGTTGAGACTCAAGAATTATGTGATCAAATCATTGAGAAGCTTTAGAATAGTGTCAGGATTGGGCCGGCTCGGTGTATGAAAGACCTGCTTAAGCTGCGCGTAAGCAGGGCACCCGGCATGTAGGCGGCCTACTAAATCCCGACTGCGCCGAAGACGACGAGTCGGGGCACCCGGCATTACCCGTTACCCATTTGAAGACCCGCAGGTGGCAAAGCCCACCATCGGGGCACCCAGAGAAGAAAACTTGGAGCCGTCAGACACAGCCTAGGACGGTCGAAGGGGGGTGCTGGGTTATAGGTTATGTGGGCTGGATTGTGTGTCTACAAAACCGGGCGGGACGCAAGGTCCCGCCCGGTAGGACGAATCGGTATTGTTTTTGATCTCAGGCGACTATTTAGACAGCCAGTTAGACAATCAGTTAGACAGCCGGTTAGACGGCCGGTTATGGGCAGCCGTCGGAGAAGGCGGTGAGGAATGCGCTGATGTCGAAGAAGTCGAAGGTGCCGTCGCCGGTGAAATCTGCGGTTGGGTCGCCGCTGCTTAATGCGGCGAGGAATGCTGAGATGTCGAAGAAGTCGAGGGTGCCGTCGAGTGTGAAATCTGCGGGGCAGGTGTTGACGCATACGCCTGTCATGGAGCAGAAGGTGGTGAGTTGGGCGACGGGTGAGGCTGCGGTGCCGCCTGGGGCTGCTGGGTCAACGACGAGCCATTGCATGTAGTAGGTTTGGCCGTCGAGTGCTTGGTCATTTGGGATTGGCCAGAACATGGTGCCGTAGCCGTTGCCGTTTCCGGAGCCTTCTAGGACGATTGGTCCGAGGATTTCGTCTTGTGGTACGAGTCCTGAGATTGGTGGTGAGGTTGAGACGACGACGAATGCTTGCGCTCCGCCTAGGGCGTTGTTGACGCCGACTTTGAAGCCGTCGTTTCCGAGGTTTGGTGGGATGACGGCGACCATGTCTGGGATGATTCCACCTGAGCCTGCGCTTCCGGTGCCGATGACGGCTGGGTTTGCTGTTGGGAGTTCTGCGTAGAGTGTTGGGCGATCGAAGGGGAAGGTTTCGTTTGCAACGCGTGGGTCGGTCAGGGCGTTGGTGAGGAAGTTGATGATGTTGGCTTCTGCCAATGGTGAGAAGGCGATGGGGGCGATCATGAATGGATCGAGGTTTTGTGGGAATGGGATTTGGCCGTTTCTGTGGGCGTAGAAATCAAAGACCTGCTCCATGGTGGCGTGCTGCCCGTTGTGCATGTAGCGGTCGCGGAGGCCGGTGTTTCGGAGCGATGGTGTTTTGAAGCGTCCTCGGTCGGCGTTGTTGCCTGTGACTTCAAAGCGGCCAAAGTCTTCGATGATTGGTCGCACACCGATGTTTCGGAATGAGTTGTCGGTGAACTCGGCTCCGATGTGACATGCGTTGCACAGCGATGCGCGGTACATATTGAGCCCCATGATCTGCGGGGTTGTCAAGGCGTTGGTGTCGCCGGCGACGAAATGGTCGTAGGGTGCTTGGTCTGGGAGGAGTGTTCGCTCGTATGTTGCGATGGCCATGGCGACTCTGCCCGCGGTGATTTCTGGGTCACCGAAGACTTCTTGGAACATTTGTGGGTAGTTTTTTGCTTGTGCGATGACGGCGGCCATATCTGCGGGGAGATTTGTGGCCAGTGCTAGTGGGCGTGAACCGGTGAGTTTAACGATGATTTGTTCCCAGTTGCGATCTTGGTGTGCCATCTCTGCACCGCTGCCTGGAGGGCCTACGGCTTGGCTTTCGAGGGCTCCGCCTGAGGCGATGATGAGTTCGCCGGTGATTGGGTCGTGGAAGGTTGAGCCTGCGCGGCCGTCCCAGAAGAGTTCTGGGGCGTACATGCCCATGATTGATGGAGGTGCTTGGCGGCCGGTGACTTGGACATCGAGGTCGAAGAGTGGTGAGGGGACATAGTTGTCACTGGCGTCTTGGAAGACGACTCCTGGTGATCCGAAGATGTCGTCTTGGGTGGCGAAGATGTTATCGGGCCCTGGGTTGATGCCGACGCGTTCATCGGTTCCTCCGACGGCTGGTTGGTGGCATGAGCCGCAGGACATGGTGTTGTCGCTGGAGAGTTGTTCGTCCCAGAAGAGGATTTTGCCGAGGTCTGATTTTTCTTGGGTGAATTGGTTTTCTGGCGGGAAGGGTACTGGAGGGAGTGCCTGGGCAAGGGTTTGTGAACTGATTGAGGCCAGTACAACTGCGGGGGCGATCAACCTGAGTTGATTGACAATAGATGAAACACGATGCGAGTTCCTGAGCATGGGTTTTTCCTCTTTATTTTTGGTAACAAAACTGAGTGCTCAAATTAGCGACATTTTGATCCGAATGCAAGGGAAATCATTTGAATTTTTGGATTGTCAATTGAAAGATTTTGGACCATTAATCTAGTTGTTATCGGCACCCGGCAGAGTCTTCGACAACCAGCGACTTCTGATCCTGCTTAAACCCGATGAGAATATCAGGCATAAGCAGGGCACCTGGCATGCTTCATGCAAACTACCTGCACCCCGTTATGACCTCCTTCGCCACCCCCCAAAAACGGGGACTTGGCTGGGTACTCCCTGCAACTGGGGGCTCTGGCTGAATTGGTCGGTAGTTAGGAAGGTATTTGCAGAGATGGTTCATATATATGAAATGGATATTGCTCTCCTGAATCGGCACTCTATTGCTTTTGGGCCGTATTTTTTACAAATTTGTGGAAAGTTGGGGTGTCGATCTGGATCGGTTGGTGTGAGGATTCGATACGACTGCACTTGCACAATACGGAACTCAGGGTGCCGCTCGAAAGTATGCTCTCTCAGTCTTGGCCATCAGTAGGAGTGACTAGAAATGAATATGACTATTAGAATGAAACTCGCCTTTGGATTTGGTTGCATTATTGCAATGCTGATCTTGCTTGTGGGTATTGTTCAGTACAAGACCAAGCAGTCAAACAAGTTGCTGTACAAGGCGAGCTCTGCTCTTGAGTTGTGTTTGTCACTCAAATCTGAGATTCATCATGCGCTTTCGATGCATCGTGGGTACATGATTCTTGGGCTTGAAGCGTTGGCCGATGAGCGAATTCAGACCTGGGAAGACATTGATACCTATATGGCGGAACTTGATGTGATTTCTGAAGGATGGGAAGACCCTGTTCAGATTGAAGAATATGCGAGGTTCAAGGTTGTGATGGCTGAGTTTCGTGTGGCCCAGCAAGAGATCGCGGATATTTGCCAGACTGATGATGACCTTCCTGCCAATGTGCAGTACTTTGAAGTCGCTATTCCCTTTGGCGACAAAATGGTCGATAGCTTGCAAGCGATTCTTGATGAAGAGGAAACGCTGGAGGCTAATTTTGATCGAAAGATGCTTGTCGGTCGAGTAAGTGATGCGAAGATTTATTTGCTCAAAAGCAAGAACTCGATCGCTCTGTTTCTTGGGTCTGGAAAGGAAGAGTTCTTGAACCAGATTACAGTGAACCTGGCGGATTGTCAGAAATCGGTTGATCGGTTGATGACGATGACGCATTTGTTTACGCCATCGCAGAAGAAAAACTTCGATGAGTATATTGCATCACGAACGACCTTTATTACCGAAGCGAAGATTGCGGTGGCCAAGCGTCAGGCTCCTGACTTCTCTGTTTCAGAGTATATTTGTTTGAATACGGTTGCGCCGCTGGCAAATGAGGCGAATGATCTTATGGAAGTCTTGGCTAAACAGCAAGCAGAGTTTAGAGATTTGTCGATGTTGAAGTATGAGGAAGCGAACAAGTCGATGCTGAGTACTGCGCAGACGGTCGGATTTATTTCGATCGTCGCCTCGTCGCTGATCGCGTTTTTCCTTTCTGGATCGATCACTCGTCGATTAACAACGGTGATGAAGTATTCAGCTCGGATCGCGGATCGTGATTTGAGTATGCCTGATCTTGAGATGAAGTCATCTGATGAGATTGGTCAACTCGCCGGGACGGTCAATGATATGAAGAACGCGATCAAAGAGGTTATTTCTGATGTTGCGTCTTCAACCGAGGCTGTGGCACGGTCTTCGGCGGAGCTGGCGGCCAATGCAGAGGAAATGGCGTCTGGCCTGGGAACCCAGCAACAACAAACCCAGCAGGTTGCTGCGGCTGTTGAGGAGCTTTCGCAGTCTGTCAGTGAGGTTGCTGCGAAGTCTTCTGATGCGACGGTTGCATCGGAGGAATCCCAGCGTTTGGCTGAGGATGGTGGCGGTATTGTGAGCGACACTGTTGAGGAAATGGAAGGCATTTCTTCGGAGGTTCAATCCAGTGCTGAAGCGATCAATACACTTGGCGAGAAATCACAAACGATCGGCGAGATTATTGCGGTGATCAACGACATTGCGGATCAGACGAACTTGTTGGCCCTCAATGCTGCTATTGAGGCGGCGCGTGCTGGGGAGCATGGTCGCGGGTTTGCTGTTGTGGCCGACGAAGTTCGCAAGCTTGCTGAGCGGACAACGGAGGCGACCGAGGAAGTCTCTTCGTCGATCCGAGGTATCCAAAGTGAAACGAAGATTGCTGTGGAACTTATTGAGTCTGGATCCAATCGCGTTGGTCGAGGCGTGAGCCTTGCGTCGCAGGCTGGTACTGCGCTCCAAAGTATTGTTTCGTGCTCGCAGGGTGTTCAGGGTATGGTCCAAGATATTGCGGCTGCTGCCAATGAACAGTCCGCTGCGGCTGATGAGATTGCGCGTGCTATTGAAGGTATTAATTCTGTGACGACTCAATCTTCTGAGGGTGCTGCTCGTGCATCGCAGGCGGCCGGTGATTTGGCTAGCCAAGCGGAGCAGTTGCAAGGGATGGTTGGCCGGTTCAACTTGGGTTGATTCTTGGCCAGAGAGTTGATTTTTTATACGCCTCAAGCCTTTGGGTTTGGGGTGTTTTTTTTGATTGATAGTGGTACACGCATGGTTGGGTTGTCCAGTGCGGGCCCAGTGCTGGGTTTGTGTTTGTCTGATCTTGCTTGAGTTGGTGCTGTAATGTAAGCATGGCGAAGACTTTCTTGGCCCAAGGGGGGTGTCGGGGGGTGTCGGCATGGTGAGTCTTCTGGAAGGCCGATGAATCATGGATTTGGGAGGGTAGACGGATGGAAAGATGAGAGGTTGCGCAATTGTTCCTGGATTTCTTTGTGTACTCAGACAACTGTCTTATACTGATCCCATGAAACGGACCGATTATCGTATATATCGCATGGGTGGAAACCCAACATTCGCAGGACCAGCAGATTCTGCGGCGACTAGGTTAGCAGGAATTGCTCGCTATCAACCCATTTCACTGAAGCGTTCTTTGTATCGCTCTGCGGTGCGTGCGGCAACAATTACACGGCTCGACCGTTTTGTTTCTTGCCGGGAAGAAAATCCTATTGTCAATTACCCTGCGTTTGATTTTTTTTTATGGATGGATTCGATTGAGAACAAACTCGGGCTCGGCGAGTTATCTGCTGCGGTGATTTGGCCTCCTCAGATTGACCGCGGGAGGGTTTATGTGCATTTGTTTGATAGTGATTGTTCTCCGGTGGGTTTTGCTAAAATCTCGTTTAACGATCAGAACGATATCAGTATTGATTCGGAGGCCAAGACCCTCCAATCTCTTCATGATGCCGAGTTGCAGACATTCTGTGTTCCAGCAGTTCTCGATTACCAATCGGCCTCGTTTGAACAGCATGCCGTATTGGTGACCCAACCTATTCCTATCGATGCCAAACCTCTTAGGAAAAATCTAATTTCATATCCAACTGCATGCGTTGATGAGATTTCAGGGGAATACAGACCCATTGGCCCTCATGGATTCGAGTCGCTGTCGTGGTGGAATAGGTTTCTTGATGGGTGTGATGGTTTTTCGCCAGAGTTTGTGCGAGAACTCAAGGAGGCGAACTTGGCGAATACAGATTGTTGCCGATCCCATGGGGATTTTGGGACCCATAATATGGTGAAAGAGCCAAATGGTGATCTTTGGGTGTATGACTGGGAAGAAAGCTGCGAGGATGCCCCGATTCTCGCCGATGAAATAAGCTACTTTCTGGGAGTTCACCGTTCGAGCAACCCTTCCAAACACCAATTGTTGTTCGAGCGTTTCCGAGCACATTTTTTCGACAAAAACAACCCGCAACGAAGAGTTGACATCATGCTTGCCCTAGCGTTTCGATCAATAGTCAATAGACCCAGCACTGATTTGATTATATCGAGATGGAACCAACTCTAAAGGATACCTGACATGACCAATACCTATCGTGAACAGTTCGGCAAGCCCGAAAAGGCCGAGGAATATGATGTCCATCAGTACTCGCCTACCGCCTATTCGAGCCTGCTGTGGGATATTGAGAAAGCCCAGTTGAATTTAATTGTTGAGCGGATGCGTCAGAGCCATGACAGGATCGAGTATTTGGACTTTGCTGCTGGCACGGGGCGTGTGATTAGCCATATGGAAGACAAGGTGGACGAAGCAACGGGGATCGAAATTTCCCAGGCGATGGTTGATAGAGCCCAAGAAAAGCTCGCCAAAGGTACCATGATCTGCAAAGATATTACGCCTGAGGACGCTGAGGTCGAGGGTTCATATGATTTGATAACTACTTTCCGATTTGTGCTCAATGCAGAGCCTGATCTTCGCCAGGCCGGTATCAATGCCCTTGCCAAACGACTCAAGGATGAGAATAGTTTGCTGGTATTTAATAACCACGGCAACATCATGAGTCATAAGCTCATTCTTTGGCCGATCCACAAGATCAAAAATATGAGGAATGGTTACCGCACCGAGGGTAATTATATGACCAATAAGCAAGCGCATCAAACGGCTGAGAAGGCCGGGCTCAAGATTGTCAGCACTGTGGGGTGTGGATTCATTGGCGCGACGATTGCCCAGAGCATTTCAACCAAGCGGGTTGCCCCGATCGAACGGTTCCTATCCAAGATTAAACTTCTTAGGCCGTTTTGCGTCAATCAACTCTACATCGCCAAACTCAAGTAGTTCGAACTGATCGCTTGGGTAGTTCATCTATTCATTATCTTGCCGCAGATGTTCATTGAGCAGTGGATCGTGGGGATTTTGGCGGACGGATTTTGGGGCCATGGATGTGTCATTTTTGATTCCTCCACGATCACGCCCCCCCAACCCCCCAGCCC
>JAESRA010000223.1 GCA_016764895.1 Phycisphaerales bacterium | reverse complement strand
GACTCCATTGAAGTGACGCTTGCCCTTGTCGTTGAGAACTGTGAGGCCTTCGTATTTGGGCTGGCCCATGTTCCCAAGCCGCCACGACATCGTCACGGCGTAGCAGTTGTCACAACCGCTCGAAGCTCTCGTGCAGCCTGTGACTGGGTTCCAAGTAGAATCTGTCCATTCAATAGTGCTCATCTCACACCTCCGCAGTCAATCGTGAAGACATAAGACGTTGGTTGCATCAAATGGTCTTTCGATTCAGCAAAATCTTTTGAGTGCTCAAACTCCAGGCATGATGAGTGTGTGCTTTCAGTCAGTGGTTGTGTGTTTTTCGACATGATTTTCCCCAGTGCATTGCCGAACCATCTCGGCTTTGCGTCGCTTTCTTGGCGACATCACACACAAATACTGCATTCCGCATACACCTGCAAATGAAATCCTAGAGGTTGTAAATTTTTCCAAACTCGTCCGCACACATCACAGGGAACGATGAAATTGATCATCATCCTGACGAATGGCGTTACCAAATCTCCTGCAACCATGCCTGGGAGGAGAGTGGCCTGTGGCAATCGGTTGCTGGGCTTTATCTGACTAACGCTCCAATGCCACTCGGTATTCGATTGTTTTTTATGCTCTCAGCCCATAATGCCGCCGCGCCATTGCGAGAACTAGCAGATCTGCGTTAGCTGTTGACCTGAGCTTCAAGACCTATCCGTTGGAGAGAGACATGCGACCTTATCCATGAGCAATCATCTCCTCTGACTGATTTGGGTTGGCGATCCTCCGAGCAACCTCGACGACCCATTCCGCAGAATACCGAGCTTCTTTCAACAGACTTTCCCTTTGCTTGGATGACAGCATTTGCTGAATGACACCAATGACCTGATCATCAGGATCTGGGCCGAGAGCGTCGATCGCTTGCAACGCTCGCCCAACAACCGAATCGTTTGATGGCAGCTTATTGGGAGCGACATGCTTAAGCCGGAATGTTTGACTACCAACCTTCACGCTCCGAGATTTCCCATCTGTGAAGTAAACATGCTTCGCAGGGATCTGCGTTGACAACCCAAGGCGGTTGGCAGCAACGGCTGAAGAAGGCACCACTCGGCTTCCGGTCTGACGCCCCAACGCTACGGCGACTTTGTCAGCATCGGGGGGGACAGCAATACCTAGATTCTGGTTCATCCGAGGCCGATGGTACAGCCCTCTGCCTACACGATTGAGATCACCTCGCTTGGTGAGCCGTACCAAGGCTTGATCGACCGCATCTCGGCTGGCGAGGTCAAGGAAATCCTTGGCCGTCACGACAGCACCAGGCCCACCATATTGGCGACCAATCCGTTTCAATACCTGATTTTGCGTCGTGTCCATGTTAACCCTTTCATTCTGTCAGTAAATGATACCATTATTTCTGACACTTGTCAATCGTCTTTTATTCCCGCGAAGATAAATGCATAGCTCCAATTGGGTTAAAACGCTGTTTTAGCGAAGTTATCGGTCTGTATTTACCGCACCAAAAGCTGAGCGTAGAAACAGACGAGTTCTCACCGAAAGTTGATGAGTTTGATTCACCGAAAGAGATACCAACGCTCATTTTTATATAGAGAGGAGTCGCCATCAGTTGTTTTCGGTGATCTCAGAGCAGAAGAGCCATGAGGCTGGGTTTCTCCTGAACTTTCGATGGAATCACCGATACTGCCTCATATCAACGATTTCCTAGAGGAAATTGAGACCTTGACCCTATCAGAAGGATGACATCCCTTGACAGCCTTATCTACTCTCAAATTCACCGAAACAATTCATCGACCGCTGAGGGGTATGGAAAATTTACCCAATAGCGGCCCAAACCTGTCATTTACCTCTCAGAACAACGGAAAGGAGGAAGACCCTAAGACATGTATTGACAAGAAGATCGAGGCACTACTCAGCCAGTTCTCGAATGCCTTTAAAAAGACATTTGACGCTCAGTTTGAGAAGGGCGACATCATCATCGAAATTGAGCAACTCGTTGAATCTAGAGATGAGAAAGCCCCAGAGCTCAAGAAACTACATAGCGACTACTTCTCGAACCATTCAATCAGCTATGTCTCCAAACTGCGAACAACCGCCGGAGCATACTCAGAGGAGGAGCGAGCGAAGATTCGAGAGACGGGAGCATCGTTTGCCGATTGCTACTTCGCCATCGATCTTTCCAATCGGCTCAAGTCGAAAAGACAACTTCCCGAATCAACGCCGCCATCGGATGTAGTAGATATGGTCCGAACCAGTAAGAAGAGTTCCCCCAAAGCGATTGCCAAGGGAATCGCATTGAAGATCAAGGCGACCCGATACATAAATCGGATGGCTGAATATCAAAAGGATAATAAAGGCCTGATGAATGGTGGCATAAGCAGTTCCTCAACAAGGACTGCACGAAACTTCTCGGAACGGTCATCAAGCCGGGCTCGGTTGATCTTTGTTGGTTCGATCCGCCTTACCTCTTTCGAAATGGCGGGAGATCATCGCCATGTCTATCAGAATGCGGGCTGGCAGAAACAGTAGACTATACAAAATACGAAGACGCTCTAAAATTGCATCTCGATATGATTCGGGCAATGCCAGAGTATCTATCCGAATCAGGCGTCATCGTGCTTTGGGGGGCAGGCGGAGTTCCTGACAACCCGGAGGTCATCAACGCAGCATATGAATCCGGCTTTGAATATGTATTCCCCCTCAACTGGGGAAAGCGTACACAAGCTCGCCATCAGTACAGAGGATATGGACCGAGCAGCGAGCGGGTTCTGATTCTTGCAAGGAAACGAGAGGATTTGTTCGACAACAATCCAGAACTCCCTCGTGGCCAAGATATTTCGAAACTGGGCGATGCATTTATCGATCAGATGGCAGAAGGCAAGATCAAATCAGTAACGATGGGCTTCGCCGCTGAAATCCGTAAGGGTGAAGCTGAGCCTGGAGATCGAAGCATCTACGAGAAGCCCCTTGAAATCTGTGCCGGATTTGTAGACAAACTGACAAAGCCAGGCGGACTTGTTTGGGACTGCTGCGGTTGTACCGGGGTAATGGTTGAAGCATGTCTTGAGCTCCAACGAAACTGGATATACTCTGAAACAAACGAAACCAATTACGCCCTTGGGTATGAGCGGACTCGTCGATTGATTGAGAAGAATCCTGAGTTAGTTGGCTAAGAAAAAACCAATAGCGTGTTTCCATCAGGGTCAGTTCGGAGCAATCCGGTTTTGGGGAGCAGGTCATTGGCCATCTAAGACTCACCCTGCTGCCTTCTTATTCACGCCGCCCCACTGCTTAAAATTAAAAAGAAATAAAAAACCCACGCAGTGGAGTGTGCTGCTATCGGTGGTGATCAGTATCAAGGTGGAGATTGTCTTTGGAATGTACCCGGCGATGCGAGCGGCCAACCTTGATCCGATTGTTGCATTACAGCACGAATGATTCATCTCTACCGAGCCCGCCGAGGACTAATTAAGGCATATCTGAGTTGTTGTATGTTCGTTTCTCGTGACATGCTGACATACATGTGCCGCCGGTTTTTGATTGGACGAAGCCGATCTGTAGGTCCCATTGGCCTGGGCCGAAGGGGAACTGTTCTCGCATGAGTTTGGGGAGCGATCCGGCGTGGGGCTGGTGGCACATGCCGCAGGATCTTCCTTTTTTCTGGTTGGTATGGACATAGTGAAGATTTTGGTCGCCGTCTCGGAATCCGG
>JAESRA010000222.1 GCA_016764895.1 Phycisphaerales bacterium | reverse complement strand
GTCACACACTCCGGGCGAGTTTCTTTCTTTGCCCCTCCCCCGTCCTGACGGGGGAGGTGTCGCGCAGCGACGGAGGGGGTCTTTCTTCATCTTCTCTTCCTCCCTCTCCCATTCTGATGGGAGAGGGCCGGGGTGAGGGCTCTCTGACTTCTCCTCTTCCCTCCTCCTACTTCCGACCTTCTCTTACTCCCCCAACTCAACCCCACCAACCAACTCCCCAATCGAACCAACCCCCTGCTTCAAACACCACCGATCCAGCCCCTTCACCACCTTCTTCGGAATCCGCAAGTCCGCAAAACTCCCCGCCCCAATCCCCACACAACTCGCCCCAGCCAAAATAAACTCCGCCGCATCCTCCCACCGGCTCACCCCACCAACAGCCAAAATCGGCACCCCCGCATCCCCAGCAATCCCGCGATACACAAGATGCACCAGCCGCACAACAATCGGATGCACCGCAGGACCAGACATCCCGCCCATCACATTCGACAGCACAGGCCGCCGAGTATTCACATCAATCCCCATCGCAGGCACCGTATTACAAAGCACCAAACCATCCGCTCCCGCATCCACCGCAACCTTCGCCAAATCCACCACAGTACTCGGCGTCCCCACCACAATCGGAGACAACTTCACAAACACCTTCGTATTCCCCGTCACCCCCCGCACCGCCGAAACCAACTCCCCAAGCGCACCCGGATCAGCCCCAAACTCCAAACCAGAATGCACATTCGGACACGACACATTGAGCTCAATAATCTTCACCCCCTCAACCCCGTCCATCGCCGAAGCAATCTCCACATACTCCTCAACAGAATCCCCCGCCACCGATCCAATCACATTCGTCCCAACACCATCAACCTTCGGCCCAATCTCCGACTCCCAAACCCCAAGCCCAGGATTCGCCAGCCCAATCGCATTAAGCATCCCCCCCCGCGTAAAAGTAATCCGCGGAAAAACATTCCCTTCCCTCGCCTCCCGCGTAATCGACTTCCCCACAATCCCCCCAAGCATCGAAATATCCATCACATCCCCCATCTCCCCCAGCACCCCCGCCGTCCCCGCAGCCAAAACCACAGGCGACACCATCCCCACACCACACAAATCAATCCCTAATCGCTCACTCGGTGCATATCCCATACCCACACAATACACAACCCGACCCCCCCAAAGTACAGATTACGCCGAGTGCCACTACTCCCCGTCTTTGAGGGGCGGCGCAGTCGGGTCTTCCTCCTCCCCCGGGCTTCCGGGGGAGGTGTCCGCGCTTCGAGGACGGAGGGGGTCTTTCTTCCTCTTCTCTCAAGGGTGCCACTACTCGTTCTCTTGGGCGCAGTAGTGTCTTCAACTCCACCCGCCTACCGTTCTCAATCAATCAACACCAAAGGAGCCCACCAATGGACCCCCAAACCAGAATCTCCCAGTTCAAATCCCTCATCGACTCCGACCCCAACAACGACATGGCACACTTCTCCCTAGGCAACGCCTACCTCCAAGCAAACCAAAACAAAGAAGCCGCCGCCTCCTTCATCCGATGCACCCAAATCAACAAAGGCATGACCAAAGCCTTCCAACTCGCAGGCAGAGCACTCATCGACAGCAACCAAAACGAACAAGCCACCGAAATCCTCACCTGGGGATACATCGAATCCACCACCCGAGGCGACATGCTCCCCAAAAACGCCATCGAAGAAATGCTCAAAGAAATCAACGCCCCCATCCCCGAAGTCGTCCAAAAAGGCGACCAATCCGATACCCCATCAGCAGGGGGTGATTTCCGCTGCACAAAGACCGGCCAAATGGGACACAAACTCCCAAAACCCCCATTCAAAAACGGCATGGGCCAATGGATCCAAGACAACATCTCCAAAGAAACCTTCGACGAATGGATCGGCATGGGCACCAAAATCATCAATGAACTGAGACTCGACCTCTCCCGCGACGACCACGACGCCGCCTACGACTACGCCATGCGCCTCTACCTAGGCCTCACCGACGACCTCTACACATCCGTCATGAATAACCAATCCCCCCCAATGCCAGAATCCCAATTCAAAGGCGTCATCGAAGACATCATGGCCATGGGAGGCCACCTCGAATCCGAACAAGGCAACCTCCACACCAAAATCGATTAACCCCCCAAAGTAAAGACCCCATCTGGCTAGACGGGTGCCGGGTGCCCCGTCTCACCGTCTTCGGTGATTCGGGTCTTCTCCTCATCCGGGTGCCGGGTGCCCCGATCTCGCCGTCTTTGGGGGGCGGCGCAGTCGGGCCTTCCTCCTCCCCCGGGCTTCCGGGGGAGGTGTCGCGCAGCGACGGAGGGGGTCTTTCTTCCTCTTCTCCCAATACCAACCCACAAAAAAGGCCGCAAGCAAAAACACTCGCGGCCTCTTTCAATTTCAATCAAACATCACTCAGGGTTTGTTCCCTGGAAAATTCTTCATATACACAATCACCTTCTCAATATCAGAGTCAGGCAGCATCTCCTCAGTAAACCCACCACGCGGCGGCATCGGCACCCCGCCTGGAACCTCACGACCCTCGATCACATAGGTCAGCAGATCCGCATTGCTCGTATCTCTGACAAACGCCGACGCCGTCAAATCAGGCCCATTGTTGGGCAGTCCCTTGGCATCCCCGCCATGACAAGTCACACAGGTATTCCTAAAGACCAAAGCCCCCTTCACAGCATCGGCATTAAAGCTCGGCTTCTTGGCAGTCGTATCAGCCCCAGCCGGCACAGACCCAGGCTCAGCATCCCCGCCGCACCCACCAACAAGACCAGCCCCAACCACACATGCCCCAACACACATCATCCGCAAAACCTGTTTCATATCAACACTCCTGTATTTGTTTCCTGCTAGAGCGAGCATGAAATCCCGCCGGTCACAACCCTAGCCACGCCATCGACAGAATCAACACGCGATCGTTCCTGTCAAATAGCAACGGCAACTCTACCCCTTAATCCGCCCAACCAGCGACGCCGCCTTGACTTCAACCCCCTTCAAAATCGAGTTGAGCATATCCCGGTTCGGTGCATATTCCTGAGCAACCTGCGAGCTGATCCATTCCTTATCTACAAGTTCTGCAAGATGCTCTGTAAAGCTAATCATCCCATCAGACCGGCTCGTACTAATCACCGCAGGAAGATCCGAATCTCGCTCATCACGAATCAGCTCACGCACCGTAGGCGATGTCAAAAGCACCTCCACCGCAGGCACCACCTTCGACCCCCCATCCTGCGCCGCCAGCTCAGGATTCGCAGGCACAAGCCGCTGCGCACAGATCGCCTTGAGCGTCGACGCAAGCGAGTTCCGAATAAATGCCCGCTCCTCCGTAGGAAAAAACTCCAGCATCCGCCCAAACGCGCCCATCGTATCAGCCGAATGCAGAGTCGCAAATACCAAGTGCCCGGTCTCGGCCGCCTGGATCGCACTCAGCACCGTCTCCTGATCCCGCATCTCACCAATAAAGATCACATCCGGGTCCTGCCGCACCACATGCCGGAGTGCTTCATGAAAATCAATAACATCGATCCCGATTTCTCGCTGCGAGATAATCGCCATCTTGGGCGCAAACCGATACTCCACC